>DASTCC010000439.1:0-7955 GCA_035711465.1 Vicinamibacterales bacterium
GGCGTTGGCGCGGCTCGGATCGCTTGCGACGATCAGATCCGGTTCGACGCCGACGCTGGTCAACGGGCGCGCCGCCGTGTCGCAGGCGATCACGATTGCACGGTCTTTCACGACCGCGAGGTCGTGGATGTTGCGATCGAGCGACGGGCCCGCGGCGACGACGACGGCCGGCATGCCCGGAAAGAGTCCAGCCAGGGCCGCGGCGTTGCCCTCGCGGGCGATGCGCGGAGCGTTGCCCAGCGTCTGGAGCAGGTAGCGGGCCGCCAAGGCCCGGCGCGCCTGCGCGTTCGCGTCGGACTCGAAGGTGACCTGCCGCAGCGCCTGCCGTGCCCGCGCCACGTCGTCGGGGCGATGCTGCAGCAGCCAGGGATGGACGATTACCGGCGCCTGCGCCAGGCTGCCGTAGCGCTTGCCGAGCAGGGCCGCACCGGCGTACGCCGGCCCGGTGAGCGCCAGGAGCCGCGACGCGGCGATGCGATCGGACCAGTCGCGCCGCGACAGCCAGGCAACCGCGGCCGCCGCATCAGGCTCCAGGACCACGGCGCACGCCGACGGCGACTGCATCTCGATCGCTTCGAGGATGGCGCCGTTGCCCGCGCCGATCACGATTACAACTTCGGCATCGGGATGCGCGCCGGCGGCGAGCAGCACGTTCGCTTCGTCGAGCGTCTCGTTCGCCTCGGACCAGCGGGCGTCCACGAACGTGGCCCACGGCGGCGCGCTGCCATGCGTCCGCGTCCACGCGTCCACGTTGCGGGCGAGGGTCGCTTCGTCGGGCGCCTGCGGCCGCCAGCGGCCGGACGCTCCGCCGACACCGGCCGGTCTGCCGACCGGGGCCGTGCAGAAAAGGTTGGAAAACCCGGATAGTCCAGGCGGCTGCGGCATGCCGCCGGCGAATTGAGCAAGAGCTATTCCCGTGCTGGGTGCTGGGTGCTGGGTGCTGAGTGCTGGGTGCTGGGTGCTGGGTGCACTCCGGTCGCCCTTTCAAGCCCGGACCCGGACGGCCGATTTCTGGAAGGTCGGGGCCGATCCGCGTGTGCGCGGGTCGGCATCGGCCCGGGCCGTCATCGCGGCGGTCCTTGCTCGGGAGTGCCCATGCTGGTGATCGTCGGAATGCTCGTCGTCGTGCTGTCGGTGGCCGGCGGCTATCTCTGGGAGGGCGGCCACCTGATGCTGCTCAACCAGCCCGCCGAGTTCGTGATCATCGGCGGCGCGGCCGCGGGCACGCTGATCGTCGGCACGCCGATGGCGGTGTTGAAGGAGATGGTCACGCAGCTCAAGCACATGATGGGCGGCGGACCGACCCGGCAGGACTTCACCGATCTGGTGGTGATGCTCTATCAGCTCTTCCGCGTCGTGCAGGCCACCGGCGTGATGGCGCTCGAGTCGCACTTCGACAACCCGCAGCAGAGCCCGATTCTCTCGAAGTACCCGCGCTTCCTGGCGCGCAAGTCGTCGGTGTCGTTTCTCGCCGACTCGGCGCGCGTGATCATCGTCGGCGGCATCTCGCCGCACGACTTCGATCATCTGATGTACGAGGACCTCGAAGTGCGGCACAAGAACAGCCTGCTGCCGGCGAACACGCTGACCAAGGTCGGCGACGCGCTGCCGGGCCTCGGCATCGTCGCCGCGGTGCTCGGCGTCGTCATCACGATGCAGGCGATCGACGGCCCGGTCACGGAGATCGGGCACAAGGTCGGCGCGGCGCTGGTCGGGACCTTCCTCGGCATCCTGCTTTCCTACGGCTTCGTGCAGCCGCTGGCGGCGAGCATGGAGCATCGGGTCAACGAAGAGCTGAACATCGAGCAGTGCATCAAGGCCGGATTGCTGGCGATGTACAAGGGCTTCCCCCCGGCGATCGCCGTCGAGTTCGCGCGCCGCGTGGTGCCTGACGATCTGCGGCCCTCGTTCGAGGAGACCGAGGCGCTCTGCCGCGGCGCGCGCTCGGAAGTCCAGGTGGCGGCCTGATCATGAAGGGCCACGGCGATCATCCCGTCATCGTCGTCCGCCGGAAGGTGCACGGCCACGCGCACCATGGCGGCGCGTGGAAAGTGGCGTACGCGGACTTCGTCACCGCGATGATGGCGTTCTTCCTGGTGATGTGGCTGGCGGCGCAGGACAGCCGCATCCGCACCGCCGTCGCCGGGTACTTTCAGGAGCCCGGCCTGCTGCCGCATCAGCAGTCGAACGCGATCGTCGCGGCCGGGCAGGGCGGCATCGACAACGCCGGGATGCCGACGCTGATCCAGCGCAAGCCGAACGGCCTGCTCGAGGCCGAGCAGAAGGCGCTGATCACTGCAGCCGAGCACATCAAGCAGCACATGATGCAGATGCCCGGCTACGACGCGCTGCGCGATCAGGTCGAGTTCATCGTGACGTCCGAAGGGCTGCGGATCGAGCTGATCGATCAGTCCAACGCGAGCTTCTTCGACAGCGGCAGCAGCACGCTGCGCACCGAGACCGTCAACATCCTCAGGGTCATCGCCCAGGAAATCGGCAAGCTCGAAAACACCGTCGTCGTCGAGGGCCACACCGACAGCCGGCAGTACGCGCGCGCCGATCGCTATGGCAACTGGGAGCTGTCGTCGGATCGTGCCAACGCCGCGCGCCGGGTGATGCTCGATCAGGGGTTGCGCGCGGGACAGGTACGCGCCGTCCGCGGGTTCGCCGACACCGAGCTGCGCAATCCCGCCGACGCGCTCGATCCGCGCAACCGCCGTGTGTCGATCGTCGTGCGCACGCAGGACGCGGCCAACCTGGACATGGCCGTTCGTTCGGGCGCGACGAACACCGGCACGCCGCCGCCGGCCGGGGACGCGCCCGCACCGGAGCCGGCCGCGCCGCCGCCCGCGAAAGGCGGTAACGGACAGGCGCCGTCATGATCCACGAGGTCAAGCCGCCGCTGCCGCGGGCGATCGTCCAGGGCATCCAGGACCTCGAGCCACTGCCGATCACGGCGACGCGGCTGATGAAAGTGCTCCGCCAGACCGAGGTGTCGATGGCGGAAGTAGCGGGGATCATCGAATACGACGAAGCGGTCGCGGCCGCGGTGTTGCGCCTCGGCAGCACCGTCGAGTTCGCGAGCCGGGTGGCGCCGCTCACCGTTCGCGAGGCGGTGCTGCGGATCGGCACCGAGCGCCTGCTCAACATCGTGCTCGGCCAGTACCTCAAGAGTCTGCGTGACGGCAACGCCAAGGGCGAGGTCGCCGAAGATCGGCTCTGGCTCCACAGCGCCGCCGCCGAGCTGGCGATCGGCGCGATCGCGCAGGAGCAGCCGAGCCTGCGTCTGCCGCCGATGGCCTCGACCGCCGCGCTCCTGCACGACATCGGCAAGCTGATCATGCGCCGCTTCCTGGCGTCCGACTACGTCGACGCCGTCGCCAACGCGACCAGGATCGGCGTCACCCGCGTCGAGGCCGAGCGTGAGCTCTACGGCACCGATCACGCCGACGTCGGCGCCGCGCTGGCGCGCAAGTGGCAGTTCCCGACGGAGATCGTCGACGCCATCGCGCAGCATCACCGCCGCACCACCTCGGTCGCCGCGCCGCTCATCGACGCGGTGATGACCGCCAACCTGGTCGCCAAGGTGATCGGCGCGGTCGAGAGCGTCGAGACCTACAACGTGCTCTACGACGGACGGGCGGTGACGCGGCTCGGGCTCTATCGCGGCGGCTTCGATCGGGCCTGCCAGCAGACGCGGCGCTGGATGCTCGACCTGTGCCGGCGCGCGGCGCTGCCGCCGGGCCTGGGACTCACTGAACTCTCGTTCGGCCGAGCCGATTGATCGGCGAAGAGGTTCGGAGGGCACGAATGCGTTTTCTCGTCGTCGACGACTCGAGCACGATGCGCCGAATCATCGTCAACACGCTCGGCCGGATCGGCTATCCGGACTGTCTCGAGGCCGGCAACGGCCGCGAGGGCCTGGAGAAACTCGCCGGCGGCGCCGTGGACGTCGTCATCACCGACTGGAACATGCCGGAGATGAACGGCCTGGATTTCGTCCGTGCCATTCGAGCCAACGCCGCGACCCGCACGCTGCCGGTCCTGATGGTCACCACCAACGCGGCCCAGGACGACATCGTCGAGGCCCTCAAGGCCGGCGTCACCAACTACGTCGTCAAGCCGTTCACGCCGGACGTCATCAAGGAAAAGATTCAGGCCGTCGCCGGCAGGCAGCCGGCCGGGGTGTGATCCCGTGCCGGTGCCGGATCTCATGCTCGAGCATCTGCACGACGCCATCCGCGACGTGTTCAAGGCGATGGTGTTTCGGGACGTCCAGACGCTGCCGGCGCGAGCCGAGCGTCCGGCGCCGGCGGACGGACCGTGCGTCGTCGCCACGGTGGCGTTCGCCGGGTCGCGGTCGGGTGTCGTCCTGTTCACCAGCAGTGCTGACACCGCGCGCGGCATCGTCGGATCGATGCTGAACATTCCGAAGCACGACGTGAACGGCGAAGTCGCCGACGGCATCGGCGAAATTGCCAATCTGATCGCCGGGTCGTTCCGCACCAGGATGGCGCAAAGCGGGCCGCCCTGGGCGATCTCGGTGCCGACGGTGATCATCGGATCCGCGCTCGAGACCAGATTCGTCGCCAACGTCAGCCGTGCCAGCGTGCCGATCGAGATGCAGGGCGAGCGCGCCTACGTCGATCTGGTGTTGAACAGGTAGCCGTCAGCCGGCCGCCGCGCCTGACGCGCGCGGCCGCGGAAAGTCGATCGATGCGCGTTCTGGTTTGTGACGACAACGCCGCCACGCGATTCGTGATCCGCCAGCTGCTCAGCCGCGCCTTCGCGTGCGAGATCGTCGAGTGCACCGATGGATCCGAGGCGCTGCAGGCGCTCGACCGCGAGCCGTTCGAGCTGCTGGTCCTCGACCTCGACATGCCGATCGTCTCCGGCGACGAAGTCCTGAAACACGTACGCCGGCAGCCGGCGCTGCGCCACCTGCCGGTGGTGATGTTGTCCAAGGAGCGGCGCGAGACGGTGATCACGCAGCTCATCGAACTGGGCGTGTCGGCCTACGTCCTGAAACCACCAACGGCCCGGCTGGTCGCCCTGGTCGCGCGCATCCGCCAGGCCGGCAGGTCGTCTCGTGCCGGCGCGGCCGACGATGCGCCGGTGTCGGCGCTCCGCGATCTACTCTTCACCGCCGTCACCGACGTGATCGAGACGATGACCGGCGACGAGGTCGAGGCGAGCGGCGAGGCGTCGGGCGGCGAGGGGTTCATCGCAGCGGTCGACCTCCCGTCGAAGCGTCCGCTGGTGGTCGCTCTGCACTGTCCGCGCCCGACGGCGCTGGCGCTCAGCGCCCGCCTCCGCTCGGTCGCGCCGGCCGACGTCGACGAGGCCGATTGCCTGCTGACCCTTGGCAAGATCGCGGCGCTCATCGGCGGCCGGCTCCATTCGGCGCTGTCGGGCGCCACCGAATCGACCGTCGGTTTCGAACCGCGCGCGCTCTCGGCGGGGCGGCTCGTGATCGAGACGCTGCCGGCCGAGACGGGGCTGCTGCTGCCGTGCGTCACTGGGGCGGGGTTGCCATTGTTTCTCTCGCTCCGGGCGGCAGGCGCTGCCGACCCGCTGGCCGCAGCAACCGCGCCGATGCGGCTTCCGGAGCTTCCGGTCTTCTGACGTGCAGAAAAATGCGCCGCGGTGCCGCGAGTGCACCATACCGTCGTATCGTCCGGCGCGGCTGCCGCCGATTGATCAGATGAGAATTCACGCACGATGGCGCGCGCTGACTTGTCATGACACGAACGGACACTGACGTCCCTCCCGATCGCCAGTGGCGCAGGGCGGCATGAGCCCACCCCGCCGGCCGACCCGGACCAGCCGCGACCTGGAGGGCGAGCTCGCCGCCGTGAGCAGCGAGTGCTCGACGCTTCGGCGCGAGTGCGACGACCTCACCCGGCGCCTCGACGCGCGCACGGCCGACCTGGAGCGGGCGCACCGCCAGGTCGCAGACGCGCTCAAGGCCGCCCGCGCCGCTGAAAGCGTCAAGGCCGAGTTCCTGGCGAACATGAGCCACGAGCTGCGCACGCCGATGCACGGCCTGCTCGGGACGACCGAGCTGCTGCTCACGACCCCGCTCTCGCCAGAGCAGGAAGAGTACGTCGGCCTGCTGCGATCGTCGGCGCACACCATGCTCGACGTGGTCAGCGGCATTCTCGATTTTTCGAAGGTGTCGTCCGGCGCGCTCGAGCTCGAACCGACCGACTTCGCGCTGCGCGAGACGGTCGGCGCCGTCGTCCGATCGACGGCCGGTCCGGCGCTGCAGAAAGGCCTCGAGGTCACGTGTTTCGTCGACCCCCGCGCGCCGGATGGGGTCCATGGCGACGGCTCGCGCCTTCGCCAGATCCTCGGCAACCTGATTGGCAACGCAATCAAGTTCACCGCGCGCGGCGAGGTGGGCGTGGCGATCGACGTCGAGGTGATCGACCGCGTCTCGCGGACGTGCGTGCTCCACGCGATCGTGCGCGACACCGGCATCGGCATCCCGGGCGACAAGCTCGATTCGATCTTCGAACCGTTCACGCAGGCCGATGGATCGCTGACGCGGCGCTACGGCGGCACCGGCCTGGGCCTGACGATCGTCCGCCGGCTGGTGGATCTGATGGGCGGCCGTGTCTGGGTGCGCAGCACGCCCGGCAGCGGCAGCGAATTCCATTTCACCGTGCGGCTCGGATTGAACGACGCCGTGGCCGACGTGTCCGCGTCGCACGTGCGCAGTCTGGCGGGCCTGCCGGTCCTGGTCGTCGACGACAACGCGACCAATCGCCGCATCCTGCAGGTGCAGCTCTCACACGCCGGCCTGCGCCCGACGATCGTCGACAGCGGCATCCGGGCGCTCGAATCGCTCGACCGCGCCGCGTGGGCCGGACAGCCGTTCCGCGCGATGGTCCTCGACGTGCAGATGCCCGATATGGACGGCTTTGCCGTGGTCGAGCACGTGCGCAACGGCGCCGATCGTCGCGATCTGCCCATCCTCCTCCTGACCTCGGTGCCGCTCGCCGAAGCGGCCGAGCGATGCCGGGCCTTGCGCGTCGTCGCGCTCGCCAAGCCCGTGACGAGCGAGCAGATCCTGCGGGCGCTGGCGAGCGTCGTCCACGCCGACTCGGCCCGGTTCGAGACGCTCCTCGCCGAAGCGGCCGAGCTGCCGATGCGGCCGCTGCGCATCCTCGTCGCCGAAGACACGCAGACCAATCAGCACGTCGTCCGGCGCTGGCTCGAGAAGTGGGGCCACGAAGTGGTGATGACGAGGAACGGCGTCGAGGCGCTCGACGCCATCGGCGGACAGCCCTTCGACGCGATCCTCATGGACGTGCAGATGCCGGAGATGGACGGCCTCGAGGCCACCGCGGCGATACGCGTCCGCGAAGCCGTGGCCGGACGCCGCACGCCGATCATCGCGATGACGGCGCACGCGCGGCAGGAAGATCGAGAGCGCTGTCTCGCCGCGGGCATGGACTACTACCTGTCCAAGCCGATCCGCGCCGAGGAGCTGCGTTTGCTGCTGGTGAAGCTGGCGGACGCGTCAGAGGCGCTGTGATTCGCGCACGGTTGCGCCAGAGAGCGTCCGATCCCACGCGGTGAGGGCGGCGAGGAGCACGTCGGTCTCGATGCGCATCCGTTCGATCAACGGGGCGAGGTCCGCCGATCCCTGCCGCGCGGCCTGCTCGGTGGCTTCGCAGAGCTCGGCGAGGGCCGCCGCCCCGACGTTCAGCACGGTGCCTTTGATGCGATGGGCGTCGCGCGCCGCGCTCGCAAGATCCCCGCTTGCCGCCGACGCAGCCAGCTTGCGCATGTAGGTCGGCAGGTCGCCGACGACGAGCGCGAGGAGCTCGCGAACCGCCTCGACGTCGCCCTCGAACAATGCGCAGATCTGCTCGGCCTCGAAAACCGGTGTTGCGCCCGTCACCTCAGCCACCAGGTCCGACAAAGCAAGAGGTGTGCCTCGACGA
>DASTCC010000440.1:0-6700 GCA_035711465.1 Vicinamibacterales bacterium
GCGGCAGACCGTCGAGCGCCCCGGCGCCGCGCTCGAGCGTCGTGCCGCGCGCGGCGTAGCCATAGGCGAGCTGCGCGGTTTCGCGCGGTCCGAGCGTGTGGCCGAGCTTCTCGGCCTGATTCATCGCGTCGGCGCCGCGATCGATGTCCTCGATGCCGTAAATGAACGTCCGGGCCAGGCCGAGGAACGGATCGGGCCAGTTCGGCCGCAGCGCCGCGGCTTCGCGAAAGGCCGCGACGGCCGCGGCGAACTCCTGCTGGGCCTGTGCCGTCTGCCGCTCCTTCTGGCGGGCCTCGCCGTCGATGCGATGCAGATGCCCTTCCGCGTACCGGAGCGTGCCGCGCAGACGCGAATCCGAAGGCGCGACGCGCGAGGCGCGGGCGAGCGCCGTAGCCGCGGCGCTCCATTGCGCCGACCACACCGTTGACGCCGACATCCGGTAGCTTTCGACGACGCGATCCGCGAGCGTCAGCGACTGCGCCGCGAGCGCCTCCTCGAGCGGCCGCAAGCCGAGGCCGTAAAGCAGACTCCAGCGAGCGAGGCCATCGTAGTGGGTCCACGTCTCTGCGAGCTGCGCGAACTCCTGCGTCGGGACGCCCGCCGCGAGACGCCGCGCTCGCAGGTTCACGAACGACTCGTTGAGCAGCAGAACGAAAACCAGTCCGGCCGCGATGGCCAGCAGCCTCCGGCGCGCCGGTTGCCATCGCGAGGCCGGCGCCGGCGCCGGCGCGAGATCGCGCGTCGCATTCGAATCGATCCGGGAGTCGTCCGTGGCACCGGGACGCGCCACCGGTCTCGTCACCGGCTCGTCCGCCCGCGGCTCTCGAACCCGCCGCGTTGGCGGCTCGTCGGAGATTCTGGCCGGCCACGCCTCGGCCTCCGCGAGCGTCGGCACGTTCTGAAGAAAGCGCTCGAGATCCTCCCGAATCGCCGTCGCGCTGGCGTAGCGATCGTGCGGATAGGGCGCGAGCAGCTTGGCGACGATCGCCTGTAGCGGCAGCGGCGCTTCGTCGGGCGGCTCCGGCGAACGGCGCGAGCTGATCAGGCGCTCGAGCTGCCGCGTATTGCTCGCGCGAAACGCCGGCCGGCCCGCGACCATCTCGTAGAGGATCGCGCCGACCGCCCACGCATCGGTTTGCCGATCCCGTTCGCCGCTGTCCAGGCACTCGGGCGACAGGTACGGCGTGCTGTAGAACTGGTTGCGCGTCACCCGGCGCGTCAGCGACAGCGACTTCGCGGCGCCGAAGTCGAGCACCTTCACCCGATCGTCGGGCGTCAGCCGCACGTTGTCCGGCTTGAGATCGTTGTGCAGCAGCGTCAGCGGCGACGAACCCTGCGTCTCGCTGTCGAGCCGATCGACCTCTTCGAGGAACTGGCAGAGCTGGATGGCGATGCCGACGGCGCGGCGGGGATCCATCGGTCCGCGGCGGATCGCCGCCGAGAGATCCTCGCCCTCGACGTACTCCATCGCGATGTAGAGGTACCCGTCCGCATGCCCGAGCTCGTGGACGCGAGGCACGAACGGGCTCGCCGGCAGGAAGCTTCGCTGCAGCTCGGCGCCGCGCTGCTCGGCGACCGCGGTTTCGTGGTCGTCGGCGCCGGGCCCGTCCGGGACGATCTTCAGCGCCACGAGCAAACCGCCGGGCCGCGTGTCCTGGGCGAGGAAGACCTGGCCCATCCCGCCGTGCCCGATGGCCCGGTGAATCTCGTACGGCCCGATCTGGCGGAAGTAGGTCGTGCTCATCGCGTCACTGGCGTCCGCCGCGACCGGCCGGCCCTCGCGGGCTCGTTGGCGTCATCGTGAGGAACCAGTTCTCTTGACGAAGAGCGGCGCGCGTCGGTTCGTCGATGCCGGCGATGGCTTCGGGGCCGATGTCGAGGAAGACGTTTCCGGCCCAGGTCGCCCGCGCCCCTCGTTCCAGCACGAAGGCCGCCGCCGCGCGCTCGGACGACGCGTTGCGCGCGAAGGCGTTGTGAGACAGGCGAGGGGCGGCGCCGCTGCGCACGATCAACGCCGGGCCCGGGTTGTCGTGGATGTGGCTGCCGCTCAGCACGACGCCGTCGCCGCGGCCGAGATCGATCGCGACTGCCGCGGCGCCGCTCACTTCGACGTCCACCAGCCGGATACCGGCGTCGCGTGCGAGCACGGCGATGCCGAGCGGCGTCGCCGCGTCGCCGACGATGCGAAGGCCGGCCATCTCGGCCTCGACGATGCCGGTCGCAATCACCGCCGGATCGCGATCGGTGGCGCCCTCGGGCAGCCGGAGCGTTGCGGCGCGGGGCACGCGACTGATCACGCGAACGCCGTCCTTCAACGTCAGCCGCTCGCGGTATTCGCCCGGCTCGATCACCACGGTGGATCCGGGACCGGCCCGGCCAATCGCGTCCATGATCGAGTCGCCGGCGCGCACGACGATCGCGCTGGCGGGCGCGAGCAGCCGGCCCGTGAACAGCCCCGCGCCTCGCTCCGCCCAGTTCAGCCGATGCCAGTTGAGCCCGAGCAGGAACGCCGCTGCCAGCGCTGCCACGACCAAAGGCCCGATCAGCCACCGCGCCTTCGATCGTCGTCCCGTGGCGGCAGCCGCGCGCCGCGCGAACCGCTCGCCCGGCACGAAGAGGACGGTCACGTTGTCCTTGCCGCCGGCCGCGTTGGCTTCGTCGATCAGCGTGCGGACGACCTGGTCGGGCGATCGGGCGTGCGCGCGCGCCACCATGCGAATGCGCTCGGCCGGCACCTGATCGGTGAGCCCGTCGCTGCAGATCAGCAGCGCCGCGTCCGCCGGCAGATCGATCTCGGTGACGAACACGAAGGTCTCGTCGGTGACCAGGCGCGGCGCCGAACCGACGTCGCGATACACCTCGTGCCGCCGCGGATGCTGCATCGCCTGCTGCTCGCTCAGCTCGCGCGCGTCTTCGCGTTCGCCGACCGGCGAGTGATCCGGCGTGATCTTCTCGATCTTCTCGCCGGCGATCCGATAGAGCCGCGAATCGCCGACGTGTCCGACGACGGCGCGGTCGCCGTCGAGCACGGCGACGGTGAGCACGCACGCCATGCCGTGCCATTCCGGCCGCAGCGCCGCGGCGCGATGGATCTCGTTGTTGGCGATCGTGATCGCTTCGCGGACGCGATCGGGCACGGCCCCGGTCTCCCGCCCGAGCCGCTCGCGGATCGCGGCGATCGCCCGTTCGGCGGCCTGATCGCCGGCCGCATGCCCGCCCATGCCGTCGACGACGATGAAGATGCCGCGCGCCGCATCGACATGGAAACGGTCCTCGTTGAGGACGCGCATCCGGCCGATGTCGGTGGCGCCGGCGGCACGGAGCACCCGGCGGCCGGGCGCCACCGGCGCCATCGCCGGCGCGCGGCGGCGCTCAGTCGCCATCGCGCTCCGTCCACGCCGCCCAGACGAGCAGGCCGACCGTCGCCGAGAGCGACAGCATCATCAGCACGCGCGCCCAGAGGAGGTAGCGCATCACAACTTCTCGAACTCGACGAACACGGTGTCGGCGAGTCCGATGCGCGCCCGCGGCGGCAGCCGCGACTCGGCGCCGTTCTCGCGTTTGGCGCCACCCTCGAGGTCGTAGCCGCGCTCTATGGCGCGGCCGTCAATCGTCGTGCCGTGGGTGCTGAGGTCGATCAGGAAGCAGGCGCCGGTCGCCCGATCGAGCCGGATCCGCGCGTGCTCGCGCGAGACGTTGTCGTTGGCGGCGATGCGCACGTCGACCGGGAACATCGTGCCGCCGCGCCCGATCGTCGTCGACTCGCGCACCACCTCGTGAAGGTGCGCGCCCTTCAGATCTTCGAACAGCAGCCGCGCGTAGACGGTCGGCCGGCGCGCCGGCGCGTCGTCAATCCGGTCGGGCGAGGCCGGCGGCGATCCGGAGTGCACCGTCGTGATACGCCGCGTCCGGGCGCCGCTCGCGAGCTCCGGTTCGGGCGGCAGGATCAGCTCGGAGTGGACGATGATGTCGTGCTCGTGCTGCAGGTCGCCGTCGAGATCCGGCAGGAACTCGACGTGCCAGCGCGCGTCGGCGTTCTCGAGCGGCGGCGCGGCGCGCCGCCAGCGTCCGAGCAGCCCGCGCCGGCGTCCGCGGCGGTTCTGCCGCGCCAGCTCGTCGTCGAGGGCGCGAACCGTTTCGGCGCGCAGCCGCGGCAGGATGCCCTCGAGCCGCGCGTACTCGCCCGGTGAGACGTAGACCGTGTAGCGGCTTGGCGCGATCGTCGTGTAGCGCAGCTGCTCGAGGTTCGTGCGCATGTTACGGACGACGGCCTCGATCAGATCGCCCGCGGGCCGGCGGTGGCTGGACATGATCGCGTCTGGAGATGCGGAGCGCCGCGGGACATCGCGCACCGCGCCGAGCGCGCCCGCCGCTGGATCCGAAGCCATGACCCGCCTACTATGACCGGGAGCATGTCCGGCGCCGTGCAGGGAAATTCAAACCTTTTCGCCACCACGGGATCTGCGTGAGAGTCCGGTTCCTCTCGTTCACGCTCGACACCGACGCCCGCCAGCTCGTCTGCGACGGCACCGAGATCCACCTGTCGCCGAAAGCCTTCGACGTGCTGGCCATGCTGGTAGAGCACCGGCCCGCCGTGGTGCGCAAGTCCGACATCCGCGAACGGCTGTGGCCCGGCGTGCACGTCGTCGAGGCCAGCCTCACCAACCTCGTCGCCGAGATTCGCGCCGCGCTCGAAGCGAAGACGACGACGCCGATTGTCCGGACGGCGCACGGCGTCGGCTATGCGCTGGCGGTGGAAGCGGTCGACGCGGCGGCGCGGCCGGCGGACGCGCCGGCAACGGCGCCGTGCTGGGTGGTCTGGACTCAGCAGGCGATTGCGCTCGCGCCCGGCGAGAACCTCATCGGCCGCGATCCGGGCTGCACGGTCTGGATCGACAGCGACGGCGTCTCGCGACGCCACGCACGCATTCGCGTTGCCGGCGACGCCGGCGCGACAATCGAGGATCTCGCCAGCACCAACGGCACCTACCTTCGCGGACGCCGGATCGACGACGCCGAGCGCGTCGAGAACGGCGATCGCATCCGCGTCGGCACTGCGACGCTCGTGTTCCGCACACGCAGCGCCGCCAACGCCCCGACGAAGCGGGTGAGATCGAAAGAGTAAACTTCCTGGTCGGTGCGGTCGGGGGCGACAGGTGCGGTCGGGTGCGATCTGCGATCCGTGCGCGGTGCGCGGTGCGGTGCGGTCGGGTCCGGCGGGGTGCGAGTGGTGCGGGAAGCGCAGTCACCGCCACGCATACGAATACGACAGCCCGAGCTGCAGGAAATCGCCGCCGAGCCGCGTGTACGCGCCTTGGCTCACGGCGAAGCGCAACTGATGCCGTCGAACGGGCACGGCGAGCGTCAGCCCCACGCGTGAGTTGTTCTGCAGTTCGATCGCGGCGACGCCGTTGGTCGTGATGCGGCCGCCGCGCCAGAAGTTGGCGTCGAACGCCACCCACGCGCCGGGGCGAATGCCGTAGATCAGATGCCCTTGAAACGCGGCGATCGGCGTCTGCTCGCGCCTGCCGCCGTTGAGATAGTTCGTGTTGTCGGTGAAGAGCACGACAGCGACGTCGCCTTCCACGGTCCATCGGCCGCGCCGGCGCGAGATCCCGACTTCGGGCTTGAGCGCCCAGCGGTTGGTGCCGATGTTGACGATGCGGCTGGCGTCGTACTGTCCGATCGGCGCGACGACCGTGAGGCTGACGCCGACGACGGTCTGCGCCGGTGACGATTGATAGACCGCGAACTCCTGCGGCGTCATCGCCCGCGCGCCGTAGGCGTTGACGGCGACACGAATCACCAGATCGCCCTGGCCGGTCCGTCTGCGTTCCTCGAACTGTCCGGCCAGCACACCCTGCACGTGACCGTAGACGGCAGGGAGGATGACGCCGGCGTTCGCATAACGGCCCGCGAGATCGAACGTCCGTGTCAATCCGAAGCCGACTCCCGCGAGCGTCGAGTGCCCGTCCTGCACCGGCAGCGACGGATCGAAGGTTACGCTGCCCTTCGAGAAGCTGCTGATCACGCTCACGACGTTGAAGCCGACCGGGCTCGGCGTGTAGATGCCGGGCACGAGATCCTGGGCCGCGGCCGGCGCGCCGATCGCCGCCAGCGCCAAAGCGATCGGGAGCCGAAATCGCAACCGCAAGATCCAGGATCTTCCGAGAACCGCGGTTCCCAGTTCTAAGTTCTGAGTTCCAGGTGCTGAGTCAACTTGCGCGCCAAGCGCGCTACCGTCCCCGGCGTCCGCCGCCGGCGCGGCCGCCGCCGCTCGGCCGGTAGCTGCCGGCGCGCGAGGCGCCGCCGCTGCTGCGCACGGTGCCGAGGTCGCGCGTGCGCTGCGCGCCTTCGGTGCGGGCGCGGTTGTCGCGATCGATCTGGCTCCGCGTGCTCGAATCGATCGTCGAGGGCCGCGACGGCGTCGTGCCACCGGTGCGCCCCGTCGTGCCGGTCGTGCCGGTCGTCGGACGATCGCCGGTGCGGCCGGTGCCCGCCGGCGTCGGCCGATCCGGGGCGTCGACGTTGTTCCAGCCGCCGTCGCCGTACTTCTGCCAGCTGTCGCCCTGCTTGCGATAGACGTTGCCGTCGCGGCCGGCGTAGACGTCGCCGCTGCCGGTGCGGGCGACGCCGCCGCCGCCGGGGCCCGGCGTGTTGCGGGTGATCGCTTCGCCGCCGCCGCTGCCCTGCGTCACGC
>DASTCC010000441.1:0-3660 GCA_035711465.1 Vicinamibacterales bacterium
CGTCGCGCTCCTCGTCAATCCCGACAAGACGCCATGGTTGTCGATCGAGGATCGCAAGCACGCCATTCTCGAATGCACCAACGATCTGACGGGCGTCGAAGTCGACACCTTTCAGGGCCTGCTCGTCGACTACGCGGTCTCGCGCGGCGCGACGGCGCTCGTGCGCGGCCTGCGCGGCGTCGCCGACTTCGACTACGAATGGCAGATGGCGCTGATGAACCGGCATCTGGCGGCCGATCTCGAGACCGTCGTGCTGATGCCGGCGCCGCAATTCTCCTACGTCAGTTCCCGGCTCGTCCGCGAAATCGCGGCGCTGAACGGATCGCTCGCCGGTCTGGTGCCGGCGCCCGTCGAAGCGTTGCTCGAACGCCGCCGCCGCGCGGCCACGGTGCGACACGCATGACCGCTCCTCTCGCAGAACGCATCAAGCACGTCGGGTTGTCGCCGACGATGAAGGGGACGATGGAAGCCGAGCGGCTGCGCCGTTCCGGCGTCGAGGTCATCGATCTCGGCGCCGGCGAGCCGGATTTTCCGACGCCCGATCACGTCGAGGCCGCCGCCCACGCCGCGCTGCACGCGCATTTCACGAAGTACACGTCGAACAACGGCATGGCCGAGCTGCGCGAGGCAGTGGCCTGGCGCTACCAGCAGGACTACGGCGTCAGCTACGCGCTCGACGAAGTGATCATGACTGCGGGCGGGAAGCAGGCCTGCCATCACGCCGCGCTCGCGGCGTTCGGCCCCGGCGACGAGGTGATCCTGCACGCGCCGTGGTGGCCGACGCTCGGCGAGCAGGTCAAGCTCGCCGGCGCGACGCCGGTGGTCGTGCGCACGCATCCGGAGACCGGGTTTGCCATCCTCGCCGACGATCTGCTCGCGGCGGTGACGCCGCGCACGCGCGGCATCATCCTCAACTCGCCCTGCAATCCGACCGGGACGATCATCAGCGAAGCCGAAGCGGCGACGCTGGCGCGCGGCGCCGCCGAGCGCGGGCTGTGGATCGTGATCGACCTCTGTTACGAACGGTTGATCTACGACGCGCTGCCGCACAACCTGCCGAAGATCTTCGGCGAGGTGATGCGCGATCGGCTGCTCCTGGCCGGGTCGATGTCCAAGACCTATGCGATGACCGGATGGCGGTGCGGCTGGCTGGTCGGGCCGAAGGAAGCCATCAAGGCCGCCAACGCGCTCCAGAGCCACGAGACGTCGAACGTCAACTCGATCACGCAGAAAGCGTCGATTGCCGCGCTGACCGGACCGCAGCAGTGCGTCGACGACATGCTCGCCGAGTACAAGCGGCGTCGCGATCAGATGAGCGCCTGGCTCGCGGAGGAACCGCGCCTGCGCATGCACCAGCCCCAGGGCGCGTTCTACCTCTTCGTCGACATCAGCGAGTTCCTGACCCCGGATCGCACCCGCACCAGCATGGCGTTCACCGACGCGCTCCTGCAGGAAGAGCACGTCGTCATGACGCCGGGTGAGGCGTTCGACACGCCTGGCTTCGTGCGCATCTCCTACGCGGCGTCTGATGAGACGCTCCGCGAAGGCGCGACACGCCTGATTCGCTTCGCCCGGCAGCAAGTCGCGCCCGCCGCCCGGGCGTAGGGCGCAGGAGCGCGACGTGCCCATCGCCGCGTCGCTCGTCGCCGATCTGACGGCTGTCGTCGGCGACGCGCACGTGCGCCTTGCCGAAGCCGATCGCCTGCGTTACGGCACCGACGGCACCACACGCGGCGTCGCCGCCGACATCGTCGTCCTGCCGGCGGACGTGCAGGAAGTCTCGCGCATCGCGCGCCTCTGCCACGACACGCGCACGCCGATGGTGCCGCGCGGGGCCGGCACCGGCTACACCGGCGGCGCCGTGCCGATCGCCGGCGGCGTGGTCATCAGCCTCGAGCGCTTCACTCGCATCCTCGAGATCGACGAGGCGAGCCTGCTTGCCGTCGTCGAGCCGAACGTGATCACCGGCGATCTGCAGGACGCGGTCGAGCGCGTCGGCCTCTTCTATCCGCCCGACCCGGCGAGCCTGCGGCAATCGGCGATTGGCGGCAACGTCGCCGAATGCGCCGGCGGACCGCGCGCGTTCAAGTACGGCGTGACCAGGCACTACGTGCTCGGACTCGAGGCCGTGCTGCCCAACGGCGACGTCATCGAGACTGGCGGCCGGTCGGTGAAGAACGTCGTCGGCTACGACCTCACGCAGTTGCTGACCGGATCGGAGGGCACGCTGGCGATCATCACGAAGATCATCCTGCGGCTGATTCCGAAGCCGCCGGCGGCGGTCACGCTGCGGGCGACGTTTGAGACGGTTGCGGCGGCCGCGGATGCGGTCGCGCGGCTGCTGCGGGCACGTGTCGTGCCCGCGGCGCTGGAGCTGATCGATGGCGAGAGCCTGGCCGCGGTGACGCGCCATCTCGGCGGCGGCAGCCGCCTGGCGCCGGAGGGGACGGCGGCGCTGCTGCTCATCGAAGTCGATGGCCTACCCGAGCAGGTCGCGGCCGAAGCCGATCGGGTGACGGCCGCGTGTCGCGACGGCGGCGCGACCGAGCTGCTGCGATCGACGAACGACGAGGAACGACAGGAGATGTGGCGGGTGCGCCGCGAGCTCTCACCGGCGCTGAAAACGATCAAGCCGGTGAAGTACAACCACGACGTCGTCGTGCCCAAGGGCCGCATCGTCGAGCTGTTCGCGCTCGTCGATCGCCTCCGCGCCGAGTTCGAGGTGCGCATCCCGTGCTTCGGCCATGCCGGCGACGGCAACATCCACGTCAACATCATGGTCGACGAGAGCGACGACGACACGCGGCGGGCGCACCAAGCGGAGGAGATGCTGTTTCGCGGCGTCGTCGGGCTCGGCGGGTCGATCAGCGGCGAGCACGGCATCGGCCTCGCGAAAGCGAAGTACCTGCCGCTCGAGCTGACGCCGGCGACGATCGAGGCGATGAAGCAGATCAAGCGCGCGTTCGATCCGCACGGCATTCTCAATCCGGGCAAGATCTTTCCGTAGAGGCCGATGATGTTGCTGCTCGCCATCGTGTTGATCGCGCTCGTCACCGCGGCACCGGCGCAGCTGGCCGCGCCTGTGATCGTCGTCTTCGAGACGGAGAAGGGCGCGATCGAGATCGAGGTGGACGTCGCGCGGGCGCCGCTCACCGCCGCGAACTTCCTCAGGTACGTGGACGGCGGCTTCTACGACGGCGGCCGTTTCCATCGCGCGGTGCGGCCCGACACCGAGACGAACAAGGACGTGCCCATCCAGGTGATTCAGGCATCGCGCGCCCGAGGGCGCCAGGGCTTCGGACCGATTGTCCTCGAACGCACCAGCCAGACGAAGCTCTCGCACAAGGACGGCGTCGTCTCGATGGCGCGATCGGCGAGCCCGGATTCGGCGGCGAGCGATTTCTTCATCTGCCTGGGCGATCAGCCCGCGCTCGACTTCGGCGGCAAGCGCAATCCCGACGGGCAGGGCTTCGCGGCCTTCGGCCGCGTCGTCAAGGGCATGGACGTCGTCAAGGCGATCCAGGCGTCGCCGGTGCGGCCGGGGTCGCAGGCGCTCGAGCCGGCGATCGGGATCGTCAAGGCGGGGCGGCGCTAGATCTGACGCCGGCCAACCGTTCCGTCTATAATGCCGTCTCACGCAGCAATATGACGCCCGCGATG
>DASTCC010000442.1:0-2537 GCA_035711465.1 Vicinamibacterales bacterium
ACCGCGGCGGCGGCGTTGGCGAAGCGCAGGATCTCGCGCGGCGGCCTGCCCTGCAGCAGCGCGTGAATGAAGCCGGCGCGAAACACATCGCCGGCGCCCGTCGTGTCCACCGCGTCCACCTTGTAACCGGGTTCATGTACCACCTCGCTGCCGGCGAGGAGCATGGCGCCGTGTTCGCCCAGCGTGACGCAGAGCAGCCCGTCAGGATGTGAACGCCGCAGCGCGTGGAGGCCCCGCATGGGATCGCCTTCGCCGGTGAGCGCGGGCAGGGTGTGGGCATTGAAGATCGGAATGCTGACGGCCGCGACGAGCTCGCCCGTGCGCGCGGTGATGTGATCGATGTCGCTCGTCGCGGGCACGCCGGCGTCCCGCGCCAGCCGCGCCGCGCGAATCGCCGCTGCTTCGTCCTCGTCGTCGACGTGGACCAGCCGCGCCGCGGCGATTGTCTCGGACCGGATCTCGTGCTCCTGCAACCCGAGCCGCGGATCGCGTCCCCACAGCACGAGACGATCGCCGTTGTGCTCGTCGACCGGGATCACGGCAAACCGATTGGCGCAGTCACGCGTCAGGAGGAGAGAGACGTCGACGCCGCGGCGCGCCAGCTCGCCACGAACACCGGCGCCGGCCGCGTCGTTGCCGACCGCGCCGAGGTACGCGGCGCGGAGCCCGAGCGCCGCGCACGCCGCCATCGCCGTCGCGGTCTGGCCACCGAACGACATGGTGTGGCTGGTGATGCGCACTTTGGCGGTGGGGCTGTCCCCCTGGGGGAGCGCGGGCACGCGGTAGACATGATCGACGGAGTTGCAGCCGACCCCGAGCACGTCCCAGCGCTTGGGAGTGGACATGTGATGGCCCAGTATAGGCCACAGATTTACACGGCTTCGGACAGTGATTAGGATGCCGATATGCGGCTTGTAATCGTTGCAGCGTTGACGGCACTGCTGTCGGCCGACCAGGCGCCGCAAGCCCAGCCGCCGCAACCAATTTTCCGCGCGGGCACGGATCTCGTGCGCGTCGACGTGACCGTCAGCGGCCGGGCCGACGAGCCGGTCGCGGACCTGCAGGCATCCGACTTCGATGTCACCGAAGACGGCGTGCCGCAGAAGGTCGAGACCATGCAGTTCGTGCGCGTCGACGGCACGCGCATATCGAATCTCGACGAGCCGCTCGAGATCCGCTCGCGCGAGCACGCGCTGCTCGAGGCGCGGCGCGAGGACGTGCGGCTGTTCGCCATCTTCCTGGACGACTACCACATCGACAAGGCTCCGCACATCACGCTGCCGCTGCGCGATACGCTGACCAAGTTCATCAAGCAGCTCGGCCCCAACGATCTCGTCGCGCTGATGGACCCCCTGACGACGCTGTACGACCTGAAGTACACCCGCGACAAGGGCGAGCTGATCAACAAGGTGCGCACGTTCGAGGGCCGGCGCGGCCTGACGTTCCCGGTCAAGAGCGCAATCGAGGAGGCGCAGCTCTCGCAGCGCAACTGGCAGGAGCTGCGCGCCGGCGTGACGCTCTCGGCGCTCGAGGCGCTCGCCACCCAGATGGGCGGCCTGCGCGAGGGCCGCAAGTCGATCCTGTTCTTCAGCCAGGGACCGCCCCTGCCTCCGAGCAGTCCCAACGAACGGCGCTACCAGGAGGCGATGGAGGCGGCCAATCGCGGCAACGTCACGATCCATGTGATCGATCCGCGTCCGCTCGGTTCAGTAGGCTTCGGCGGCGCCAACACGCTCCGTCGCATCGCCGCCGACACCGGCGGCCGCGCCATCGTCAACACCAACGACCCGAGCGAGCAGCTCGAAGGCGTGATGAAGGACGCCAGCGCCTATTACCTGGTCGGCTACACGCCGACCCGGCGCGCCAACGACGGCAAGTTCCACGAGATTGAGGTGCGGGTGAAGCGCGGCGGCGTGCGCGTCACGGCGCGGCGCGGCTACTGGGCGGCCAGCGAGAAGGAGATGACCGATGCGGCCGATGCCGCGGCCACTCCGGTGAATGTTGCGCTGACGACCGCGCTGTCGACGCTGTCGAGCTCGGTGAACACGCGGTCGGTGTCGATCTGGACCGGGTTCAGCAAAGGCAGTGCTGACCGGACGCGGCTGACGTTCACGTGGGAACCCGTGCAGGGTGCCGCCACGGCCGAAAGGCCTGCCCGCCTCGAGATCGAACCCGTCGACGACACCGGCAAGGGCCTGGTGCCGGCACAGGTCATCGGCGGCACGCCCGGCGAGCTGCCGATGATGGCGCACTTTCAGATGGCGCCGGGACGCCACCGCATCCGGTTCTCGTCGATGACCTCCGCCGGCGACCTGATCGATCGCTGGATCCAGACGCAGACGGTTCCCGACCTCGACAAGCCGCCGATCGTGCTGGCCACGCCGCGCCTGCTGCGCGCCCGCAACATGATCGAGCTCAGGGCCATTGAAGCGAACCCCGATGCGGCGCCGACGGCGGCGACGCGGTTCACGCCGACCGATCGCCTGCTGGTTGAAATTGAATGTCGCGCCCGCAACGCCGAGGTGCCGCTGCTGAAG
>DASTCC010000443.1:0-11430 GCA_035711465.1 Vicinamibacterales bacterium
GCGACGATGCCGATCTCGAGCGGCAACCGGAAGGGGCCGCCCGCGGGCGCGGTCTGCGTCAGGGTAATCGAGAGCTGCTTGGCGTCAGCGTCGTAGCGCCAGGTGCCGTCGATCTTCGGCACGCCGGGGCGCGTCAGCCACTGCGTGAACAACCAGCCGAGATCCTGTCCGGACGCGGCCTCGAGGTGCTGGCGCAGGTCGGACGTCGAGGCGTTGACGTTCATGAACTCGCGGTAGTACGTGCGGATGCCTTCGCGGAAGGCGTCGAGGCCGATCTGCGAGCGGATCATGTGCAGCACCCAACCGCCCTTCTGATAGACGAAGCGGTTCAGGACGCGGCGCATGTCCGACAGGTTGCGGTGGATGACCGGCGTGTCGGGCGTCGATCGTTCGGCGTTGAGGACGGTCGCGATGTCGCGCCGCAGGCCGGCGACCATCGCGTCGCGGCCGTGGTAGTGCTCGACGTAGAGGTGCGTGAAGTAGGTCGCGAAGCCTTCGCTGAGCCAGACGTCGTCCCAGTCACGCTCGGTGACGGCGTTGCCGAACCACTGGTGAGCGATCTCGTGCGCGACCAGGTTGGTGGCCGGCGTATTGCGGACGCCGTTTTCGCCGTAGAAGATCGCGCTCGCGTGCTCGGTGCCGCCGTTGAGCCCGGCGGCGGCGACGTTGGCGAGCTTCTCGTACGCGTACGGACCGACGAACTCGCTGAAGAAATCGAGCGCGCGCCGCGCCGGCTCTTCGAAGTAGAGCGGCCCGTTGGCGGCGTCCTGGTGCGCGACCCAGCTCGAGAGCTCGATGCCGCGCACCCGGCCGGCGTAGTGCACCGCGAACTGCTCGATGCCGACGGCGTTGAGCCACGACGCGATCGGCACGCTCTGCCTCCAGTGCGTCATCCGCCGCCCGTCGCCGAGATCGACTTCCTGCTGCAGCAGCCCGTTGGCGACGACCTGATACTTCGACGGCGCGACAATCAGGAACTCGCTGGTGGCCTTGTCGTACGGATGATCGACCATGGGCAGCCAGTCGCGCGCGTGGTTGGGCCAGTTCTCGCTGAAGGCGCTCCACTCCTTGTACTTGTTGGGCATGATCCGCAGGCCTCCCGACGGCACGCCCTTGTAGCGCACGGTGAACTCGCGCCGTTCACCGGCCGCAGGCGGAGCGGGCAGTGTCAGCGACAGCCGGTTCTCCGCATGCGCGTGCGCGACGGCGCCCGTGGACGCCGACACCGCCGACACGGTCATGCCTTTGCCGTCGGAGAGCGAGGTCAGGTCGAACCAGAGCGACACGACGTTCGGCTGCGTGAACCGGACGCGAATGCTGGCTTCGCCGGCGATGTCGGGCTGGTCGTCGCGAAAGTCGAGCCGGAAGACGTAGTGCTCGACGTCGATGCCGGGCTGGCGCGGATAGGTATCCGCGCCGATCGGCGCCGTTCCGACGACGACCCACGCCGCGACCGTGCCCGCGGCAGCGAGACGCCACGCCCTGCCGATACCCACCATCATGCGATCGCCTCCGCGCACGTTTACTTCCCCTCGCGCATGATCACTCGAGCCGTCTTGATCGAATCGAGCCGCGGATACTTCTCGTCGAGCCACTTGTTACCGCCCTGGAAGAACGGATCCTGGCCGCCGGCGCGAATCCCACCGGGACCTTCACGATGTTCGATGTTCAGCCCGTCGAGGATCTCCATGCCAGCGATGACGCGGCCGAACGGCGTGAACGGCTCTTTGTCATGTGTCGCCGAGTTGTCGCGCATGTTGAAGAAGATCTGCGTCGTTCGTCCGTGTGGCACCGCGAACGCGAAGGCGACCGTGCCGCGCACGTTCGACTCCTTGAACGGATCGTCCGGGAACGTCTTCGTTCGCCAGGCCTGCGCGGTGTTCGGATCGCCGTTGATGCCGAACTGCACCCAGTAACCCGGCCGGACGCGGAAAAAGCGGTTGTCGTCGTAGTAGCCCTGTCGCACGAGGCTGATGAAGCGATCGGCGCCGAGCGGCGCCCACGCGCGCGTGACCTCGATGTCGACGTTGCCCTTCGTGGTCTCCAGGCGCACAATGCAGACGTCCGGCGCGCGGCTGTCCTGAGCGTCGAAGGCGAACGTTCCTGCAGCGGAGATCGTTGACGCGATGACGAGACCGAGCGCGACCGCAATCCGTGTGACTGGCATGGCCGGAATGGCCCTCATCCTAACATCCGCGGCGGCCCTGACGACGCTCCTCGCCGGGCCCTCGCGCTTCGGATTCTCCGACCGCGTCGAGCGTCACCTGTTTCCGGAAGTGACCACTGGTCCCGCCGAACCGGTCTGGAGTCCGGACGGGAAGTGGATGGCGTTCTCGATGCAGGGCGACATCTGGAAGGTGCCGGTTGAAGGCGGTGAGGCGACCGCGATCACGAAAGGCCCGTGGTACTACTTCGAGCCCGCGTGGAGTCCGGATGGATCGCAGATCGCCTTCACGGTCGACACCGGCGGCAACCTCGATCTCGGCGTCGTCTCCGCGAACGGCGGCGAGGTGCAGCGGCTCACCGAAGACCGCGCGGTCGATCTCGAGCCGGCGTGGGCGCGCGACGGCAGGGCGATCTACTTCATCAGCTCGCGCAACCGCGGCTTCGACATCTTCAAGCTCGACGTCGCGACGCGCGCGGTGACCGGCGCCGTGACGGGCGGCGGCGATCAGCTGCAGCCGGCGATTTCACCCGATGGCCGCACAATCGCGTACGTCGCGCCAGTCTCCGGACGCGTTGGCACTGGAGGGATCTGGACGCGTCCGATCGACGGTCCCGGCGAGCCGACGCTCGTGCATTACGAGGAATCCGAATACCGGATGCGACCGGCGTGGACGCCGGACGGCAAGGCGATCGTCTTCGGCTCCGACGAGCGTGGATCGAACGACATCGCGATCGTGGCCGCCGACGGCGGCAACCCGATGGTGATCACCAACGACCGGATGGGCGAGTTCTCGGGGACGGTGTCCCCGGATGGCAAATCGATCGCGTTCATCTCCAACCGCACCGGACCGATGACGCTCTATACCGCGCCGATCGGCGGCGGTCCGATCTCGTCGTGGCGTCGCGTCGGGATCTCGTCTCGCCGTGCGGCGACGCCGACGGGTCGTCTGCGCGGCCGCATCGTCGACGAGAAGGGGCAGACGATGCCGGGGCGCGTTCAACTCGTTGCGTCCGACACGCGCGCGTATGCGCCCGACGACGGCTTCGCGCGGGTGATGGCTGTTACCGAAACGCATTACTTTCACACAAGCGGGGAGTTCGAGGTCGAGGTGCCGGCGGGGCAGACGGAGATCACCGTGCTACGCGGCTTCGAGCGCAACCCGATGAGGTCCGCCGTCGACATCCGCTCGGGACAGACGACGACGGTGACGCTGTCGCTCAACCGCCTCGTCGATATGCCGGCGCAGGGATGGTATTCCGGCGACACCCACGCGCACGATCTGCATCAGGGCCGTTTCGGTCTGACTCATCCGACGTTGTTCGCGCAGTCGCTCGGCGAAGACCTGCACGTCACCAACGTGCTGATTCACATGGACGGCACGCGCCTGATGGGCCGCTGGGAGGATCTCACTGGCGAACCGAGCCCGCTGTCGACGCGGACGCACGTCATGCAGTTCTCGGAAGAGTTCCGCGGCTCGCTCGGGCACATCGGCATGCTCGGACTCAAGACCTTTATCCTGCCGCTCGTCGGCGGAGCCAACAACACGCCGTACGAGCAGGTCGCGAGCGACACGCCGTATCACGACGGCGCACGCGCGCAGGGCGGCATCGCCGGGTTCATGCACCCGTACACGTCGAGCTCGCCAGAGCCCGGCGGCTGGGCAGGGTCGCTGATTCCCGTCGACGTCGCGCTCGGCAAGGGCGACTTCTATGACGTCGCCAGTCTCTACTCCGACGAGATGGCCTCAGCGGAGATGTACTACCGCTTGCTCAACAGCGGATTCCGAATACCAGCGACTGGCGGCACGGACAACTTTCCCGACGTGTGGCGCGATCCGCCGCCGGGCACCGATCGCACGTATGCGAAAGTCGACGGGACGTTGACGCTGCAGTCGTGGATGGCAGCCGTGAAGGCCGGCCGGACGTTCGCGACGACGGGGCCGCTGTTGCTGCTTGACGTCGAAGGCAAGGCGCCAGGTGACGAGCTGCGACTCGCGGCGAACCGCGGGGACAAGGTTCGCGTGAATGTCCGCGTCATCTCGATTGCGCCCGTCGGCGGCATCGAGATTCTGGTGAATGGCGTCGTGCAGACGCCGGTGCTCGACCCGACGTCGCATGTCGTCGATCGGCCCTATCAACGCGAGGTCTCGATCCCCGACGGCGGCTGGATCGCCGCCCGCGTTCGCGGCCCGGCATCGCCGTACCTCGGCGACAGCATCGCCTTCGCGCAGACATCGCCGGTCTACGTCGTCCGCGAAGGCAAGCCGCCGTTCGTGAATGCCGAAGACGCAAAGTTCCTGGCCGGCGTCGTCGACGCGATCTGGGCAAGGGCGAGTCGATCGCAGTGGCGCAGCGACGCGGATCGAGAGGCGTTCAAGGCGGAGATCGATCGAGCGAAGGCTGTGTATTTGAAAATAGCGGGGTCGTAGCGGCAACACCCCGACGCCGGCCGCGTAGCGGCCGCGCTGAGAGTCCCGAAGACGCGGCGCGGGGGTGTGGCCCCCGCGCAACTTCTTTTTAGATGACAGCGTGTCTGCATTTAAGAAGTTTGCGTGGGGCCCCACCCACCCCCACGCAGCGTCTTCGGACCCTCGGCGCGCGCGCTGCGCGCGCGGCCTCGGGGTATTGACGCCGTGCTACCATCCGCGAAATCGAGAGGACAATCCCATGACCCGCCGTGCCTCCATTCTGATCGCCGCTGCCGTTGCCGTGCTCGCGTGGGCCGGCCTGCCGTCGGCGCAGGGCCAGGACGTCGCCGCCGACTACGCGCGCGCGAACAGCCTGCGCACGCGCGTCCAGGACACGATCTTCGACGTCATCGAGACGCAGCAGTGGATCGAGGGCTCGTCGAAGCTCTGGTATCGCAAGTCCGTCAAGGGCGGCGATCGCTTCGTGCTCGTCGATGCCGTGGCCAGGACCAAGGCGCCGGCGTTCGATCACGCCAGGCTCGCGCAGGCGATCTCGACGGCGGCGAGTGGCAGCTATACGGAAGTGACGCTGCCGTTCCAGACCTTCACCTATGTCGACAACATGAACGCGATCGAGTTCGCGCTCGCGCCGGCGGGCGCGGGCGGCGGCCGTGCGGGCGGCGGCCGGGGCGGCGGTGCTCCCGCGCCGAACGTGCCGCGATGGCGCTGCACGATCACCGACTACCAGTGCACGCGCGCCGCGGCCGCGCCGCAGGGCGCCGGTGGCCAGGGCGCCGGACCGGGACGCGGCGGCCGCCAGGGCGGCGGGCCCGGCGGCGCCGCGGCCGACGGACAGCCGCAGTTCCGGCAGTCGCCCGATCGCGCGCAGGACGCCTTCATCCAGAACTACAACCTGTTCGTGCGCGCGACCGGCGCGCCGATCGCCAGCGCGACGCAGCTCTCCTGGGACGGCTCCGAAGGCAACGCCTACACGTTCAACTCGATCGCGTGGTCGCCCGACTCGAAGAAGGTCGGCATCATGCGCCGCCGGCCCGGCTACGATCGGCAGCTCGTCTTCGTGCAGTCCTCGCCGAGCGATCAGCTGCAGCCGAAGAACTCGAGCCGCACCTACCGCAAGCCCGGCGACGTCGTCGACTTCGATCAGCCGGTGATCTTCGACGTCGCGACGAAGACGCAGAAGGTCGTCGACAGCGCGCTCTTCCCGAATCCCTACTCGAACGGCCGGCTCGAATGGCGCCGGAGCAGTCAGGCGATGACGTTCGAGTACAACCAGCGCGGCCACCAGCTCTACCGCGTCATCGAAGTCGATGCCAACACCGGGCAGGCCCGCGCGGTCATCGAAGAGACGAGCAACGCGTTCATCGACTACCGGCGCGCCGCGCCCGGGCTCAGCGACTCAGGCCGCACCTACCGGTTCGACGTCGAGGACGGCAAGGAGATCATCTGGATGTCGGAACGCGACGGCTGGAGCCACCTGTATCTCTACGACGGCGCCACCGGCCGCGTGAAGAACCAGATCACGAAGGGCAACTGGGCGGTGCACTACGTCGAGCGCGTTGACGAGGCGAACCGGCAGATCTATTTCACGGCCAACGGCGTCGACGCCGGCAAGGATCCGTATTACCTGTTCAACTTCCGGATCAATTTCGACGGCACCGGCCTGACGCGCTACACGACTGCTGACGGCCAGCACACCGTCGACTGGTCGCCCAACCGCGACTTCTATCTCGACACCTACTCGCGCGTGGACGTGCCGCCGGTGAGCGAACTGCGTCGGGCGTCCGATCAGTCGCTGGTGCTCGAGCTCGAGAAGGGCGACATCACCGAGCTGACTGCCACCGGCTGGAGAGCGCCCGAGATCTTCAATGCGAAAGGACGCGATGGCGTCACCGACATCTGGGGCGTGATCATCCGCCCGACCAACTTCGACGCCAACCGCAAGTATCCGGTGATCGAGAACATCTACGCCGGTCCGCAGGGCTCGTTCGTGCCCAAGACCTTCAGCACCCAGACAGGCATGCAGAGCCTTGCCGAGCTCGGCTTCATCGTCGTGCAGATCGACGGCATGGGCACCGCGAATCGGTCGAAGGCGTTCCATGACGTCGCCTTCAAGAATCTCGGCGACGCCGGTTTCCCGGATCGGATCCTCTGGCACAAGGCCGTGGCCGCGAAGTACCCGTACTACGACATCACCCGGGTCGGCCTCTACGGCACGTCGGCCGGCGGCCAGAACGCGATGGGCGGCGCGCTGTTCCATCCCGAGTTCTACAAGGCCGCGGCCGCGTCCGCCGGCTGCCACGACAACCGCATGGACAAGATCTGGTGGAACGAGCAGTGGATGAGCTGGCCGCTCGGCCCGCACTACGTCGCGTCGTCGAACATGGAAAACGCCGCGAAGCTGCAGGGCGCGCTGCTGCTCATCGTCGGCGAAATGGACACCAACGTCGATCCGGCGTCGACGATGCAGGTGGTCAACAAGCTGATCGAAGCGAACAAGGACTTCGACTTGCTGGTGATCCCGAACGCCGGCCACACCGGCGGCGGCGCCTACGGCGATCACAAACGCTACGACTTCTTCGTGCGGCACCTGCAGGGTCGCGTGCCGCCGCCGTGGAACTCGACGGCGATGACCAATGCCGGCGCCGGCGGCACCAGCGTCCTCGACGAAGACGCGATGCCCTGGGTCGCGAGCGAGTACTGGGAAGGACGTTGACGCTATAACTTAGAACTCAGAACTTGGAACTTCGAACTTGGGTTCTGGGTTCCTGGAACGCTTGTCACATCAACCGTGAAGCGCGACGTGAAGGGCGTGAAGGGACGGTCTTCGCTTCCTTGACGGTGAATCACAGCGACCTCGAGATCGCATGATGACGCGGCGGGATTTTCTGCACGGCGGGGCAGCGGCGATCGTCGTCGGCGCTGCCGGATCCCGGCGACCGCGTGCCGCGCAGGGCGATCGCCCTCGTCCGACGGCCGCGCAGCTGGCGTGGCAGCGCGACGAGGTCGCGATCTTCATTCACTTCGGCGTCAACACGTTCACCGATCGTGAGTGGGGCGACGGCAAGGAGAGCCCGACGATTTTCGCGCCCGCGCCGCTCGATGCCAGGCAGTGGGCGAGGGCAGCCAGGGCCGCCGGCGCGCGCGCGATGGTGCTCACCGCCAAGCATCACGACGGCTTCTGTCTCTGGCCGACGCGAACGACGTCGCACTCGGTCGCGAAGAGTCCGTTTCGCGGCGGCGGCGGGGACGTCGTCCGCGAATTCGTCGATGCCTGCCGCGCCGAAGATCTGCGGCCGGGTCTGTATCTCTCGCCCTGGGATCGCAACAGCCCTGTCTACGGCGACTCGCCGCGCTACAACGATCTCTACGCCGAGCAGCTCACCGAACTGCTGACCAACTACGGACCGCTCGCCGAGGTCTGGTTCGACGGCGCCAACGGCGAGGGGCCCAACGGCAAGCGGCAGACGTACGACTGGCCGCGGGTCTGGGGCCTGGTGCGCAAGCTGCAACGTGAGGCCGTCATCTTCTCGGACGCCGGCCCTGACGTGCGCTGGTGCGGCAACGAGAACGGGATCGCCGGCGATCCGAACTGGTCGACGATGAACCCGGACGCCGTGCCCTATCCGGGCGCGAGCGGGCCGGGCATCATCGAGGCGCTGCAGAAGGGCGATCCGGCCGGTACCGTCTTCAGGCCCGCGGAAGCGGACGTGTCGATTCGGCCGGGGTGGTTCTACCATCGGGCAGAAGACAGTCGCGTCAAGACGCCCGACCGGCTGGTCGATCTCTACTTTCGATCGGTGGGCCGCAATTCGAAGCTGCTGCTGAACGTGCCGCCGACGCCGGCAGGCTTGCTCCATGACGCGGACGCGGCGTCGCTGGAGGGATTCGGCAGGCAGCGGGCGGCGCTGTTCGCCGCGGACCTGATGAAACCGCGCAGCGGCACCTGGCTGCCGGCGGGCGCCCAGGCCGGCGCGGCGGAGATCGACCTGATCGGCGCAGCGGCCATCGCCGTCGTCAGAGTGGCCGAAGACATCAGTCAGGGGCAACGCGTCGCGAGCCACGTCGTCGAGGTGTCGGATGGCGATGCCTGGCGCGAAGTCGCGCGGGGCACGACGATCGGGTACGCGAGGCTTCATCGCATCGAGCCGATCCGCGCCAGGCGAGTGCGGGTGAGGGTGGAAGACGCCGTCGCGCCGCCATTGCCGCTGCGCATTTCGGTCTTTGCCGGCGCGTGATGCCGATCTTTCGAGCCTGGATCGTCGCGTGCGTCGCCGCCATTGCGATCGCGGCGCAGCCCGCGCCGATCTACAAGGATGCGACGAAGAGCATCGACGCGCGCGTCGAGGATCTCGTCGGCCGGATGACGCTCGAGGAGAAGTTCTGGCAGCTGTTCATGCTGCCGGGCAGCCTCGACGATCCGGCGCACGACTACTCGCACGGCGTGTTCGGGCTGCAGATACGCGATGCGCCGTCCGCGCGCTCGCATGCCGAGCGGATCAATGCCATCCAGCGCTACTTCGTCGAACGGACCCGGCTCGGCATTCCCATCATCCCGTTCGAGGAAGTGCTCCACGGCGTCCTCATGGCGGGCGCGACGACATTTCCGCAGAGCATCGCGCTGGCGGCGACGTGGGATCTCGAGCTGATGCGCCGAGTGTCCGCGGCCGCGGCCCTCGAGGCGCGTTCGCGCGGCATCCGGCAGGCGCTGTCGCCGGTGGTCAACATCGCCGACGATGTCCGCTGGGGCAGGGTGGAGGAGACCTACGGCGAGGATCCGTACCTCTCAGCCGAGATGGGGCGGGCGTTCGTCGAGAGCTTCGAGCGCGCCGGCATCGTCGCGACGCCGAAGCACTTCGTCGCCAACGTCGGCGAAGGCGGGCGCGACAGCTATCCGATCGGGCACAGCGTTCGGACGCTGATGGAGCGGTTCTTCCCGCCCTTCGACGTCGCCATCCGTGAGGCGGGCGCGCGATCGGTGATGACCGCGTACAACTCGGTGGACGGCGCGCCGGCGACGCAGAATCCCTGGCTGTTGAACCAGGTGCTGAAGCAGGACTGGGGCTTCGGCGGCTTCGTGATCTCGGACGCGGCGGCCACCGGCGGCGCCACGGTGCTGCACATGACCGAGCCCAACACGCCGGTCGCCGCGCAACACGCCTTCGCGGCCGGGCTCGACGTCGTCTTTCAGTCGTCCTACGGCCAGCAGCGGCCGTATCTCGATGCCGTGCAGCGCGGGCTGGTGCCGATGGCGGTCGTGGACGCCGCGCTGGCGCGCGTCCTGCGCGTCAAGTTCGCGCTCGGCCTGTTCGAGCAACCCTACGTCGACGTCGAGCGCGCCGCGGCGGACAACGGCCGGCCCGAGCACCTGGCGCTGGCGCGCGAGGCCGCGCGCGCGGCGATCGTGCTGCTGCGCAACGACCGCGGCGTGCTGCCGCTCGCCCGATTGATTACGTCGATCGCCGTAATCGGCCAGGATGCCGAAGAGGCGCGGCTGGGCGGCTACAGCGGGCCCGGTGTCGCGTCCGTGTCGATCGTCGACGCCGTTCGCCGCGCCGTCGGCGCCGGCAAGGTGCAGTTCGCACCGGGTCCCGGCCGCGTCGTCCGCGAGCTCGACGTCGTCGCCGGCGACCGGCTGTCCGCCGTGGCCGACAACGGCGAGACGGTGCGCGGACTGAAGGGCGAGTACTTCGACAACAACCGGCTCGACGGCACGCCCCGGCTCGTCAGGATCGATCAGCGGCCCGATTTCCGCTGGACGCTGAACTCGCCCGGCCGCGGCATTCCCTTCGACTGGTATTCGGTGCGCTGGACCGGGACGATCACGGCGCCGCCCGAGCGGGTCACGCGCATCGCCGTCGAGGGCAACGACGGCTTCCGACTGTACCTGGACGACGCGCTCGTCATCGACAACTGGGTGAAGCGATCGTTCAGCCGCCGCGAAGCGGCGGTGTCGTGGCGGCCGGGCAGCGCGCACCGCATCCGTCTCGAGTACTTCGAGAGCACCGGCAACGCCCGGCTGCGTCTGTTGTGGGACGCCGGCATCGACCCGGGCGAGGCGGAGCGGCGCATTGCCGAGGCCGTCGACGCCGCGCGCGGCCGCGACGCGGCGATTGTCGTGGCCGGGGTGGAGGAAGGGGAGTTCCGCGATCGCGCGTCGCTCGCCTTGCCGGGCCGGCAGGAAGAACTGATCCGGCGCGTCGCGGCGACGGGCACGCCGACGATCGTCGTGCTGATCGGCGGCAGCGCGATCACGATGTCGCCCTGGATCGATCACGTCGCGGCCGTCGTCGACGCGTGGTATCCGGGCGAGCAGGGCGGGCCGGCGCTGGCCGACGTCATTTTCGGGGACGCGAACCCGGCAGGCCGCCTGCCCATCACCTTTCCGGTGAGCGAAGGCCAGCTGCCGCTCTCGTACAACCACAAGCCGACGGGCCGCGGCGACGACTACGTCGATCTCACCGGCATGGCGCTGTTCCCCTTCGGCCACGGCCTGAGCTACACGACGTTCGCGTACTCGGATCTCCGAATCGATCGCGCCGAAATGGGCGCCGGTGAGTCGACGACGGTGCGATGCACGGTGACCAACACCGGCACACGCGAGGGCGACGAGGTCGTGCAGCTCTACGTCCGCGACGTCCTGGCGTCGGTGGCGCAGCCGATCATCGCGCTCAAGGGCTTCCGGCGCGTGCACCTGAAGCCGGGGCAATCGACGGAGGTGGCGTTTGCCGTTGGGCCGCGCGAGCTGCGCCTGCTCGACGCGAATCTGAACTGGGTCGTCGAGCCCGGCGCGTTCCGTCTCATGGTCGGCGCGTCATCCAAGGACATCCGGCTCCGA
>DASTCC010000444.1:0-9846 GCA_035711465.1 Vicinamibacterales bacterium
GCCGGCGCCGCCGCGCTCGAGGTGGCGATCGACGCCGAGGGCCAGTACGCCCGCGTCGAGCGTGGCGAGCTGCGGACGTGCCTGGCGCGCGCGATCGCGACGCTGCCCGAGCGCGAGCGTCACATCCTCGCGCTCTATTACGACGAAGAGCTGACCCTCGCCGAGATCGGCCGCGTCGTCGGCGTCGGCGAGTCGCGCGTCTCGCAGCTGCGATCGCAGGCGATCGCGCGGCTGCGCAGCACGCTCGGCGAATGGCTGGTGGCGCCGGAGGCGCGCGCGTCATGACCAAGATCCTGTCGCAGGACGAGATCGACGCGCTGATGTCGGGATCGGCCGCGGCCAAGCCCCGGCCCGGCTCGAAGCAGTCCGGCGCGATCATCCGCTACAACTTCCGCCGCCCCGATCGCATCTCGAAAGAGCAGATCAACGCGCTCTACTTCCTGCACGATCGCTGCGCCCGCAACCTGTCGACGTCGCTCTCGGCCTACCTGCGCACGATGACCGACCTGTCGGTGGTCTCGGTCGAGCAGTTCACCTACGGCGAGTTCCTCGCCTCGCTCACCGATCCGACGGCGTTCTTCGCGCTGGCGATTCCGCCGTTCGACGAGCTCGGCGCCCTCGAGATCAATCCGACCGTCGCCTTCGCGATGATCGACCGCATGCTCGGCGGCGGCGGCAACGGCGTCACCAACAACCGCGCGCTCACCGAGATCGAGCAGAGCATTCTCGATTCGGTGGTCAAGCTGCTGCTCAACGGGCTCGGCGAGGCGTGGAAGCCGGTCACCGAGCTGGCGTTCAAGATCCGGGCGCGCGAAACGCGGCCGGAGATGCTGCAGGTCGCCGCGCCCAACGAGATCGTCGTCATGGTCGTGTTCGACATGAAGGTCGGCGACGCGCGCGGGATGATCAACCTCTGCATTCCGACCTCGGTCGTCGAGACCGCCGGCTCCCACTTCGCGCAGGCCTGGCAGCGCCAGCGCCGCGAGCTCAGCGCCACCGAGGCGGCATGGCGATCGGAGCTGCTCGGCCGCGTCAGCGTGCCGGTGACGCCGGTCATTCACACCAAGTTGCCGGTCAGCGCCGTGCTGGCGCTTCAGCCCGGCGAAGTCGTCGGGCTGCCGCAGCCGGCCGACATGCCGCTCGACGTCTACGTCGCCGGCGCCAAGAAGCTGACCGGCCGGCTGGCCTCCGATCGCGGCCGGCTGATGATGCTCGTCGAAGAACGCTGCGCGCCCGGCGCGTGGGCGGGAGTCTAACGGAATGCCACTCGTGTTGACGCACGGCCAAGCGAGCCCGGCACGGGTGAAACCGGGCCAATCGAGCGTCAACACGAGGCGCTTCCGGAATAGGAGTCCGAGATGGCAGATTCGCTGAACGCGCAGTCGCTCGAGCAGGCGGTCGTCGCCGCGCTCGCCGGCGCGTGGGGCGCGACGATGGGCGGTGCAGCAACCGCGGCCGCGGGTTCGCCGGCGAGCGGCGCCGGCTGGACCGCGGAGGTCGCGATGGCCGGCGGCGCCCCCGGACGCCTGCTCATCTGGTTCGCCCGCGAGTCGGCGACGGCGTGCGTCAAGGCGCTGCTCGCGATGCCCGCGGATCCGGCCGAGGCCGAAGTCGCCGACACGTTGCGCGACGTCGTCGCCCAGGCCATCGGCACGGTCAGCAACGGCGGCACGTTCCCCGATGTGACGTTCGCCGCGCCGCAGATCGCCGCGGCGCAGGCGCCCGCCGACGCCGCCGGCCGGACGTTGACCGTCGAGGGCAAGCCGGCCTGCGCCTGCGCCGTCGTCGCCGAGCTGCTCCCGGCCGCGACCCTGACGCCGCCTTCGGATCTGCGCCGCCTCGACGCCGTGCTCGACGTCGAGCTGCCGCTCACCGTGCGCTTCGGACAGGTCGTGATGCCGCTGCGTGCGCTCGCCGATCTCGGTCCGGGATCGGTGGTCGACATGGGGCGCTCGCCGGACGAACCGGTCGAGCTGCTCGTTGGCGGCCGGCTCATCGCCCGCGGGGAAGTCGTCGTGGTCAGCGGCAATTACGGCGTGCGCATCACCGAGTTGACGGGCGCGCAGCCGGGGCTCAGGGAACTCGAAGCGAGGGCATCGTGAATCAGATTCAAACGTTGTTGATGTTCATCCAGTCGGAGACGCAGCTCACGCTCGATGCGCTGCAGGAGCGGCGGCTGTTCGTCGCCGCGCTCGTCATCGTCGGCGTCGTCTTCCTGCTGCAGACGCTGCTCACGCTGTGGGTGGTGCGCCGGCTGCGCGACGTCAGCCAGCTCGGCGAGCGGGTCAGCCGGCTCGGCGATGGCCTGGCGCTGCTCACCGACACGGCCGATGCCGGCCTGGCGACGGTGCTGCGTCAGGTGCAGCAGCTCGGCCGCAAGCCCGAACCGGTGAAGACGCCGCGCACCGTCAACAAGCGCGTCGCCACCGCGGCGCGCAAGGGGCAGACGGTCGCGCGCATCGCGCAGACCGAAGCGCTCTCGGAGAGCGAAGTCCGGCTTCACCTCGCCATGGCTGCCGCGGCCGCGCCGGCCCCGGCCCGCACTGCACCCGCGCACTCGTAACCAGACGACGGAGGAGGTTCCGGTCATGTCCGGCAGTCAGTACATCGCCCTCAGCGGTCTTCGCGCGCATGTCGACGCGCTCGATCGGCTCGCCGCCGACATCGCCAACGTCGGCACCGCGGGCTACAAAGGCGTGCGCGACGCCCGCGCCGCGGCGCATCGCGACGTCTTCGACGCCGCGCTCCAGACCGCGATCGACACGACCAGCGGCGGCACGCGTCTCGACATGACCGCGGGCGCGCTCGCCTCGACCGGCCGTCCGCTCGATCTCGCGCTCGACAGCCCCGGCTTCTTCGTCGTCGAGACGCCCGCCGGCATGCGCTACACGCGCAACGGCCACTTCACGCTCAACGCCGACCGGCAGCTCGTGACCGAGGACGGCGCCAGGGTGCAGGGCGAGGCGGGGCCGATCACGTTCGGCGACGGCGACGTCCGCATCGATCAGGACGGCACGATCTGGACCGGCACGACCAAGGCCGGCCGCATCAAGGTCGTCGACTTCCCGGATCCGCAGCAGCTCGTGCCCGAGCAGGGCGCGCGCCTCAACGCCGGCGCGCAGACGCCGACGGCGATCGATCACGCGGTCGTGCGCGGCGGCACGCTCGAGCAGTCGAACGTCACGGTGGCGGACCGGCTGGCGCAGCTCACCACGGTCTCGCGCGGGTTCGAAGCGATGCAGAAGGCGATCTCGCTGCTCCTCAACGACGTCGATGGCCGCGCCATCGATCACCTCGGCCGCCGGTAACCCAGGAGACCCGACATGATTCGCGCACTCTACACGGCGGCGAGCGGGATGAACGCGCAGCAGACGAACATCGACAACGTCGCGCACAACCTCGCCAACGTCAACACCACCGGCTTCAAGAAGAGCCGCATCGAGTTCGAGGACCTGGTCTATCAGGAGATGCGCGTCGCCGGATCGTCGGCGTCGGCCTCGACGGAAGCGCCGGTCGGTCTCGACGTCGGCCTCGGCACCCGCGCCGTCGCCACCGCCCGCAACTTCAGCTCCGGCAACCTGCGCTCGACCGGCTCGCCGCTCGATCTCGCGATCGAGGGCGAAGGCTTCTTCCAGGTCTCGATGCCGGACGGCACGACCGCCTACACCCGCGCCGGCACGCTGCACATGGACGCGCAGGGCCTGGTCGTGACCTCCGAGGGCTACCCGATCGAGCCGCAGATCACGATCCCGGCCAACGCGACCTCGGTCAGCATCTCGAAGGACGGCATCGTCAGCGCGACGATCGCCGGCCAGACCGGATCGCAGCAGCTCGGCACGCTCGAGCTCGCCACCTTCGCCAACCCCGCCGGCCTGCGTCCGATCGGCGGCAACCTGTTCACGCCGACGACGGCCTCCGGCGAGGCGGAAGCCGGCGCGCCGGGCAACGACGGCCGCGGCACGCTCGCGCAGGGCTTCGTCGAGGACTCGAACGTCAGCGTCGTCGAGGAGATGGTCAACATGATCATCGGCCAGCGCGCCTACGAAGCGAACTCGCGCGTCGTCAAAGCGGCCGACGAGATGCTGAACCAAGTCAACAATCTGGTGCGCTGAGATGTCGCGACTGGCTCGTCTCTCGCTCGAGTTCGTGCTCGCCACCGCGATGGCGGCGTCGGTCGAGCCGCGTCCGGCGGCGCAGACCGCGGCGGTCACCGCCGCCGAGGCGATTGCCGACGCGGTGCGCAGCCGCCTCGGCGGCGCCGCCCAGGTCACGGTGCTCGCCATCGACGGCGTCGAGCTCTCGCGTCCGGTCCGCGAGGCGAAGCCCGATCCGGTCGCCCGGCTGGGCGCGCCGATCCGCTTCACGCTGATCGAGGAGCACGGCCCGCGCATCGTCATGGCGACCGTCAAGGTCGTCGCCGATCGCGTCGTCACGCGCCGCGCGCTGCTGCGCGGCGAGACGTTGACGGCCGACGACGTCGAGATCGCGACCGGCACGCTCGTAGGCGTGCCGCTGCGAGCGCTGCTGACCGGGGAGCAGGTGATCGGCTCGCGCGCGCTTCGGCCGATCGACGCGGCCGCCGTCATCCTGCCGGGCTTCGTCGCGGTCAAGAACGCCGTCGACGCCGGCGACAAGGTCACCGTCGTCGCCGTGCGCGGTCTGGTTCAGGTGAGCGCGGAGTTCGTCGCCGCCGACAGCGGCCGTCCCGGCGACGTGATCCGGGTGATGAACCCGGCCACCAAGCGGTACATCCGCGGCCGCATCGTCAAGCCGGGACTGGTCGAGGTGATGAATGAAGAGTAGTGCGATCGTCTGGCGATCGATCGTCGTGTTGATTGGCGCGCTGCTCCTGCTCAGCGCCGAGCTCGGCGCGCAGGGCAAGGGCAAGCAGGACTACGACGCGCTCTACGCGAAGTACCTGTCGGCGGCGCGTGGCGCGCCGGGGCCGCAGCCGTTGTGGATCGCGGACCTGGTGTCCGATCCGACGGCGCGTCGCCTCAACGACCTGGTCACGGTGCGGGTCATCGAAAGCGTCGTCGCCGCCGGGTCGGCCGACGCGAACATCAACAAGACCGGCAGCGCCAACGTCGAGATGCCGTGGAAGTTCGACGACTTCTTCAACAAGTGGCTGCCCTATGCGTCCGAGACGAAGTTCAACGGCGCCGGCGGCACGTCGCGATCGACCGAGATCTCGGCGACGCTCACCGCGCGGGTCGTCGAGGTGCTGCCGTCGGGCGATCTGGTCGTCGAGGGCGTGCGCGAGATCGACATCAACGGCGATCGTCACCTGGTGGTCCTGAGCGGCGTGATCCGCGCCATCGACGTGCTGCCGGGCAACGTGATTCCGTCGTCGCGCATCGGCCAGCTGCGCATTCGATCGCTCAGCCAGGGCCTGATCAAGGACAGCCTGTCGCCGGGCTGGCTGATTCGCGTGCTGAACAAGATCTTCTGAGGAGATGACGATGTCTGTCGTGCTGTCCCGTGTGCCCGTCGCGATCGCCGCGCTCGCCGTGGTGCTCGGGTCGTGGGAGGCGCCGATCGCCGGCGCCGAGGTCCGTCTCAAGGACGTGATCACGCTCCAGGGCGCCGCGCCCGCGCCGCTCGTCGGCTACGGCCTGGTCGTCGGCCTGAACAAGACCGGCGATCGCCGTCAGACGCAGTTCTCGACGCAATCGCTCGCCAACATGCTGACGCGCTTCGGCGTCATCGTGCCGGCCGATCAGATGAAGGTCGAGAACGTCGCCGCGGTCCTGGTCACCGCCGAGCTCTCGCCCTTCCAGCGCGCCGGCGCGCGCCTCGACGTCCTGGCGTCGTCGATCGGCGACGCCCGCAGCCTGCAGGGCGGCACGCTGCTGCCGACGCCGCTGCGCGGACCGGCCGGCGACATCGCCGCGCTCGCGCAGGGGCCGCTGTCGCTCGGCGGATTCGGCGGCGGCGGCGCCGGCGCCAGCGTCCAGGTGAATCACCTCACCGTCGGCCGCATTCCGTCGGGCGCGATCGTCCAGACGGTGGCGCCGGTGGCGATGCCGCAGTCGAGCACGATCACGTTCGCGCTGCGCGATCCCGACTTCGTCACCGCGACCCGGGTCGCGACCGCGATCAACGGCTACCTCGGCGGCTCGCCGGCGCGCGCGATCGACGCCGGCAGCGTCGCGCTCGCCGTGCCGTCGGCGTTCCGCGACTCGCTGCCCGATCTGCTCGCGCAGATCGAATCGCTGCCGGTCGAGACCGACGTCGTCGCCCGCGTCGTCATCAACGAGCGAACCGGAACGGTCGTCGTCGGCGGCAACGTCCAGCTCAGCGCCGCCGCGGTCGCGCACGGCAACCTGTCGGTCCGTATCTCGACGACGCTCGAGGCGAGTCAGCCGCTGCCGTATTCGCGCGGCCAGACCGTGCTCGTGCCGAATCAGCAGGTCGACGTGCAGGAAGGCAACGCCAAGCTGATCGCCATGCCGGAAGGCGTGACGCTCGACGCGGTGACCAGCGCCCTCAACGCGCTCGGCGCGTCGCCGCGCGACATCATCGCGATCATGCAGGCCCTCAAAGCGGCCGGCGCGCTGCGCGCCGACCTGGTCATTCTCTAGGACCGACGATGGATCCGCTGTCGAACGTCGATCGCACCGCCGCCGGGCCGTCCGCGCCCGCTGGCCTCGGCAAAGGCGCGGAGGCGCCGACCGATTTCCGCCAGCTCGCGGCGCAGTTCGAGTCGATGCTGCTCGGCGAGATGATGCGCGAGCTGCGCCGGTCGATGTTCGAGGACGGCGACGACCAGAGCACCGCGCCGCTCGGCGACGCGCTGTTCGCCGAGTTGACGCTGGCGCTCAGCCGCGCCGGCGGGCTCGGCATCGGCGAGGCGCTCACCGGGCCGCTCGCGCGGCAGGCGGGCGAGGACGCGAACGCGGCCGCCGCGGCGATCACCGGTTCAGGGGGCATGCTGCCGATGACCGGCGTCACCGGCACCGCGCCCGCGATCGACACGCCGGCGATCGCGTCGATGCGCGGTCGCGTCACGTCGGCCTACGGCTGGCGCGAGGATCCGATCAACGGCGCGCGCAAGTTCCATAAGGGCGCGGACATCGCAATGCCGATCGGGCAGGACGTGCCCGCCGCCCGGGCCGGCACGGTGACGTTCGCCGGCACGCTCCCGGGCTACGGGCTCACCGTGGTCGTCGACCACGGCGGCCAGATGTCCACCCGATATGCCCATTTATCCGAGACCGGCGTCGCCGTTGGAGACACGGTTGCGGCGGGGCAGACCATCGCCCGATCCGGGGCCAGCGGCCGCGCCACCGGACCGCACCTGCACTTCGAGGTGCTCGAGTCCGGACAAGCGGTCGATCCCAGGGGGTTCCTGAACCTCCCAGTGCAGGAATCGGAAAGCAGGTGACTCTATGACCGCGATTAAAGGTTACGAGGGCCTGGCCGATTACAACCGTGCAGGGAGTGGGATTCGGACCCAGCGATCCTGGGAGCCAAGAGCCATGAAAGTTGACGATCCGCGCTCGGTTTCGAGCCAGTCCGTCAGGCCGGCGTCCGAGTCGACGCAGGCGGCCGACCGCAAGGTCCAGCCGCTCGCGTCGGTCTCGAACGACGCCGTCCGCTTCTCGAGCGACCTGCAGCTGGTCGATGTCGCGGTCCGTGCGGCCGCGCTGGCCGGTGACGTGAGACCCGAAGCGGTCGCCAGAGCCAGGGCGCTTCTCGACAGCGGTCGACTGGGTGCGGATCCCATCCGCCTGGCCGATCGGCTGATCGACTCACTCACCGAGCCGTCGAGTGACTAATCTCGAGACCGTCGATCGGTTGCGTGTCGCGCTGGACGCGCTGGCGGCCGCGCTCGAGGGCGGCCGGGCCGACGAAGTCCTGGCCGGCGAGAGCGCCGTGGCGGCCGAGGCCCGGCGTCTGGTGATGATCGACGGCCGCGCGTTCGGCGCCGACGCCGCGCGCGCGCGCGTGCTTCTTCGTGACACCCAGTTGACGCTCGCTCGCTGCCGGGCCCTCGGCGCCTCGGTGGCGGATCTGGTCGCCGCGCTGTGGCCCGATCGCGCCTACGGACGCGACGGCCGCCGCCACGGTCTGCCCGCGGTGTCGACGCTGCGCTCGCGGAGCTGACGCCATGCCCGGACTCTTCGACAGCCTCACCAACGCTTCCCGGAATCTCGACGCGCATCGGCTCGGCATCGACGTCGCCGGCCAGAATCTCGCCAACGTCAACACCGTGGGCTACACGCGGCGCACGATCACGCTCGGCGAACTGCCGCCGACCGACGTGCTCAGCGCCGGCCGCGGCGTCGAAGTCGTCGCCATTGCCTCGCAGCGCGATCAGTTCATCGAAGCGCGGCTGCGCCGCGAGCAGACCGCGCTCGCCTTCGACAACGCCGTCGTCGACGGCCTGTCGGTGATCGAGGCGGCGGTCGGCACCGCCGGCACGTCGCTCGACAGGAGCCTCACCGAGTTCTTTGCCGCCTACTCGTTCCTCGCCAACGACGTCACGTCGATCTCGGCGCGCGAGGCGCTGCTGCAGCAGGGACGGTCGCTGGCCGTCGGCTTCAACGACATGGCCGAGCGGCTGACCGCGGTGGCGAGCGACGCGGACCAGCAGATTCGCAACGCCGTCTCCGAGGTCAACCAGCTCGCCGCACGGGTCGCCGCGCTGAACGGCCAGATCGTCTTCAACGGCGTCGACGTCGAGTCGATGCGCGATCAACGCGATGTCGCGCTGGCGCGGCTGTCGGAGCTGGCCGACATCTCGGTACTGACGCGCGCCGACGGCGCCGTCGACGTCACCTTCGCGGCCGGCCGCCCGCTCGTCGTCGGTCCCGATGCCTACACGGTCCACGCGGTGTCGACCGGACCCTCGGGCAACGCGCAGCTCATCCTCGGCGACTTCGACATCACCGCGGACATCGGCGGCGGTTTGATCGGCGGTTATCTGACCGTCCGCGACGACCTGCTGCCGTCGTACCGCGCCCGTGTCGACGCGCTCGCCTACGACGTCGCCACGGCGGTCAACGGCATTCACACGACCGGCTTCGACGCGCAGGGCAACGACGCCGGCGATTTCTTTCTCGCCCCGGCCAGCGTCGTCGGCGCCGCGGCGGCGTTCGCGATCGATCCGGCCGTCGATGCCGACAGCCGTCTGATCGCGGGCTCTTCGACCGGTACGGCGGGCGACAACGGCATCGCCAAGGCCATCGCCAACCTGCGGGACGCGGCGATCGCCGACGGCGGTACGGCGACGCCGACGACGGCGTGGGGGCAGTTCGTCTACAGCCTCGGCTCGGACATCGCCGCGGCGCGCTCGTCGGGCGACGGGCGCGCGCAGGTGGTGCGGCAGATGCAGCGGCTGCGCGATCAGGCGTCGGGCGTGTCGGTCGACGAAGAAGCGGCCAACCTGATCCGGTTCCAGCGCGCCTACGAAGCCAACGCGCGCTACTTCACGGTCATTTCGGACACGCTCGAGACGCTGCTGAACATGGTGCGGTGATGCGAATCATCTTCGACGTACTCAGAGACGGCCTGTCGGCGATCAACACGGCCGCCGACCAGATGGCGCTGGCACAGCAGCAGCTGTCCTCCGGCCGGCGCGTCTCGGCCGCCAGCGACGATCCGCTCGCGGTGCAGCAGGCGGTGGGCGAGCACGCCTCCATTGGCGCGCTCGACGCCTACACCCGCGCCGCCGATTCGATCGCGCCGCGTCTCTCCGCCGCCGACAACGTCATCAGCGACATCGTCGAGAAGCTCAGCGCCGTGCTGGTCGCGGCGACGAGCGCGCGCGGATCGGCGGTCAGCCCGGCGACGCGCGACGCCGCCGCGAAGGAAGTCACCGGCCTGCGCGAAGCGCTCGTC
>DASTCC010000445.1:0-22007 GCA_035711465.1 Vicinamibacterales bacterium
GAGTTCCTGCGGACGCTCTTCAAGATCAACGAAGGCGACGTCTTCAGCCGCAAGGCGCTCAACAAGGGGATCGAGAAGGCGACCGAGGCCTACGGCAGCGCCGGGTTCTATCAGGCGACGCCGGCGCCCGACTTCGTCTTCCGCGATGTCGATCCGGAGACCGGGCAGCCGCTGCCCGGTGAGCACCCGGCGATCGTCGACATCAACATGAAGTTCCAGGAAGGGACGCAGTTCTTCATCAACCGCATCACCTTCCACGGCAACACGACGACGCTCGATCAGGTCATCCGCCGCGAGATGCGCATCGCCGAGGGCGGCGTCTTCAACACGCTCGGCCTGCGCGAGAGCATCCGCCGGCTCAACCAGCTCGGCTACTTCAAGCCGCTCGAGAACGCCGAGGCGATCAAGGTCACCGAGGTGCCCGGCCAGACCGGCCGCGTCGACGTCGGCCTGACCTTCGAGGAGCAGAACCGGAACTCGATTTCGTTCGGCGCCGGCGTGTCGCAGTTCGACGGCTTCTTCGGCCAGCTCTCGTTCCAGACCTCGAACTTCCTCGGCCGCGGCGAGACGGTCGGCATCTCGCTGCAGCGCGGCTCGCAGGCGCGCAACTACCAGGTCTCGTTCAGCGAGCCGTATCTGTTCGACCGGCCGATTACCGCCGGCTTCGACATCTTCCGCCGCCAGTTCCACTACATCGGGCAGTACACGCAGGACTCGACCGGCACGAACACCGTCGTCGGCTTTCCGATCGCCGACTACACGCGGATGTTCATGGGCTACAGCTACGAGAAGGTCACGATCCGGGACATCAACCCGCTGTACCTCCAGGAAGAAGTGCTGGCCTCGAACCCGTTCCTGCGCGACTCGCTGCTGATCGCGAGCGGCGGCAAGCGCACGGTCAGCAAGATCTCGCCGAGCGTCGTCCACAACACGGTCAACCAGCCGATCTTCCCGAGCGCCGGCCGGCGCCTGACGGCGGACGTCGACTTCGCCGGCCTCGGCGGCAACTCGAACTTCTGGCAGACGCGGTTCGAGGCCATCCAGTTCATCCCGTTCACGAACCGGCTGTCGCTCGGCATGCGCGCTGAAGTGCAGTACGTCCGGCCGTTCGGATCGACGCTGAACCTGCCGATCTTCGAGCGCTACTTTCTCGGCGGCGAGTACAGCGTCCGCGGCTTCGACCTGCGCACCATCGGTCCGCGCGATCAGAGCGGACAGATCGTCCTCGGCGGCAACAAGACGATGCTGTTCAACGCCGAGTTCAACATCAACATCGCCGGGCCGGTCCGGCTGCTGGCGTTCTACGACGCCGGTCAGGTCCGTGACATCGGCGAGAACTTCGGCTGGTGGGAGGACGTGACCGAGATCATCCCGCCGCCCCGGCCGGTCCTGTACGATCCGCTGACGACGATCACGCTGCGCGAGTTCGGCACGCTCCCGCCGGTGAACCAGGAAGTCGTGATCGGCCGCCGCAACGCGTTCAAGACCTCGACCGGGCTGGAGCTGCGCTTCTTCATGCCGGTGCTGAACGTGCCGTTCCGCCTGATCGCGGCCTACAACCCGCAGCGCGGCGGCGTGCTCAACAACAGCCTGCAGCCGCAGCCGAAGTTCACGTTCCGGTTCGCGGTGGGCACGACGTTCTAGGCCGGCGGCGCGCCGGCGTCCCTCAAGGAGATTCAATGCGTCGATCGTTCGGTTCCGCCCTCCTCGTGGTCCTGGTCGCGGCGTTCGCGGCCGCGGGCTGCGACGACGACACCCCGCCGCGGACCCTTCCGCCCGATCCCGAGCTGGTCACCGAGACGTTCTCCGGATCGATCAATCAGAAGGGCGCGGTGACGCACCCGTTCCTCGCGACGCAGGCGGGCGCGGTGCGGGCGACGCTGACGTCGGTCGAGCCCGATGCCACGATTGCGGTAGGGTTGACCCTCGGCACCTGGAACGGGGCGGTCTGCCAGGCCGTGCTCTCGAACGACAACGCGTTCCAGGGCGCGGTCATCAACGGGACGGCCTCGGTCACCTCGCAGCTCTGCGTGCGCATCCAGGACGTCGGCAAGCTCGTTGGCACGCTCAATTACACGATCACGGTGCTGCATCCCTGAGCCGTGCTTCGGGCTTCGTGCGCCGTGCCGTGCTTCGTGCGCCGTTCGGCCGGCAGGTGCCGGGCCGGCGTATCCCTCCGTTACGGTCCGGTTTGCCGGACTGGTTCCGTCTAGGCTAATCTTTGTCGGTTAAGGTGTTGACACTAATGACTCGCATGCTCACCACGTTCGTAGTGTGTGCCCTCTTCGTGGCCATTCCGGCCGCGGCCCAGACGACGCCGCCGCCGACCACGCAGCCACCGCCCACCCAGACCCCGCCGCCGCAGACGCCCCCGGCGGGCCAGAAGCCGCCCGCACTGCCGACGCCTCCGGTCCCGGTGCCGTTCCCGGACGGTGCCAAGGTCGCCTTCATCAGCCTCCAGGCCATCGTCTCGCAGTCGGATCTGGGCAAGGCCGGCTCGAAGGAGCTCCAGGCGCTGACCGAGGCGAAGCAGCAGCAGGTGTCCGCCAAGCAGAAGGAAGTGCAGGGCATCCAGCAGAAGATGCAGGCGCAGCAGACGGTGATGTCCGCCGAGGCGGCCGCGAACATGAATCGCGAGCTCGATCGGCTGCAGCGCGAACTGCAGTTCCTGCAGCAGCAGGCGCAGGCCGACATCCAGAGCAAGAACCAGGAGCTGCTCGAGAGCTTCACGCAGAAGGTGCTCCCGATCGTCGAGAAGATTCGCGAGGACATGGGCCTCTGGGTCATCTTCGCGGTGCAGGAGGACGGCGGCGGACTGGCGGTCGCGGCGACCCACAAGGGCCTCGACCTGTCCATGGAAGTCGTCAAGCGCCTCAACGCGATCGCCAAGTGAGCGCAGGCGGCCGCTCGGCGCTGGCCGTCACCGACACCGGACGTTCTTCCCCGCCGTTGGAGGAAGGACGTCCGGCGTCTTACTGTGTAGGTCCGATGAACATCCCGCCCGTGCTCGACCGCCTGGCGTTCCGCTATCCGTCAGTGCTGGTCGACGCCGTGACCGAACACGAGCCCGGCCGCCGCATCGTCGCCGTCAAGAACGTCACGGTCTCCGAAGAGTTCTTCCAGGGACATTTTCCGGGCACGCCGGTGATGCCGGGCGTGCTGATGATCGAATCGCTCACCCAGGTGGCGACGCTGCTGCTCGCGACCGCGCCGTCCGAGTCGTGCTGGAGCCGTGCCTGGCTGCGCGGCGTGGACAGCGCCAAGTTCCGCCGCCAGGTGGTGCCCGGCGATCGGATCGAGCTGCAGGTCACGCTCGGCCGACGCCGCGGCCGGATCGCGCGCGCCGCCGCGGTCGCGACCGTCGAAGGGCACGTCGTCGCCGAGGCGACGCTGGTGATCTCGTTCGAGCCGTCGTCGCGGCCTGGCGGGCGAATCCACGAGACCGCGATCGTCCATCCGGACGCGCGCGTCGGCGAAGGCACGACGATCGGCCCGTTCGTGAGCATCGGCCCGCACGTCACCATCGGCCGCGACTGCCGGATCGGCGCCTCGGCGGTGATCGACGGCGCGACGACGATCGGCGATCGCACCGAGATCTATCCGTTCGCGTCGATCGGCCTGGCGCCGCAGGATCTGAAGTTCCGCGGCGAGCCGACGCGGCTCGAGATCGGCCACGACAACGTCTTCCGCGAGTTCGTGACGATTCACCGCGGCACCGCCGGCGGCGGCGGGGTGACGCGGATCGGGCACCACAACCTGTTCATGGCCTACGCCCACGTCGCGCACGACTGCCGCGTCGGCAACCACACGATCTTCGGCAATGCGGCGACGCTCGGCGGCCACGTCGCCGTCGAAGACTACGCGACGATCAGCGCCTATTCGGGCGTCCATCAGTTCTGCCGCGTCGGCCAGCACGCCTTCATCGGCGGCTACACCGTCGTGACGCGCGATGCGCTGCCGTACGCGAAGACCGTCGGCAACCGGGCGCGCATTTACGGGGTGAACTCGATCGGCCTGGCCCGGCGCGGCTTCAGCCCCGAACTCATCGGCAAGCTTCGCCGCGCCTACCGGCACCTGGTGCAGCACAACACCAGCCGTGCGCTGGAGCTGATCGAAAAGGATCCGTCGCTGGCGGCGCCCGAGGTCAGCTACCTCGTGACCTTCATCACCTCCGCGCAGCGCGGCGTCATCCTGCGCCGCCCGTCGCGCCGCCCCGACGATCCGGTCGATGAGTAGTGTGGTCGGTGCTGGGTGCTGGGTGCTGAGTGCCAGGTGCTGTCTGCTAGGTGCTGTGTGCGGCACACAGCCCCCAGCACCTAGCACCCGGCACCTTCTCTTGCCATGCCGCCGATCGGACTGATCGCCGGCAACGGGCGGTTCCCGTTTCTGGTGCTGCGCGCGGCGCGGCAGCTCGGGCGCGAAGTGGCGATCGTGGCCATCGAAGGGGAGGCGTTTCCGGAGATCGCCGCGCTGGCCGCCGAGCTCGGCGGCGCGACGATCACCTGGATCCGCGTCGGCCAGCTCGGCAAGTGCATCAAGACGTTCACTGAAGCCGGCGTCACCGAAGCGGTGATGGCCGGGCAGGTGAAGCACGTGAAGCTCTTCGACGTCGTCCCGGACCTGACGCTGCTCTCGGTGCTGACCCGGCTCAAGGCCCGCAATACCGACGCGCTCATCGCCGCGGTCGTCGACGTGCTCAAGGATCACGGGATCACGTTCATGGACTCGACGGCGCTCCTGGCCGAGCTGATGGTCAAGCCCGGGGTGTTGACCGAGGCGGCGCCTTCCGACGCGATGCGCGCGGACTTCGAGTTCGGCTACGGCGTCGCCGACGTCATCGCCGGGCTCGACATCGGGCAGACGATCGTCGTCAAGGCGCGCGCGGTGGTGGCCGTGGAAGCGATGGAAGGCACGGACGACACGATTGCGAGGGCGGGTAGTCTCGCCGGCGCGGGGACGCGCGTGGTCAAGGTCGCCAAACCGCGCCAGGACATGCGCTTCGCCGTCCCGGTGGTCGGCGTCGCGACGATCGACGCGATGGCGCGGGCCGGCGCCGACGGGCTGTCGCTCGACGCCGGCAAGACGCTGATCGTCGACGGCCCGGCGTTTCTCGCCGCGGCCAATCGCGCCGGCCTCGTCGTCGTCGGACGCGAGCGGGGGCGATCGTGAGCGCGTTGCGCGTCGGCGTGATCGGCGTCGGCCATCTCGGCAAACACCACGCGCGCCTGCTCGGCGCCCTGCCCGGCGTCACGCTGGTCGCGGCCGTCGATCTCGACCTCGCCAAAGCGCGCGCGGCCACCGCCGACAGCGGCGCCGAGGCACTCACGAACAGCCGCGACCTGCTCGGCGGCGTCGACGCCGTCACGATCGCCGTGCCGACGGCCGCGCACCTCGAGGTCGCCAGGCCGTTCCTCGAATCGGGGGTGCACGTGCTGGTCGAGAAGCCGATGACCGCGACGCTCGACGAGGCCGACGAGATGATCCGGCTTGCCGGGCAATCGGGCGCGCTGCTGATGGCCGGGCACACCGAGCGGTTCAACCCCGCGGTCCAGGCGGCCCTGCCGGAGCTCCGCGCGCCGAAGTTCGTCGAGGTGCACCGGATGAGCGGATTCCCGGAGCGCAGTCTCGACATCGACGTCGTCTTCGACGTGATGATTCACGACCTCGACATCATCCTGGCGGTGGATCGATCCGAGGTGCTCTCGGTGGATGCGATCGGCGTCCCGGTGCTGACGCCGAAGGTCGACATCGCCAACGCGCGCATCCGCTTCGCATCGGGCTGCGTCGCCAACATCACCGCGAGCCGCATCAGCCGCGACAAGGTCCGCAAGGTGCGGTTCTTCGATCGCGACATGTACATCTCCGTCGACTATGCCGCGCAGGAGCTGGAGATCTGGCGGCTGCGGCCGCGGCCGGGCGAGCGTCCGGCGATCGAGGGCGGCCCGGTGCCGGTGACGAGCGACGAGCCGCTCCGGCAGGAGCTGCTCGACTTCGTCGCCGCGATCGCCGGGAAGCGGGCGCCGCGCGTCACCGGCGAGGACGGCCGCCGCGCCCTGGCGCTCGCCACGCGTGTCGCCGAGGCGATTGCGAGAGGATAAGAGGCGCGTTCGTCATCATGTTCACCGACATCAACGCTTTCATCGCCGAGATCGATCGCCGGCGCCAGCTGGCGCGGATCGCCGAGCCGGTGCATCCCAACCTCGAGATCGCCGCGGTCATCGACCGCGTCTGCAAGTCGCCCGGCGGCGGGCCGGCGCTGCTGTTCGAGAAGCCCACCGGCGCGACGATGCCGGTCGCCGCCAACCTGTTCGGATCGATGTCGCGGATGTGCCTGGCGCTCGGCGTCGATTCGCTCGACGCGCTGGCGCACGAGATCGAAGAGCTGACGACGCCGCCGATGCCGCGCGGCTTCATGGACGCGATCCGGATGATGCCGCTCGTCAACCGGCTCACCGATCTGATGCCGAAGACGGTGAAGGACGCGCCGTGCCAGGAAGTCGTGAAGATGGACGGCGGGCTCGACGAGCTGCCGATCCTGACGACCTGGCCCGAGGACGGCGGCCCGTTCATCACCCTGCCGCTCGTGATCACGCGCGATCCCGACACCGGGATGCGGAACATCGGCACCTATCGCATGCAGGTCTACGATCGCCGCACCACCGGCATGCACTGGCAGCGGCACAAGGGCGGCGCGCAGCACCATCGCATCGCCGAGCGGCTCGGCAAGCGGCTCGAGGTCGCGGTCGCGCTCGGCGCCGATCCGGTGCTGACCTACGCGGCCACCGCGCCGATGCCGGAAGGGCTCGACGAGCTGATGCTCGCCGGCGTGCTCGGCAAGCGCCGCGTCGAGCTGGTCAAGTGCCGCACGATCGATCTCGAGGTGCCGGCCAACGCGCAGATCGTGCTCGAGGGCTACGTCGATCCGGGCGAACGGCGCCGCGAAGGGCCGTTCGGCGATCACACCGGCCTCTATTCGCTCGCCGACGACTACCCGGTGTTCCATCTGCAGTGCATCACCATGCGCCGCAACCCGATCTACGTGACCACCGTGGTCGGCCGGCCGCCGATGGAGGATTACTACATCGGCAAGGCCAGCGAGCGCATCTTCCTGCCGCTCATCCGCAAGACCGTGCCCGAGATCGTCGACATGCACTTTCCGGCGGCGGGCATCTTCCACAATCTCGTCTTCGTCTCGATCGACAAGCGCTACCCGGGCCACGCGCGCAAGATCATGAGCGCGTTCTGGGGACTCGGGCAGCTCATGTTCTCCAAGTGCATCGTCGTCGTCGACAAGGACGTGAACGTGCAGGACGAAGCCGAGGTCGCCTGGGTGGTCGGCACGCACGTGGATCCGGCGCGCGACGTCGAGATCACCAAAGGGCCGGTCGACGACCTCGACGACGCCGCGCTGTTTCCCGCGTACGGTGGCAAGATGGGCATCGACGCAACGCGGAAGTGGCCCGCCGAAGGCGTGACCCGCGAGTTCCCGAAGCGGCTGACGACGTCGGACGCCGCGGCGAAGCGCGCCGAAGAGATTTGGAAGAAGATCGCGGGGACGAACGTGCGATGACGACGCTTGCGGATCTCGAAACCAAGATCGCCTCCGACCAGCCCTTCACCAGGGCCGATGCGGAGCGCTTCGCCAGCTGTATCGACCTCGTCACCGTCGGGGCGCTCGGCGAGTCGGTGCGCCGGGCGCGCCGCGGCAATGACGTGACCTACGGCCGGGTGCTCTGCATCGACGGGCCGCTGCCCGCCGCCGGACCCGGCGAGGCCGGGGAAGTGAGGCTCGTCGGACCGGCGACAGACCAGGCGGCGCTCGTCGCGCGCATCCGCGCGGCGCGGGCGTTCGCCGGTGACAAGGTGTTATCAGGCTTCTCGCTCGACACGCTCGCCGACCTGACGGGTGGCGACCATCTTGCGCTGGCCGATCTCGCGTCGGCACTTCGAGACGCCGGCCTCGACGCCGTCGCCGACGCGCCGATCGACGGTCTCGGCGACACGGAGCACGCCGTCGGGATCGTGCGTGCGGCGCTCCACGGCGGCCTAGGCGTGTGGCGCGCGACGATTCGCCGCGCCGACGCGCCTGCACGGCTCGATCTCATCGAGCGGGCGATTGCGATCCAACAGGAGACCGGCGCCTTCCGTGCCTTCGCGCCGCTGCCCATCGAAGATCCCGCCAACGAGCCTTCGACCGGTTACGACGACGTCCGGACGGTGGCCGTGGCGCGCTGCTGGGGCACGGCGTTGCCGTCGATCCAGGTGGACTGGTCGCTCTACGGTCCGAAGCTCGCGCAGGTCGCGATCGCGTTTGGCGCCGACGACATCGACGGCGTCTCGACCGTCGACGAGCTGCAGCTCGGCCATCGCCGATCGCCGAAAGAAGACATCGAGCGTCAGATTCGCGCCGCGTTCGCCAATCCGGTCGAGCGGGACGGCCGGTACGAGATCCGCGGATGACCCGTCCCGTCCGTCTCGGCGCCGTGAGTTATCTGAACGTGCGGCCGCTCGTTCACGGCCTGGCCGCGCGCCCGGATCTCGTCTCGCTCAGATTCGACGTGCCGTCGGTGTGCGCCGAGCTGCTCGCGGCGGGGCAGATCGATCTCGGCATGGTGCCGTCGATCACCCATCTCGATCGGCCGGGCGACGCGATCGTGCCTGGCGTCTGCATCGGCTCCGACGGCCCGGTCGCCTCCGTCGCGTTGTTCACGCGTGCGCCGCTCGCTGAGGTGAAGTCCATCGCGCTCGACACCTCGTCTCGGACCTCGGCGGCGTTGACGAAGATTCTCTGCGCGCGCCGCTTCGGCATCGCGCCGCGGTTCCTGCCGCACGCGCCGGATCCGGCGGCCATGCTCGCGACGGCTGACGCCGCGCTGATCATCGGCGATCCGGCGCTGTTCCTCGACCATCGCGCGCTCGGCCTCGACAAGATCGATCTGGGCGCGGAGTGGACGGCGATGACCGGCCTGCCGTTCGTGTGGGCGTTCTGGGCGGGGCCGGCCGGCGTCGCAGATCCGGCGGTCGTGTCGCTGCTGCAGCACGCGGCGATCGACGGCATGGCGCACTCCGACGCGATTGCCGACGCCTATTGCGAGGACGCCCCCGAACGCCGGCCGCTCGCGCGCGTCTACCTGCGCGACAACCTGCGTTTTCAGCTGAGCAGCCGCGCCATCGAAGGCCTGACGACGTACTATCGGGAGGCCGCCGTCCTCGGCCTGGCCCGCGAGCGGCCGGCGCTCGACTTCTTTGCCGACGCGGCGGACAAGGAATCGGCATGACCCACGCGGACCTGGTGACGCTGCTCGATTTCCATTACTGGGCGCGCGACCGCATGCTCGACGCGGTCGGCCGGCTGGCGCCGCCGCAGTACGTGCGCGACTTGCGCGGCAGCTTCGGATCGGTGCGCGACACCGCGGCGCACATCTACTCGGCCGACTGGGTCTGGTTCTCGCGGTGGCGGGGACACTCGCCGACGTCGGCGCTCGATTTCGCCGACTATCCGGACGTGCCGACGCTGGCGCGCGCCTGGCGGGAGCTCGAACAGCAGGTACGGGCGTTCGTGCAGGATCTCGGCGACAGCGGCGCCGATCGCGTGTTCGAATACAAGCTGCTCAGCGGCAAGCCGGGCAAATCGGCGTTCTGGCAGATGCTGCAGCACGTCGTCAATCACGGCACGTATCATCGCGGCCAGATCACGACGATGCTCCGGCAGCTCGGCACGGAGCCGCCGAAGAGCACCGATCTGATCACGTTCCATCGCGAGCGGGCAGGGTAGTCACATGGCGCAGCCCGACACGAACGACCTTCGCCAGCACGTCGAGGCCCACGACGGCATCGCTGTCCTTCGCGGCGGCGGCGCCGGCCGCGGCTGGAACGGCATCCGCTACAAGACCGGGCTGTCCGCGAAGAACGTCAACGCCCGCCAGCTGTCGATGAACGTCGCGACGATTCCGCCGGGCGGCGTCGCCGCGGCGCACATCCACGTCGACTTCGAGGTGATGCTCTACATCCTCGCCGGGCGCGTCCGCCACGAGTACGGCCCGCGGCTCGAGCACGTCGTCGAGAACGAGGCGGGCGATTTCATCTTCATCGAGCCCGGCGTGCCGCACGAGGTGTTCAACGCCAGCGACACCGAGCCGGTCGTCGCCGTCGTCGCCCGGTCGGACGCGAGCGAATGGGAGCACATCATCCCGTTCGAAAGGCCGACGTCATGAGCGTCGAACGCATTGCCGCGGCGGTCGCGGCCGGCCGCCGCCTGTCGCGCGACGAGGCCCGCGAGCTCTACCTCGAGGCGCCGACGTCGCTGCTCGGACGGCTGGCCGACGACGTCCGCCGCCGCAAGCATCCCGAAGGCATCGTCACCTACATCATCGACCGCAACGTCAACTACACCAACGTCTGCGTGGCGCGCTGCAAGTTCTGCGCGTTCTATCGCGAGGTCGGATCGAACGAGGGCTACACGCTCGGCTTCGACGAGATTCACCGCAAGATCGAAGAGACCGTTCGCCTCGGCGGCGTGCAGCTGCTCCTCCAGGGCGGCCATAACCCGGACATCCCGATCGACTGGTACGAAGACCTGTTCCGCGGCGTGAAGGCGAAGTACCCGGACTTCAAGCTGCACGCGCTCTCGCCGCCGGAGATCGTGCACATCTCGCGGCTCTCGCAGCTGCCGGTGCCGGTGGTGATCAATCGCCTCGTCGCCGCGGGCCTCGACAGCGTGCCCGGCGGCGGCGCCGAGATCCTCGTCGACCGCGTCCGCAAGATCCTCAACTGCTACAACAAGGCGACCGCTGACGAGTGGCTCGACGTCATGCGCCACGCCCACCGCGCCGGGCTCCGGACGACGGCGACGATGATGTACGGCACGGTCGAGACGATCGACGAGCGGCTCGAGCACCTGTTCCGGCTGCGCGATCTGCAGGACGAGACCGGCGGCTTCACGGCGTTCATCACCTGGAGCTATCAGCCGCAGCACACCGAGCTCGGCGGCCTCGAAGCGACCGGGGTCGAGTACCTGCGCACGCTCGCGATCGCCCGCCTGGTGCTCGACAACTTCGACAACCTGCAGGCCTCCTGGGTCACCCAGGGCGGCAAGGTCGGACAGCTCAGCCTGGCCTACGGCGCGAACGACATGGGCAGCGTGATGATCGAAGAGAACGTCGTCCGCGCGGCCGGCGCGGAGTACTGCATGGACGAGTTCGAGGTCGTCCGCAACATCGAGAGCGCCGGCTTCGTGCCCAAGCGCCGTTCGATGCATTACGACATCCTCGGCGACCCGTATTTCCGCGAGCGCGAGGTGCCGCGCACGCTGGCGCTGGCGACCGCGCGCAGCGACGGCCGCGGCGGCGAGTCGGCGGACCTGCGCGACTATGCCGCGCGCAGCGCCGCCGGCCGCCGCGCACGGTCGCAGGCCGATCCGGCCGGCGCCTGACGCTCGTCTCGAGTGCCCCGTGACCGACTTGTCCGCCTCGCCCGGCGGCGCCAGCCGCATCCTGCGCGCGAAATGGATCCTGCCGATCGATCGGCCGCCGCTCGCCGACGGCTGGATCGAGATCGCGGCGGGACGCATCCGCCGTCTCGGCAGCCACGCGGCGCCGGGTCCCGCGGAGGATCTCGGCCGCGTCGCGATTCTGCCGGGCCTGGTCAACGCGCACACGCACCTCGAGCTCAGTTGGATGGCCGGCCGTGTGCCGCCGGCCGACTCGATGGACGACTGGATTCGCGGCATCGTCCGGCTGCGCCGCGCGGGTGGACCGGGCGCTGAGATCGAGAGACAGGCGGCCCTCGACGCCGCGAAGGCGATGCGCGCCACCGGCACGGCGCTCGTCGGCGACATCTCGAACGCGTTGACGACGCCCGCCGTGATTCGCGAAGCGGGACTCGACGGCGTCGTGTTCTACGAGTTGATCGGATTCTCGACACCGGACCCCGAACGAGTCGTGCGGGACGCCTGGGCGCGGGCCCGGGCCGCCGAGCCGCTGCTCGCGGGTGCCGAGCGGCCGACGCCGCCGCGGGTCGGTGTGGTCGCGCACGCGCCGTATTCGGTGTCGCCGGAACTGTTCCGCGAGATCGCGCGCGTCGCGCGCGGCGGCGCGCCGCTCGCCGTGCATCTCGGCGAGTCGCCTGAAGAGATCGAGTTCCTGAGGACCGGTCGCGGCCCGATCCGTGCCACGCTCGAGTCGCTTGGGGTGTGGTCGCCGGCGTGGTCCGTCCCCGGCTGCGATCCAGTGCGCTACATGGCCGAGCTCGGCTACCTGCAGCCGGCGATGCTGGCCGTGCACGCGGTGCACGTGACCGACGACGGTCTGGAACGGCTGCGCGATGCGGGGGCGTACGTCGTGTCGTGCCCGCGCAGCAACCTGTGGGTGGGCGTCGGGCCGCCGCGGCTCTCGCACTTCTATGCGGCGGACGTCCCGGTCGCCTTCGGCACGGACAGCCTGGCGTCGTCGCCGAGCCTCAACCTGTTCGACGAGCTCGCCGAGGCGCGCCGGCTGGCGCCGGACGTCGAAGCGGGCTGCCTGCTCGAGAGTGCGACGCGCGTTGGTGCCGAGGCGCTCGGCTTCGGCGATACGCACGGGACGCTGGCGCCAGGCCGTGCCGCGTCGCTCGTGGTCGTCGATCTCCCGGCCGGCGTGACCGATGTGGAAGAATACCTGGTGACCGGCGTGCCGCCCGCGTCGGTGCGCCCGCTCGAGAGACACCCAGCCGCATGACCGCCACCGCCCCGAGCGCGTTCGCCGCGCGCCTGCAGACCTACGCGTCGTTCGTGCGCTTCAGCCACTCGGTGTTCGCGCTGCCGTTCGCGCTGGTCGGGGCGCTGCTGGCAACGCGGGTGACGGCGTTCACGTGGGACAAGCTCATCTGGATCGTCGCGTGCATGGTGTTCGCGCGCAGCGCGGCGATGGGGTTCAACCGGCTCGCGGACGCGCGCTTCGACGCCCGCAACCCGCGGACGTCGATGCGGGAACTGCCGCGCGGCCGCATGTCGACGCGCGAGGCGATCGCCTTCGTGCTGGTGTCGTCGGCGCTGTTCGTCGCCGCGACGGTGCCGCTCGGGTGGCTCTGCGTGCTGCTCTCACCGGTGGCGCTGGCGATCGTGTTCTGGTATTCGCTGGCGAAGCGCTACACCAACTACACGCAGCTGTTCCTCGGGCTGGCCATGGCGGTGGCCCCGGTCGGCGGCTGGATCGCCGCGGGCGGGCGCGGCGGCTGGGAGCCCTGGCTGCTCGGCCTCGCCATCGGCACGTGGGTCGGCGGCTTCGACGTGCTCTACGCCTGTCAGGATTTCGACGTCGACCGCCGCGACGGATTGAAGTCGATCCCGGTGCGCTTCGGCATCCGGCAGTCGATCGCGATCTCGCGCGCCATGCACGTCCTCGCCGTCCTGTGCCTGACGCTCGCCGGCGCGGCCGCCGGTCTCGGGCGGATCTACTTCGCCGGCGTCACCGGCGTCGCGGCGCTGCTGGTGTGGGAACAGTCGATGGTCAGCGCCGACGACCTGTCGCAGGTCAAGCGCGCCTTCGACATGAACGGCTGGGTCGGCATCCTCTATCTCGTCACCACGGCGGTGGCGATCTACTGGCCGCGATGACGCCGCCGCGTTCGATTGCCGTCGGCGTCACCGGCGCAAGCGGCGCGATCTACGCCGTTCGCACGATCGCGGCGCTGCTCGAGCGCGGCTGCGCGCTCGAGATCGTCTTCAGCGACTACGGCAAGCGCCTGCTGATGGACGAGCTCGGTCCCGACGCCAGGGTCGATCGCCTGATCGACCTGCTCGAAGCGCGCTACGGCGCCGGCGTCCGCCGCGGCTCGTTCGTCGTCCACAGCAACAAGGATCTGGGAGCGACGCTGGCGAGCGGCAGCCACCGCTGCGATTCGATGGTGATCGTGCCCTGTTCGATGAAGACGCTCGCCGGGGTCGCGCACGCGCTCTCGCGCAGCCTGATCGAGCGCGCCGCCGACGTCATGCTCAAGGAGAAGCGCCGCCTGATCCTGGTGCCGCGCGAGACGCCGATGAGCCTGCCGGAGCTCCGCAACATGGTCGCGTGCGCCGAAGCGGGCGCGATGCTCCTGCCGGCGATGCCGGCGTTCTATCAGCGGCCGAAGACCATCGACGACCTGGCCGCGTTCGTCGCGGGCAAGATCCTCAACGGCCTCGGCTTCGATCAGGATCTGTTTCCGGCCTGGAAGGGCGAGTGACCGTCTCCACGTCCAGGGCGCCCGATCGCATCGCCGGGATGTTCGATGCGATCGCGCGGCGCTACGACACGCTCAACCACCTGCTCACCGCCGGCATCGACCGGCGCTGGCGACGGCGCGCGATTCGCGAGCTGGCGTTCTCCGGACGCGAGTCGGTGCTCGACGTCTGCACCGGCACCGGGGACATGGCGATCGAAGCGGTGACGTCGGGGCACGGCGCGGCCCGCGAGGCCGTCGGCATCGACTTCGCCGGCGAGATGCTGCATTACGCGCAGCGCAAGGTCCGCCGCGACGCGCTCGACGCGAAGGTGCGGCTGGTCCGCGGCGACGCGACATCGCTGCCGGTCCCCGACGGGCGGTTCGACGCCGCCACGGTCGGCTTCGGCATCCGCAACGTCGTCAACATGCCCCGGGCGCTGGCCGAGTTTCACCGGGCGCTCAGGCCGGGCGGCCAACTGGCGATCCTGGAATTCGGCGCGCCCGAACTGCCGATAATCCGGACGTGCTATCGCTGGTATTTCACGTACGTCCTGCCGCGTATCGGGCGTGGCATCTCGAAGCACTCCGAGGCCTACGACTACCTTCCGGCGTCCGTCGAGACGTTCCCGAAGCCACCGGCATTTGTGACATTGCTGCAAGCGGCCGGATTCAAAGACGTTCGGGCCGTCCCGCTCAGCTTCGGGATCGTCTATCTCTATGTGGCCGTGAAACGCGGCTGATGTCAACGGCCGTATACTGCCAATAAGTTACTGATGTACCTGGATTTCGAGGACTACCGCCCCGACACGCCGCGCGTGCCGTCGCCGATCTCCGCGCGCGAGGGCGTGCTGCTGTCGCTCGTCCTCCATCTGCTGTTCGTGATCGTGCTGCTGGTGGCGCCGAAGTCGTTCTTCGCGCCGGCCGAGCCCCTGCAGGCAGTGGTGGTGCCGCCACCGGAACCGGTGAAGTTCGTCTACATGGCGCCGCGCGTCGATCGGGTCGCGCCGCCGCGGCCGAACGTCGATTTGTCGGATCTCGATCGCCGCAGCATGACCCGCGAGCGCGCGCCGGTGCCGACCGAAGCGGCGCCGTTCTCGCGCGGCAATACGCCGGAGCGGGTCGAAGGCGCGCCCGAGACGAAGCCGGCCGGGCCGCCGGCGAACACGCCCGCGCCGCCGTCGCCGGCCGTGACGCCTCCGCCGCCGCCCGAGAATGGCTACGGCGAGACGGTGGTGCCGATCTCCCGTCCCGCGCCGCCGTCCGGCGGACGCCTCGGCGAATCCCTCCGCGACCTCAAGCGCTATCTTCAGGATCAGAACTTCAACAATCAGAGCGGCGGGCTGATCGACAGCGGCCCGGACATCCAGTTCGACTCCAAGGGCGTCGAGTTCGGTCCGTGGCTGCGGCGGTTCGTCGCGCAGGTCAAGTCGAACTGGTTCATCCCGCAGGCGGCGATGATCCAGCGCGGCCGCGTCGTCCTGCAGTTCAACGTGCACCGTGACGGCCGCATCACCGATCTGACCGTCGTGGGGCCGTCGGGCGTCGAGGCGTTCAACCTGTCGTCGTTCAACGCGATCAAGCTGTCGAACCCGACCCTCGCGCTTCCCGCCGAGTACCCGCTCGACAAAGCCTTCTTCACGGTGACCTTCCACTACAACGAAGGGCGTTGATTGGGGTCGAGGTCCGACCTCGTCGTCGCGGTCGTCGGTCAAACGGCAACTGGCAAGAGTCATCTCGCGCTCGCGCTCGCCGAACGCTTCGGCGGGGAAGTGATCTCCTGCGATTCGACGGCGGTCTATCGCGGCATCGACATCGGCACCGACAAGCTCGCGCCCGAGGAACGGCGCGGAATTCCGCATCACCTCATCGACATGGTCGGCCCCTCCGAGGTCTATTCGGCGGCGCGCTACGCCGCCGACGCCAGCGCGGCGATCCGCGACATCAGCGCTACCGGCCGGCTGCCGATCCTCGCCGGCGGCACCGGCTTCTACTACCGCGCCCTGGTGCGGGGGCTGTTTCCCGGGCCGGCCCGCAGCGACGACCTGCGCCGCCGGCTCGATCGGGTCGCCGACCGCCGCGGCGTCGAAGCGCTCCATCGCTGGCTGACGCGCGTCGACGCCGAGTCGGCGCGCCGGATCCAGCCGCGGGACCGCAAACGGCTCGTGCGCGCGCTGGAGGTGTATCTGCTCACCGGCCGCCCGCTCACCGCGCACTTCGCCCAGACCGCCTCGCCAATCGCCGGCGCCCGCGTGCTCACGCTGGGCCTGACGCTCGACCGGACGCGGCTGCGCGAGCGCGTCGTTCGCCGCGTCGACGATCAGTTCGCCCGCGGCGTGGTCGCCGAGGTCGACCGCCTGATCGCTGCCGGCGTCCCGCCCACCGCGCACGCCTTCAGCGGCCTCGTCTACCGCCAGATTCTGGAGATGCGGCACGGGCTGCGCGATGAACGCGCGACGCGCGATCTGATCGTCCAGGAGAACATGCGCTACGCGCGTCGCCAGCTGCTCTGGTTTCGCAAGGAACCGGACGTGACCTGGCTCGGCGGCGCCGGCGAAGAAGCAGCGACGATTCGCGAGGCGGAACGGGTCTTGGCTTCGCGCGTTATCGGGTAACCGATGGAACCGGGAAATCGGCGAATCGCCGATCGGAAAATCGGCAATCGAGACTCTGCTGCTGTGTCCGCAGCCCCCGCCGGTCGCGATTACCGATTCGCCGATCTCCCGGTCGGCGACTCGCCGATTCCCGGCGACGATTCGCGACGCCGGAGCGGTTCTTGGCTTCGCGCGTTAGCGGGTAACCGATGGAACCGGGAAATCGGCGAATCGCCGATCGGAAAATCGGCAATCGAGAATCTGCTGCTGTGTCCGCAGCCCCCGCCGGTCGCGATTACCGATTCGCCGATCTCCCGGTCGGCGAATTGCCGATTCCCGGCGACGATTCGCGACGCCGGAGCGGTTCTTGGCTTCGCGCGTTAGCGGGTAACCGATGGAACCGGGAAATCGGCGAATCGCCGATCGGAGAATCGGCAATCGAGAATCTGCTGCTGTGTCCGCAGCCCCGCCGGTCACGATTACCGATTCGCCGATTCCCCGATCCGCCGATTCCCCGATATAAAGTGTCGTCGTGTCTCGCGTGATTCTGATCGTCATGGATTCGGTGGGCATCGGCGAGCTGCCCGATGCCGCCGCTTACGCGGATCAGGGCAGCAACACGGTCGGCAACATCCATCGTCAGGTGCCGCTCGGCGTGCCGACGCTTCGTGCGCTCGGGCTCGGCCGGCTCGTCGACATCGGCGGCGACGAGGTGCTGCCGCTCGGGGTGTGCGGCCGGATGGCGGAAGCCTCGCCGGGCAAGGACTCGGTCACCGGACACTGGGAAATGATGGGCATCGTCCTGGAGCGGCCGTTCCCGACGTTTCCGCACGGCTTTCCGCAGGATCTGATGCGGGAGTTCGAGGCGCGGATCGGCCGGCAGACGCTCGGCAACGTGGTCGCGTCGGGGACGGCGATCATCGACGAGCTCGGACCGGCGCATCTGCGGACCGGCCAGCCGATCGTCTACACCTCGGCCGACAGCGTGTTCCAGATCGCGGCGCACGAGCAGGTCATCGATCTCGACGAGCTCTACCGCATCTGCGGCATCGCCTTCGAGCTGGTGTCGGTCGGCCGGGGCGTCGGCCGCGTGATCGCGAGGCCGTTCGTCGGCAGCCCCGGCAGTTTCCAGCGGACGTCGAACCGGCGCGATTTCGCACTCGAGCCGTTCGGCGACACGCTGCTCGACCGCCTGCGCGACGCCGGCCTGCCCGTCGTCGGCATCGGCAAGATCGAGGATCTGTTCGCCGGACGCGGCCTGTCCAAGTCGATGCACACGACGTCGGACGAGCACGGCATGGATCTGCTCGAAGCGGAGCTCGGCGAGACCGGCGAAGGGCTGATCGCCATCAACCTCGTCGACTTCGACACCCAGTTCGGGCACCGCAACGACGTCACCGGCTATGCCGCGAACCTCGAGCGGTTCGACGCGCGGCTGGCGCGGCTCCTGCCGATGCTGACGCCTACCGATCTCCTCGTCGTCACCGCCGACCACGGCAACGATCCGACCACGCCCTCGACCGATCACTCGCGCGAACACGTGCCGCTGCTGATGTACGGGCGGATGCTCAAGGCCGGGACCGATCTCGGGCTGCGCGCGAGCTTCGCCGACCTGGGGCAGTCGCTGACCGAGCTCTTCGACGTGCAGGCGCTCGACCACGGCCGCAGCTTCATGCGCCGGATCATGAAGTAGACTGAGCGTCTTCGCCGGCATGTCGACGATCCGCGAACAACTTGAAGCGCGCGAGCTCGAGTATCTGGCGCCCGAGGCGGCCAAGAGCGCGCGCTCGAGGGGCCGGATGCGGCCCGAGCCGCCCGATCCCATCCGCCCGGTCTTCCAGCGCGACCGCGATCGCGTCATCCACAGCAAGGCGTTCCGCCGCCTCAAGCACAAGACACAGGTCTTCTTCGCGCCGACCGGCGACCACTATCGCACCCGGCTGACGCACACGCTCGAGGTGTCGCAGATCGCGCGCAGCATCGCCAAAGTGCTGCGCCTGCACGAGGAGCTCACCGAGGCGATCGCGCTCGGCCACGACCTCGGCCACCCGCCCTTCGGCCACGCCGGCGAGCGCGTGATCGACAAGCTGGTGCCGGGCGGCTTCAGCCACTACGAGCAGAGCCTGCGCATCGTCGACGTGCTCGAGAACGGGCGCCAGGGGCTGAATCTCACGTGGGAGGTGCGCGACGGCATCGCGCGCCATTCGAAGGGCAGGCATGGCCTTCCGGTCGGCGCCCCGCCCGAACATCGCGCCAGCACCGTCGAAGGGCAGATCGCGCGCGTCGCCGACATCATCGCCTACGTCAACCACGACATCGACGATGCCGTGCGCGCCGGCATCCTCGACGAACGCGCGCTACCGGCAGCGGCCGTCGCCGCGCTCGGCCGGACGTCGTCGCAGCGCATCAACACGATGGTGACCGACGCGGTGCTGCGCACGCTCGAAGGCGGCCTTGGCGAAGTGCGGATGAGCGACGAAGTCCTGAACGCGACGCTGGCGCTCCGCAGCTTCCTCTTCGACGCCGTCTACGAGAACCCGCGCGCGACCGCGGAGTTCGAAAAAGCCGCCGGCATCCTCGGCGGGCTGTGGGACAAGCTCCGCGGGCGACCCGAGCTCTATCTCGATCGCACCACCCTCGAGAGCGAAGGCCTCGACGCCGCGGCCCGAGACTTCCTCGCCGGCATGACCGACCGCTATGCCGTAGCGCTGTTCGAAGAGTTCTACGTGCCTAAGTCCTGGAGCGTTTGAGTCGTTCGGTTCCGGGGTTCTCGGGGTTCCGGGGTTCCGGGTTCCGGGGTTCTGGTTCCCGGTTCTCGGGGTTCGGGGTTCCGAGGTTTGGTTCTGGGTTCCGGTTCTGCCGAACCCCGAATCCAGAACCGAACCTCGGAACCGCGAACCCCGAGCAACCCCGGAACCAGAGCCGCGGAACTCCGAGAAGCAAGGAACCACAAAGTAATCCGACAATTTAGGCCGTGATACCATTAGTAGTTCTGTCCGGGGAAACCGGGCCGAGTGTAGTGTCATGTTGCTCGATCTCAGCCGGTTCAGGGGCGAAGCGGACCATATCGAGCGCCGCTTCGAGCCGGGCGCGTTTGCGCCGGACGAGGACTTCAAGGTCGTCGCGCCGGTCACGTTCACGGCCGACCTTCGCAAGGACGGGAAGAAGTTCCGGCTGGCCGGCACGGTGCGGACCACGCTGGGGTGCGTTTGCAGCCGGTGCCTCGAGCCATTCACGATTCCGGTCGATGCCAGGTTCGACCTGCTCTTCCTGCCGGCCGCCGAGAACACCGGCGACGACGAGCAGGAGGTCGGTGACGACGACCTGGGCGTGTCCTTCTACAAGGAGGACACCATCGACCTCGGCGAGGTGATGCGCGAGCAGTTCTTTCTCGCCTTGCCGATGAAGCCGCTGTGCCGCGAGGACTGCAAGGGACTCTGTCCCGTCTGCGGCATCAACCGGAACCGCGAGACCTGCACGTGCAACCCCGAGTGGGTGGACCCGCGCATGGAAGCGCTGCGACACCTGCGGCGGGATCAGTAGTCGACCAGCAGCAGCCAGTTAGTTACTCCGATGCCGAATCCAAAACGACGTCATTCCAAGACCCGCACCGCCAAGCGACGCACGCACGACGCGCTCAAGCCGATCGGCACCAGCGAATGCCCGCAGTGCCATGAGCTGAAGCCGCCGCACGTCGTCTGCCCGAACTGCGGCTACTATCGCGGCCGCCAGGTGCGAGCCGTCAGCGAAGAGTAGCCGCGCGAGCGACGTGTCCGCGCCCACAGTCACCGTCGCCGTCGACGCGATGGGCGGCGATCACGCGCCCGCCGCGGTCGTCGCCGGCGCGGTCGACGCGGCGCGTCGCGGCGGCGTGCGCGTCACCCTCGTCGGCGCCACCGACGCGATTCGCGCCGAACTGGCGCCGGTGGCCGACGCCGCCGACCTTCCCATCGACATCGTCGACGCGCCCGAGGTCGTCGGCATGGCCGAAGTGCCGCTGGCGGCGCTGCGGCGCAAGCGTCGCGCCTCGATCCGCGTCGCCGCCGACCTGGTCAGCAGCGGCCGCGCCCAGGCCGCCTTCAGCGCCGGCCACACCGGCGCCGCCATGCTCGCCGCGCACAGCGCCTTCGGCCTGCTGCAAGGCGCCGAGCGGCCGGCGCTTGCCGTCGTCGTGCCCACCCCGAAGGGCGCGGCGGTCCTGCTCGATGCCGGCGCCAACGTCGATTGCCGTCCCGAACATCTCGAGCGCTTCGGCGTCATGGGCGCCGCCTATGCCGCGGTCGCGCTGCACGTCGAGCAGCCGCGTGTCGGATTGCTTTCGATCGGCGAGGAGGCCGGCAAGGGCAACGACCTCGTCCGCGAGGCGCACGCGCGGCTCGCGGCTGCGCCGATTCACTTCGTCGGCAACATCGAAGCACGCGACCTGTTCGCCGGCCACGCCGACGTCATCGTCTGCGACGGCTTCACCGGCAACGTCGCGCTGAAGGTCGGCGAAGGCCTCGTGGACGCGGTGGAGCAGATGCTGCGCGAAGAGCTCGGCGCCGAAGTGGTCTCGCAGATCGGATCGCTGCTCGCGCGGCGCGCCTTCACCCGCTTCAAGCAGCGCGTCGATTCGGCCGAGTACGGCGGCGCGCCGCTGCTCGGCGTCTCGGGCCTGATGATCGTCGGCCACGGACGATCGACGCCGCAGGCCGTGCGCAGCGGAATCGGCCTCGCGGCCAGGCTCGCGTCGGGACAGCTGGTTGAAAAGATGGCGGCGGCGTTAAGAAACCGACAAGAGTCTTAGGTACTGTTCGAGGCTTTACGAGCGATCCGCCCGACGATCCGGCGACAGGTCGCGAGCAGGGCGTCGTCGAGGCAACGATTCTTGCGGCCGATGCAGACCAGGGCGCCGAGCTTGACGCCCTCGTGAATGAGCGGCGCCGCGTACACTTCAGCCTCGCTCGCCCACATCGGCTCCTCTGCCCGCGCGGCGCGTTCGCCGAGCGTCCTCAGCTTGCCGGCGTCGGCGTCGACGCCATTGGTCTCCGCGAGCCGGATGCCGCCGTCATCGTCGTTCAGCCAGACGGCCGCGGCGCGCCAGCCGAGGTCGCAGGTCAGCGTCCCGAGCACTTTCGGCAGCGCGAGCGCGACGGTCGGCGCTGCGGCGAGCGCATCCGCGCAGGTGAGCTCGCCTTCGAGCCGGCGCAGGATGCGTTTGCGATCCGAGATGTCGAGCACGAAGGCCACGCCTTCGCG
>DASTCC010000446.1:0-8048 GCA_035711465.1 Vicinamibacterales bacterium
GGACGTCGAAATCCGCCGTCAGCAGCGCGACCTTGTCGTTGGCCGTCTGCGCGGCGATGTCGGCGCGGCGTTTGATGATCTCCTGCTCGGCTTCCGCGAGCTGCGACAGCGCCTCCTCGAGCGCGTACTGCTGATCGGCCGGGTCGAAGGCCATGATCGCGTCGCCTTCTTCGACGGCCGTGCCGGTGTCGACGACCTCGAGCACGCGCAGCATGCCGCCGACGGCCGGCGCGGTCAGCGCCGCCTGCCGTGCGGGACGCAACTCGCCGTCCATCCGGACGTTGAGCGCGATCTTGCCGCGGGCCACCCGCGTCGTCGGAATGACCGGTCCCGCCTCGGCGGCGGCGAGCATCGTCGAGGCCGACGCGCGGTACTTCCACGCGGCGACGCCGCCGGCGCCGAACAGCACGAGGACGAGGAGGAGGAGAACGCGGCGCATCGTTAGTTGTTTGCCGTCGCCACCTATTTGCCGTCGCCGGTCTCGCCCGCAGGCAGATCGGGTCGGGTCAAGGCGACGCGATCGCCTTCCTTGACGGCGCCGGAGATCGCGGCCTGGTCGCGGCCGCGGCGCACGATCTCCACCGGCACCTGGACGAAGCCACGCCGTTCGCGCCGGTAGACGACGTTGCGGCCGTCGATGTTGAACACGGCTTCGGCCGGCACCAGCAGCACGTCTGGCACGCGTCCGACGTCGATGCGCGCCTTGGCGCTCATGCCCGGGCGCAGGCGGCCGTCGGCATCGTCGATGGCGATGGTGAGATCGAACTGCTTGGCCGGCGGCCAGCCGCCCATGAAGTCGACGCGCGCCAGCACCGAGATGTCGCGGACGGTCGCGTTGTACTCGCGATCGGCGACGGCGTCGGCGCGAATCGCCGCCGACTGCCCGATACGAAGGGCGCCACGATCCGCCTCGTCGATCCGCGCCACCAGGAACACCTCCGACAGGTCCGGCAGCTCGAGGATCGTCGCGCCGGCGAACGTCCTGTCGCCGGGCCGGTATTCCTGGGGGACGCCCATCGGCGTCGACGAGCGGTGGTTGGGCAGGACGTTGACGGTGCCGTCGGTTGGCGCCGTCACCGCCATCGCGTTCACCGATCTCATCGCGCGGTCGAGGTCCGCCTGGATCTTGTCGATGCGACGCTGCCGGGCGATGGCATCGGATTCGATGCCGGACTTGGCGGCGTCGTACGCGGACTCGGCTTCGCGCAGGCGCTGCTCGGCGTCGGCGAGCCCGAGCTTGTTCTTCTCCGCCTCCATCACCGAGACGAGCTCGATGTCGCCGAGCTTCAGCTTCGCGCGCTCGACGTCGAACGACGCCTTCCGCACCGTCGCCGCCTTCTCTTCGAGCGTGATGCTCGCCTGCGCCCTGGCCTGCTCGACCTCGGCCCTGGCGGCGCGCAGCTCCGACTGCTTCTCCTGGATCGTGCGCTTGGCGTTGATGGCGTCGAACTCGGCGACGACGTCGCCCTTCTTCACGGCGGTGCCGTTGCGCGCGATCTTGAGGATCAGCAGCTCGCCGGCGTCGCGGGGTGCGCTGACGTAGGTCGTGCGCACCGGCCGGACGTCGCCACGGATCTCGACGACATCGGTGTATTCGCCGCGGCGAATCTCGGCCGTCGCGACGTCCGGCACGTTCTCGCCCGAGCAGCCGGCGCCGATCGCGATCAGCGCCACGACGGCGAGGCGCGGGAAAGACAGCGCGCTCATCGCTGTGTGGCCGGCGCCACCTGGCCCGGCTGGATCTCCACCGATGCGGTGAGATCCGGCAACAGTTGCTCGTGCGTGCCCTGAATCGAGATCACCGCGGTGAACGAGCGCACCATCATCGACATCTGGCTCGGCGTCGCCAGCGGCGTGAGCTGCTCGACGCGTCCTTGGAAACGCAATTCCGGAAAGCCGTCCAGACGAATCTGCGCGGCCTGGCCGGCGCGGACCAGGTCGCCGTCCGCCTGGTTGACGCGCGCCCGCACCTGCATCTCGGAAGTGTCGACGATGTCGATGACACCGGCCCCGGGACGGACCTCGTCGCCTTCGACGATCGGCACGAGACCGGAGCCGCCACGATACTGCGTCTTGATCACGACCAGCCCCGCGAACGGCGCGCGAATCTGCATCAACTCGGCGTTCTTCTCGGCGTAGAGCATCGCGCTCTGCGACCGGTCGCGGCGAATCTCGAGAATGCGCAGATCGGCGGCCGCCGCCTCACGCTTCAGCTTGAACGTCGTCCGCAACTGCTCGAGCCTCGCGGTCGCCTGCTCGAGGGCGAGCGTGTTCTTTTCCGCTTCGACCGTCGCGACGAGCGGATTCTTCTTCACGTCGAGCCGGGCGCGCGCGACGTCGTTCTCGGCCTGCTTCAGCTCGGTCGTGTCCTTCGCTTCGGCCGCGGCCTGTTCCGTCGTCTTCTTGGCGATCTGGCCCTCCAGATCGACGAGCTCGGCGCGCTTGTCGAGGGCCAGACGCCGCTGCTCCTGCGGATCGAACTCGACGAGGACGTCGCCTTCCTTGACGCGCGTGCCGGCCGGCACCAGATAAGTAATGACCATCGGCGTGAACGTGCCGCGCAGGCGCGGGACGGCCACTGACCGTAATCGGACAGCCTCAACGGTTCCGGAGAGTCGAATCGGGACGGCCGTGGCGCCGGCCGCTTGAACCGCCTGGGCGGGCTGGATTTCCGGCGCTCCCGAGCAGGCCGGCAATCCGAGCAGCAAGAGACCTAGAGCTACTCGAAGCGACGCGAGCGGACTCCGTGCTGCGCGAGAGGACAGGGCTGAACGCATGTGAGCGTGGTATCGACGCCCCTAAAGACGCGACAGACGCACTCGTGGTTTGCTGGATGAGACACGTCATCGCCGCGATTTGTTCCGCGATCACGGTTTTTTCACACCCGGAGGGCCAGACGTAAGCGGGCGCGGCAAACGCGGTCGCCGCGCCCGGCTGGGAAGCCTACGTGTTGTGCCTTACGACGAATCACGGCCGCGACGGCGCACAACGACCGTCACGCCTGCCAGGCCAGCCCCGAGGAGCAACAGGCTGGCCGGTTCCGGTGCCGTCGTCAGTTCCCGCGGCTGCGTCGTGATCACGCCGAAGAGCTGAACGACGTTGGACTGCCCTTCGGGCGACGTGAAGACGTTGCCCATCGTCAGCCCGTTGTCCTGCGAGAAGCCGAGAAGGTTGAAGAAGTACAGATCGCCGCCGACGTTGATCTGCGCGTTGAACACCAGATTCGAGATGGTGACGATGTCGGCGCAGCAGAGGCTGTCGGTGTTGACGGTCTCGTTGTGCAGAAAATTGATGGTCGTGCCGAGCGGCGACGGCACGCCATTGGACTGGAAACTGAGTTGGTAATCCGTGCTGCCGAGCACGGTGCCCTGGACCGAGTTGTTCAGGTGCGTGAAGGTCCCGAGCAGAAACGCCTCGCCGGGCAGAATCGCGGGATCGCTCGCCGGCTGGAAGTTGTAGCCGCTCTCCGAAGAATTGGTGTCGGTCGCGCCCCAACGTAATTGATCGACGCCCTGGCCATCAGCGTTCAGCGGCAGCAGCGGATTGCCGAACTCGTCGACGGCGTTCGTCCACGCGCCAGTGATGTTCGTAATCGTGATCGGCCCGGCGATCGCGCTCGCGGGCACCAAGGCCAGCGTCACGGCCGCCGCGGCGGCGAGTCGAAGTCGTCGAAATGGTGAGCCCGTCATGCGACGAGCTGATTGCAAGCCTGCTGCCGCATCGAGCGCGGTGGCGCGGATCGCACGATGGGGCGAATTGTCTTGCGAAGATCGCTTGAATACCTATCTGTAATTTCGGTATGTCCCTGAGGCGGCAGACTTCAGTCGGCCATGATGACGCCGCGCCGACGGATGCGGCACATTTGGTCTTTCCGGCCGACTCGGTAGAGAATCCCGGCGACGCGTGAAAGGGCCCTCATGACCGTCGGCATCCCGAAGGAGTCCGCCACCGGAGAACGGCGGGTGGCGGCGACGCCACCTTCGACCGCTTCGTTGATCAAGCTGGGTTATCAGGTCGTCGTCGAACAGGGCGCGGGACTCGCGGCCGGGTTCGATGATGCGTCGTACGTCGCCGAGGGCGCCACGATCGCCGACGCCGCCACGGTCTGGTCGAGCCGCGTCATCGCCAAGGTGCGGGCGCCCGAACCGCACGAGATCGGCCGGCTCGGCGCCGATCAGGTTCTCATCAGCTATCTCTATCCCGCGCAGCAGCCGGAACTGGTTCAGGCGCTGCAGGCGCGCGGCACCACGGCGATCGGCATGGATCAGGTGCCGCGGACGACGCGCGCGCAGAAGGTCGATGCGCTGTCGTCGATGGGCAATCTCTCCGGCTATCGCGCCGTGATCGAAGCCGTCGCGGCGATGCAGCGGCCGCTCGGGGGACAGACGACGGCGGCCGGCAAGATCGCGCCCTGCAGAGTCCTGATCATCGGCGCCGGCGTCGCCGGCCTGGCCGCGATCGGCACCGCGCGATCGCTTGGCGCGATCGTGCGCGCCTTCGACACGCGGCCGGCCGTGCGCGAACAGGTGGCGTCGATGGGCGCCGAGTTCCTCGAAGTGACGGTCGCCGAGGACGGCAGCGGCGAGGGCGGCTACGCCAAGGAGATGAGCCCGGCGTTCATCGCCGCGGAGATGGCGCTGTTCGCCGCCCAGGCGAAGGAGGTCGACGTCATCATCACCACCGCGCTGATCCCCGGCAAGCGGGCGCCGATCCTGATCACGTCGGACATGGTGGCGTCGATGCGGCGCGGATCGGTCGTCGTCGATCTCGCGGCCGAGATGGGCGGCAACTGCGAGAAGACGGTGCCCGGCCAGGCGGTGGACGTCGACGGCGTGACGGTGATCGGCTACATCGATCTGCCCTCGCGCATGGCGCAGCAGGCCTCGACGCTCTACGCGACGAACATCGTCAACCTGCTCGAGGAGATGGGCGGCGCGGCCAGCTTCGCGGTCGACGAGCAGAACGACATCGTGCGGCCAATGACCGTGGTCAAGCACGGCCAGGTGATGTGGCCGCCGCCGAAGATGGCGCCGGCGGCGCCGGCGGCCGCGCCGCCGCCGCAGAAAGCGCCGCCGCCGCCCGCTGCGGTCAGTACTCGCGCGGCGAAGAAGGCGCCGGCGAAAAAGAGCGCGCACGGCGCGGCGCACGGATCGGCGCCGGCGGCCGGGTCGTCGACGGGCACGTGGATCGCGGTCGCGATCGCCGGCGCCGCGCTCTTCGGCATCGGCCTCGGCGCGCCGCCGAACTTCCTGACCCATTTCACCGTGTTCGTGCTCGCCTGCTTCGTCGGCTACCACGTCGTCTGGAGCGTGACGCCGGCGCTGCATACGCCGCTGATGAGCGTGACCAACGCGATCAGCGGCATCATCGTGCTCGGCGGCATGCTGCAGATCACCGGCGGCGGCACCGGATCGGCCGCGGAGCTTCTCGGACTGGTGTCGATCTTCGTCGCGACGATCAACATCTCGGGCGGCTTTCTCGTCACCCATCGCATGCTGAAGATGTTCCGCCGATGACGACCTATCCCCTGCTGACCGTCTCGTATCTCGCCTCGGCGATCCTGTTCATCCTCAGCCTCAAGGGCCTCTCGCATCCCGAGACGGCGCGGCGCGGCAATCTCTTCGGCACCATCGGGATGATCATCGCCGTGGTCGCAACGGCGATCGCGGCCGGGCTGCTGACATCGGCCGGCCTGCTCGGATCGCTGACGGTCGCCGCCGTGATTGGCGCCGCGGTGGCGGCGCGCGTGGCGATGACGGCGATGCCGCAGCTGGTCGCGATCCTCCACAGCTTCGTCGGCGTCGCCGCAGTCCTCGTCGGCATCAGCAATCACCTGCAGCCGGCGACGACGCTCACCGGCGCCGAGCACACGATCCACGCCATCGAGACCTATCTCGGCGTCTTCATCGGCTCGCTCACCTTCACAGGTTCCGTGATCGCCTGGGGCAAGCTCCAGGGCGTGATCCGAAGCAAGCCGCTGCTGCTGCCGGCGCGCCACTGGATCAACGTCGCGATGCTCGTGGCGTGCGCGTGGTTCGGCGTCGACTACGTCCGCGACGGACAGGACGGTCTGCAGGCCCTGCTGATCATGACGGCGATCTCCGGCGTCATCGGCGTCCACCTGGTGATGGCGATCGGCGGCGCCGACATGCCCGTCGTGGTCTCGATGCTCAACAGCTACTCCGGCTGGGCGGCGTCGGCGGCCGGCTTCATGCTCTCGAACGATCTGCTGATCATTACTGGCGCGCTGGTCGGATCGTCAGGCGCGATCCTCAGCTACATCATGTGCAAGGCGATGAACCGGTCGTTCGTGTCGGTCATCCTCGGCGGCTTCGGCGCCGACGAGGGCGCGGCACCGGCCGCCGGCGCAATGCCCGCGGGCGAGCCGGTGGCCACCACCGCCGCGGACGTCGTCGCCGCGCTCGAATCGGCGACGTCGGTGATCATCGTGCCGGGCTATGGCATGGCCGTCGCACAAGCCCAGCATCCGCTGCGGGAGATCGTCAATCGCCTGCGCGACGCCGGCAAGGAAGTGCGCTTCGCCATCCATCCGGTCGCCGGCCGGCTGCCCGGGCACATGAACGTTCTGCTCGCCGAAGCCAACGTGCCCTACGACATCGTGCTCGAGATGGACGAGATCAACGCCGACTTCGACGACACCGACGTCGTCCTCGTCATCGGCGCCAACGACATCGTCAACCCCGCGGCGCTCGATGACCCGTCGAGCCCGATCGCCGGCATGCCGGTGCTCCATGTCTGGGAGGCGGGGCTCTGCGTGGTGTTCAAGCGCGGGAAGGGGGCAGGCTATGCCGGCGTCGAGAATCCGCTGTTCTCCATGCCGAAAACGCGCATGCTCTACGGCGACGCGAGGAAAAGCGTCGACGCGATTCTGGAAGCGCTCAAGAAATAGCAGGCGTGGTGAGTCTACGGATAGGCAGCCAATAGTCATCTATTAGGCAGATTACATGATTCGTAAGTCTTTACGGGTCAATCGCTTGGGCTAGGCTCGCGGCTTGCAGAGGATCTGAGGACGATGCGTCCGGCGCGGTTGGTTCTGCTGCTCTTCCTGGTCGCTCAACTCTGGGACGGCGTCTTTACTTACGCCGCGGTCCACGCCTACGGCATCGAAGCCGAGGGCAACCAGATCATCAGCACGTGGATGACGCTGGTCGGACCGGCGCCGACGATCCTGGTCGCGAAGATCCTCGCCAGCGCCTGCGGCCTGCTCCTCTACATCAAGGGCGTCCACCGGACGCTGGCCCTGCTGACGCTGATCTACGCCGCCGCCGCGATCGGACCGTGGCTCGTGATTTTTCACGGACTGCGGTGACTCTGACGAGACTCAGAACTGAAAACTCAAGACGAGTTCACATGTTCGAACCCGGTGCCTCGGCACCGGAGAGAACCTCGTTCGCAGTTTTAAGTTTTGAGTTTTGAGTCCTTCCGTCACACCGGTCTATTCAAATTCAACCTGATCGAGCAGCCGGCGCGATCGGCGCGGACGAAGATGGCGTCGCCGCCGGATTGTTCGGCCGCCGCTTTAGCCGTCGCGGCGCCGAGCGTCGCGAGCCAGTCGCCCGGCCGGCCGGCGAAGTTCGGATCGAAGAATCGCGGCGCGAGATCTGCGGGCACCGGCACGTCGTCCTGGGCGATCTCGATCGTGCGCAAGTCGCCGCCAGAGGCAACGGCCGTGAGGCGGATCGTGACGCCCTCGGCGTCGCCGATGAGCGCGAGCATCGCCAGCACCGCGCCGGAGACGCCGGCGACGATCAGCGATTCGTCGACGACGACGGCGGTGGTCCAGTCCGAGGAGTGGAGGCGAAGCGCCACGCCGCTCAGCCGGCACTCGGCAGCGAAGCGCTCGCGGATCTGCGCGAAGAGCACGCCGAGCTGGCGCGACTTCGGATACACGCGATGCGACCGCTCGACCACTTGCGTCGCCTGCAGCATCCAGGACGCGCGCCAGGCCTGCGCGCGAATGAGATCGGCACTGACCCGCCGCGTCAAGGGCGAGGCCTCGACCGCGAGCAGCGCTGACGTGTTCTCGA
>DASTCC010000447.1:0-14205 GCA_035711465.1 Vicinamibacterales bacterium
CCACAAGCCCCATTCGCCTTCGCGGTTGGCGTAGAACACGAGCGACCGGCCGTCGGGGCTGAACACCGGCCCTCGATCCCGCGGCACGTCGTCCGTGATCCGCCGGATCGCGCCACCGGGCGTGCCGACGAAGATGTCTTCCTGCCGTTCGCCGATGCTGAAGTACGTGATCAGCTTGCCGTCGGGCGACACATCGCCGGGAATGCGGACGTTGTTCTGCGTGTCGAGCAGCACCGGCGTTCCGGCGCGCAGCGTTACCGGATCGAACGGGATCGCGACCGGATTCACCGACGCGATCCGCGCACGAAAGACCAGTCGCGCGCCGTCCCTCGAGAAGCGCGGCAGCGCGGCCGCGGCGTTGACGCCCGCGGTGACAGGCTCCGGCGGCGATTGCGGCGCGCCGTTGCCGTCGACCGCGACTCGCCAGACGTTCATCGCCCCGCCGCGGTCGCTCGCGAAGTAGATGAAGCGTCCGTCGGGCGAAAACACCGGGCACCAGTCGATCGCCGCGTCGTTCGTGACCGCGATCGTGCTGCCGCCCTTCGCCGGGATGACGAAGATGTCGCGCTGGCCGCCGTTGTTGCTCCAGTAGACGATGCGATCGCCGGAAGGAGAGAAGGACGGCTGCACGCCGTCGCCGTCGACGATCTTGCGCGGCGTTCCGCCCGCGGCCGGCACGACGTAGACGTTGCTCAGGCCGAGCCGTGAAGACGGATCGAGCACCTCTTCGGTCGCAAAGGCGATCTCCGCGCCATCGGGCGACCATGCCGGATCGAAGCCGATGTCGCTGACCCGGCGAACGGATTCGCCGGTCGCGCCGGCGACGAAGATCCCGCCCTCGTCGTCGGACTCGTGAAAGGCGAGGAGCGAGCCATCAGGCGAGAACGCCGGTGCGCCTTCGTCGCGCGCCGGATCGTTGACCACGGGCGTGGCGTTGCGGCCGCCGACGCGCTGCGCGTAGATGTCCCAGCTGCCGTTCACCCGGATGGCAAACGCGACGGTGGCGCCGTCGGGCGAGATCGCCGGACCGGTCTCTTCGCCCGCCGCTTCCGTCAGACGCGTGAACTGACTCCATCGCGCCTCGGCAGCAGGCGCCGTGCTCGAGAACCACGCGGCCGTCGCAACGAGCGCCGCGGCCAGCGACGCGGCGGCCACCGTCCACGGCCGCCATGCGCCCCGCGGCCGCGTCGGCACGGCGGCATCGACGGCGGTGGCTGCGGCAGACGACGACGTCGTCGACAGCGTCTCGAGCGCGAACGCGAGATCGTTGGCTGACTGAAACCGCAGCTCCGGATTCTTCTCCAGGCAGCGGCGGACGATGCGCTCGACCGCCGGCGGGATGGCGAGGCGCGCCGCATCGAGGTCCGGCGGATCCTGCGAGAGGATCGCGCTCATCGTGTCGGCGGCGGTGTCGGCCCTGAAGGCGCGCACGCCGCTCAGCATCTCGTAGAGCACCGCGCCGAACGCGAAGATGTCGGTGCGATGGTCGACGGTCAGCCCGCGCACCTGTTCCGGCGCCATGTAGCCGAAGGTCCCGAGCACGACGCCGGCGGCGGTCGCCAGCGGGGCGCCGCGCGTCGCGTCCGACGGTCCCAGATCGATGGGCTTGGCGAGGCCGAAGTCCAGAATCCTGATCTGCTCGTCGCCGGTGATCATCACGTTCTCGGGCTTGAGATCGCGATGCACGATGCCGCGCGCGTGCGCGGCGGCGATGCCGCGGGCGATCTGCAGGGCGTAGCCGACGGCGCGCCGCGGCGGCACCGGACCGGTGGCGAGGCGCGCGCGCAGCGTCTCGCCGTCGACGAGCTCGGTGACGACGAACGCGGTGTCGCCCTCGTGCGCGAATTCGAAGATCGAGAGGATGTTGGGATGCGAGAGCTTCGCGACGCTCATCGCCTCGCGCTCGAACCGCGCCAGCGCGTCGGCGTCGCCGGCGAGCTGCGCCGAGAGCACCTTGATGGCGACCAGCCGGTCGAGTCGAGGGTCGCGGGCGCGGTAGACCTCGCCCATACCGCCGGCGCCGAGACTGCCGAGGACTTCGTAGCGGCCGATGCGACTGCCTGGCTGAAGCATCGCGGGAGCGGCGTCAGTCTACTATGAGACGCCTTTCTCAACCGCGAACGGCACCGACTTGACGGCGCGCTTGCCCTTCTCGGTTTCGACGATCACCGACAAGACATGCTGTCCGGCAGAGAGATCGCCAAGAGGCAGAACGGCATCAACCGTCGCTTCTCGTCGCCCCGGTGCGGGCGTTCGAACGGTCAACGCGTCGCGGTGCATTGACTTGCCGTCCACCTGCACGTCGGCGGTGACACGGGTGTCGCTCGAGCCCCAGTAGACGCGGGCGAAGACTCGCAGGCGATCCGTCGCCGCGAAGGTCCGAGTCGTCGTGGGCTGGAAGGGCACCAGGCCGCGAAGCGCGTCGAGGCCGACCGACGCGTCGACGGCGTGTACCGTCGATCCGATCACGATCGGGCTGAGCTGCACGTCGGTCTTGCGGAAGTTCGGGACGTCGAGCGGGACGTGCGTCGTGCCGGTCCGGCCGAGCGATCGGCTGGTGACGCCGACGCGCAGCGTCATCTCGTCAGCCGGCAGATCGATCGTCTCGTTGATCACGAACGTCCCGCGCGCAGTCGGTTTCCACGTGCCGGTGAACGTGATTGGACGCTGGAATGACGCCTTGACCTTGGCGTCGGGAGAGAGCGCCAGAATGCCGACGCGGATCTCGTCCTCGAGCACGGTCGCGCCGCCCTCGGGCAGCTGGTAGCCGACCTCGATCGTGACGAGCGTCCGCGTGTTGCCGCGGAGCGCGGGCGCGAGCGGCGCGACGAAGGCCCGGATTGGCAGGCTGGGATCGTCGAGTCCGGCAGCCAGCGCTTTCGTCATGTCGCGGTTCGGCGTCGATTTCGCCGGCGTAGCGGTGTCGGCGAGATAGCGATCCCGCGCGCGCACACGCAGGCCGGGGCGCTTCACGGTCACCGTCATGTCGTGATACTTGCCGTCGCGCACGAGAGGATCCGGATAGAAGCCGAGCGTATAGAAGCTGCCGTTGTCGGCGACGATCCGGTCTATCGCCCACAGCGGATTCGACTGCTGCATGAAGTGAAGCCCGCCGGTGTTGAGCGCCAGTTCGGCGAGCGTGTCGTCGCCGCCCGGGGGATTGACGCGCGGATCGAGCGCGTAGATCGGCACGTTGGCCTTGCGCGCCCTGTCGTACAGATCGCGGCATTCGACGTCCTCGAAGCTCGGTCGCGGGGTGGGCACGGGATTGCAGGCGCGTGCGCCGACGAACACGATCGCTCGACGCGCGTAGGCGCTGCCGGCAAGCGCCGCCACGGCGAACTTCAGCGAGTCCACGCGCGGCCGCCACCGCGGGCCCATCGGCTGCATGCCCAGCGCCGCCCTGCGGCTGTTGACCGCCTCGATCAGCCGCGGGATGTCGTTGGTGAAGTCCTGGCTGATGTCCGATCGGCCCTGCCACACCAGCGCGACCTGATCGTCGGGTGACAGCGTCTCCAGGAACCGCGTCAGCGCCTTTTTCAGGGCGACGATCACATCGGGGCAGCCCTGGCAGAACATGACATCGGTCAACGACGAGTCGTCGACGAAGATCACGATCGCGCGGCTCGATCGCGGCGTGGACGCATTCGAGCCGATATCCGACGATGGCGCCGGAGGCGCGTCGACGTCGACGACGCGGTTGCCGAGCGGGATCGACACGAAGGCGAAGTCCGCGATCGTCTGCCGCCGCCCGTTCTCGGTGATCTCGAAGTCGTCCTTCGTCAAGTCGCGCACCGGCACGTCGTCCTTGCCGGTGACGACGACGTCGACGCTGACGTAGTGCGTCGCGCTGCGAAAGGTCGGCTGCTGCTGCGCGGCCAGGCCGGCCGCCGCGATGGCGATTCCTGCCGCGGCCAGCCACGACCGGCCGACGAGCGACTTCCGATGATGGAGATCGTCGACCTTTGTCACGTCTTGTTCCTGCGCCGCCGCTGCGCCGCCGGCAGCTTCCAGTCCTCGACCTTCAAACCAGGTACTCGGTGGAACTCTGTGGTGTCGTGGGTGACGAGAGTCAGTTCGCGCGCCATGGCCTGTCCCGCAATCACTGCCGAGGCTCGCGCGTTCGCCTCCAGGGACACGGCTCCGGGCAGGATGTGGACGTTCGCGATCGAAGGGTCGCCCGACGGCTCAGGCGTGGGCGTCATCGGGGGCGCGCCGTAGCCGCATGCGGAGAGCCGCAGCATCGGCAGCCACCCTGCTACTGGCCGGAGGAATCGGGATGGACGCACTCATGGTCCTTTCGCACGGCGAGGCGCGGCACGTCGTCCGGTGGCTTACGTCGATCGGATATCGCGAACAAGCGTCGTCCGAGTCCCGACGTCGGCAGCGGTGAGGGCGGTAATCGCGTGGCTGACCTCGTCGCGCTGTGCGACCAGCAGCACGGTCGTGCCGGCGTCGATGACCGACGACCCACGCGGCGGTTCGACAGCGCCGCCGGTGCGATACAAGGCCGCGAAGACGACGGACTTCGGGAAATCCGGCCGCGCCGCCAGCTCCATCACCGTCCGGCCGGCGCCGACGCTGCCGGCAGGAATCGTCAGCTCGAACGCGATCGCCGCGCCGTCGCCGATCAGCATGGCGTGCCGGATGGCGTCGTGCTCGACCGCCGTCGTGATCGCGCCGGTGATGAGATCCGTTTCCGACAGCACGCGATCGATGCCCGCGTTCCTGTAGACGGACCGGTAGGCGTTGTCGCGCATCCGCACCATGACCCGCTCGACGCCGGCGGCGCGGGCGAGCAGCGATACCGCCAGGTTGTCGGCATCGCGCCGCAGCATGGCCATGACGATGTCCATCCGGCCGATCCCGGCGTCGTCGAGCACCTCGGCCGCGGTGGCGTCGCCGGTAATCGCGACGAGTCCGTACTGCTCGGCGGCGCGGCGCACGACCGCCGCATCGGTGTCGACAATCGTCACCGCGTGGCCGATGCGCGACAGCTGGGTGGCGACTTCGAGGCCGGCGCGGCCGGCGCCTACGATCAGAATCTTCATGTGCCGGGCTCCGTTGAGTGTTCCCCTGCCGCCGATTCGAGGAGTTGCTCGTCGAGCGCGGCGACGTGCTCGCCGGCCGTACGCTCCGTGATCAGGCCGCGCCGCGCGGCGTCGAGGATGGCGGCCTTCTGCGCCATCAGCACCGCCGGCTGCACGACCCCTGCATGCGACCGCATCCCGGCTGCCCGCAGCGTGCGTTCGGCGTCGATGATGTCGCGTTGGAAGGCGGCGCGCCGCTCGGCATGCTCCCGGCGCGAGATCAGGCCGGCGGCGAGCAGGTGATCGAGCTCGAGCTGCGCGCGCCGCGCCCCGATCAGCACCGCGCGGCTGCTGTCCACTTCCGGCAGCGTTGTCGTGCCGGCCACGCCCAGCCACGTCAGGAACCGGCGGAACGGCAACGCCTGGGTCAGCAGGGTCACGAGCGTGACGCCGAAGACGATCGCGATGAGCCGATCGCGGTAGGGGATGTTCTGCGGCAGCGCCAGCACCGCGGCCATCGAGAGCGCCCCCTTCACGTTGCCGAACACCATCACGTGCTGCCACCGCCACGGCACGCTCTGGCCGGAGAGGTGAAGCGCGCCGAAGCAGACGTACACCGCCACCGCGCGCCCGGCGTGCAGCGCCACCACGGCCAGCAGGATCGGCCAGGCTTCGCGCACGAGCATATCGCCGCTCAGCTGGATGCCGACGAGCAGGAACAGCCAGACGTTGATGACGAAGGCCGCCACTTCCCAGAAGCCCTGCAGCGCCAGCACGCGCGAGGGCTCGAGGTGCGTGCGCATCTCGTGGCCGACGAGCACGCCGGCCACCACGACCGCGATCACCGCCGAACCGTGCATGTGCTCGGCCAGGAGCGAGGTGGCGAAGACGGCGACCAGCGACGCCAGGATCGCGGTCAGATCGTCCGGCGCAAAGCGCAGCACGAACGCGCCGACGGTGCCGCCGACGGCGCCGAGCAGCAGCCCGGCGACGATGGCGACGAGCAGCATCCGCGCAATCGCCGTCGGGTCGGCGTAGCCCTGCATCACGACGGTCGCGCAGACGCCCACCATGACGAGCGCGGTGCCGTCGTTGAAGAGGCTCTCGCCCTCCATGATCGCCGCCAGTCTGTGCGGCACCCGGACGCTGCGAAACGCGAGCAGCACGCTCACCGTGTCGGTGATCGCCAGCACCGCGCCAAGCAGCAGCGCCACGGCGAAGGGCAGGCCGATCTCCCACGCCGCGAGCGTCGCGGTGGCGACGAGCGAAATGGCGACGCCCGGCACCGCCAGCGCCAGGATCGGCCGCGCCGCCCGCTTCATGCTGACGGCGTCGGCCGACAGCGCCCCCTGGAACACCAGAATCGGCAGGAACAGCAGCAACACGACGGTGGGATCCATCGTCGTGCGCGGCAGGACGTCCATCAGGACGAGCAGCAGGCCGACGACCACGAGCGCTACGTTGTACGGCGCGTTGACGCGCTTGGCGACGATGGCGATCCCGGAGCCGATGGCCAGGACGATGAGGAGCTGTTCGAGGTACTCGCGCATGAAGCCGCCGATATTCTCGTTCGAAGGGGCAGATCCGTAAAGAGATCCGTAAGAAGGGACCTCGATCCTCATCTTCACGAAACCTTGACGCATCGAACGCGCGGCCGTGGAGAATGAGTGCTGCGTATGGCCGCCTCCCCTCGGCCCAGCCAGCGGCACCCGTCGAGTCTGGGCGATGTTCGCCTTTTTCGTCGCGCTGCCGTCGGTGGCGCTTGCGATGGCCGGACTCCGCGCGATCGCCGCCGATGACTTCACGTTGTTCACGGCCTTCACGGAAATTTCAGAACTCCGAAGTGCGCCCATAGTGAGGAATGTGCGGCAACGCGCCGCAAGCAAGATTCTGGTAGCGGATCTTTCCAGTGGCCGAACGGCGTCGGCCTCCTTGATAATCGGCCTGTGAGCGGGAGCGTGCGCACACGATGGAGGTTCGACCGCTTCGAGGTCGACCTGCGGCGTCGTGTCCTCACTCGCGCGGGCCGTCAGGTCCGCATTCAGCCGCAGCCGTTCACGCTGCTCGAGGTGCTGATCTCCCGCGCGGGAGAGACCGTGACGCGCGCCGAGCTTCAGCGCGCGCTCTGGCCGGGCGACACGCACGTCGCCTTCGAGCTCGGGCTGAACACCGCGGTGCGCAAGCTGCGGAGCGCGCTTGGCGAGTCGGCGGACGAGCCCCGCTTCGTGCTGACGGTGCCTGGTGTCGGCTACCGGTTCATCGCGATCGTGTCGCCCGTGACCGAATCCGTCAGGACAAGTACCGCTGCAGGCGTACCGATCGCCCCGATGCCGACGCCCGCGCCAATCGCCGCGTCGACGCGTCAGACTGCAGCGGCACGGACGGCGTCGGCGGTTCGGGCGGCCGTCGTCGCGGCCATCCTGCTCGCGTCCACGATCACGGCGCCCGGCCAGTTCGGCGATCCGCAACGCTGGCGATTTCATGCGGATCGAGCTCGCGAGCACGTGGCCGCCACCGACCTGGCGCGGGCGGCCGGCGAGTTCGCACGCGCCGTCATGGCCGGCGCTGACGAGGACGCCGTGTTCGTCGATTACTCGTGCGTGCTGGCCGCGTTGAAGGATCACGACGGCGCGTTGCGGGTCATCGAGCTGGGGCTGGATCGGCATCCGAGATCAATCGCGCTGCGCGCCAACCGGGGGCTGCGCCTTCACGCGGTCGGACGGTACGACGAGGAGCTCGCGGTGCTCACCGACGCGGTCGCGCGCGATCCGGCCTCGGCTGTCGCGCAGTTCCACCTCGGCCTCGGCTTCGCCCGACGATCCCAGTACGACGCGTCACTCGCGGCGCTCGAACGCGCCGTCGAGCTCTCCGACGATGCCGCCTATTACCTCTCCTGGCTCGGCCGCATCGCCGCGGACGCCGGCGATCGCCAGAAGGCCGAGCGCGTCATCCGGACGCTGGAGCGGAAAGCCGCGTCCGCGCCGATCACGCCGGCGCTCATCGACGCGGTTGCGTACCACCTCGCGGCACGGTCCCGGAGCTGACGAACCGCTCGACCGCTCGATCGAAGGCCTCCGGTTGCGTCTCCCAGATCGAGTGCGAGGCATCGGACACGAAGTCGACTGAGATCGACGCCGACGCACCGTTGCGCCGGAACTGATCCAGCATCCGATCGCGGAACGCGCGTGGATCCGCGGTATCGGAACCGATCGCGAACAACGCCAGCGTCGGTACCTCGATCCGCGACAGCAACCGGCCAGCATCGAGCCGCAGCCATTCCCGCCAGTACGCGAGCACGTTCGCGCGCGGAGGCGTCAGCCACATCTCCTCGTACGTTCGGCGCCGCTCGGGCCTCAATCCCGGGCGCGGCGATGCCGTGTTGAGCTTGCGCCAGGCCTCGTCGTCGTCGTAATCGCGCAGGACCTTCGCCATCTCCGCGTCCGCCCACTCGACGCGCTGCGCCGTCGAAAAGCCCAGCGTCGTGTCGTTCTGGATCGTCGCGTCGACGGTGATGACGCGGCCGACGAGATCCGGGTGTTCAGCGGCGAAGCGGACGGCGACCGGGCCGGCGGCTGAATGCGCGACGAGAACGGGCTTCTCCAGACGCTCGTCACGGATGAGCTGCGCCAGCGCGGCGACGACGTTGTTCAGGAGAGGCGTATCGGTTCGCGACGGCGCCACTCGCGGCAGCGGCGTGTCTCCCATCCCAGGCCAGGTCACGGCGTACATCCGGTATCGCGCGGCGTTGCGCGCCATGAACTCGTCGAAGGCGCGCCAATCGCAGCCGAGACACGGCATCAGGATCATCGGCGTCGATCCCGTGCCGGCGCGCTCGACGTGCCCGAACCGCCCTGGCACTGCGGTGCGCGTCACCGCCACAGGTGTCGCGTCGCCGACAGGCCGCCCCTCGAGAAACGCGACCATCGTGTCTTCGAGCAGCTGCGGCCGCTCTTCGTGAATGAAGTGACCGGTATTGAAGAAGAACACCGAGGTCGCGCGGCCGTTTGCGCCGGCCTCGCGCATCTGTTTCACGTGCTGCGCCTTCGTCACCGCCGGGGTCGGATCGTTCGCGCCGATGGCCTTGATGTCGAGCAGCGGCCGGCGCAGGCCCGAGAGCAGCGGATTCAGATCGCTGAGGAAGCCCTCCCGCCAGTACTGAAACACGACCTCACGAGGCGTCGCCATGAACATCCCGTGATAATCCGTGCGGCGCACGGGATCGGCAAGCGCCGGCATGTTGAACCGCCGCCAGGCTCCGGCCTCGGCGTACTGGCGACGATTGAGATCGGTCAGTGCGATCGCGCCGGCACGCTGCGCCTCGACAGTCGCGGGGAACCAGCTCCTGGACGTCATGATGCCGCCATCGACGTTGACGACGTGGCTGACGCGCTCCGGTTCCTGGGCCGCCACCTGCAAGGCAACTCTGGCGCCGAACGAGTGGCCGACGAGGACGACGTTGCGAAGGTCGCGCTCTGCGAGCAGGCGTGCGACAGCCGCGACGGCGTTGTCGCGCCACACCGGCGAGTCGCCGTCGACGGCCAGGTCAGGCATCGGCGTGCCGCCGAAGCCAGGAAGGGTCACGGCCAACATCCGCCATCGATCGGCGTTGCGCTCCATGAACGGCTCCCACGACGTCCAGCGACACGACATGCAGGGAATGAGCACCATGGTCGTCTCGCCACGACCGCGAAGCTCGACTTCGGGCAGCACCGACGGCGTCATCTTGGGTCGCGCCGGATCGAGCCCAATCGCGCGGCTCACGAACGCCAGTTGTCGGGCCCAGTTCTCGGCCGATGCCGCGTTCGATGCTCCGAAGGTATGCGCCGCGCCCCATGCGACCTGCAACAGCACGGGGTCCGCGCAGGGCTGCGAGGCCTGCGCCGCGGCGACGAACTTGTACGCATGCGACGGCACGGCGATGTCGTCCTTTTCGCCGGCGAGAACCAGCATCGGCGGATAGCAGACGGTCGAGTCGAGATTGTGGTACGGCGACAGCGCCCGCAACGCCTTGAACTCGGATGGGGAGGCCGGGGAACCGAATTCGGGAATCCAGGATTCGGCGCCGGTGTGACGATGGAAGCGCAGCATGTCGAGCGCGGGGATGTCGATGAGCGCCGCGCCGAACAGGCGCGGCCGCTGCAGCACCGCGGCGGCAGCGATGACGCCGCTGGCGCTGCCGCCGTTGGCGATCACCGTCTTCGGCGCGGCGTACTTCTGCGCGATCAGCCATTCGGCCGCGTCGATGTAATCGTCGACGCTCGTCTGCTTCTTCTCGCGAACGGCCGCCTCGTGCCAGGGGTCGCCATACTCTCCACCACCGCGCAAACAGGGAATGGCGTAGACGCCGCCCGCCTCCATCCACGCGAGAACCTGCGGCTGAAACCATGGAAAGGCGGACCACCCGAAGGCGCCGTAGCCGTACATCAACGCCGGGCGCGAGCCATCCGGCCGCACGTTCTTGTGATGGGCGATGAAGATCGGAATGCGCGTGCCGTCCCTGGCCGTATAGAACTCCTGCCGGCCGACGAAGTCGTTGGGATCGAAGCCGAGCTGCGGACGCAGGAAGAGCTCGGTGCGGCCGGTCTGTGGATCGAGCTCATAGACGGCGCCGGGGTCGCCCACGCCGGTGGCCACGTAGTAAGCGACGCGATCGGACGGACGGCCGCTGAATCCGAGGCTGCCGACGGAAGGGCCCCAGACCGTTGTCAGCGAGGGCAGCGTCATCTCCTGGTGCTGCGCGCCATCGAGGGTGTGAATGCGCACCTTCGGCGCGGCGTCGCGCGTCGAGAACACGACCAGGCGCGAGGCGATCAGGTTCGCGTAGGAGATCGTCTCGTCCGCGGGTTGCGGCACGGCGTCGCGCCAGTGACGCGGCTCGGGATGTTCGGGATCGACGCGAACGATGCGCTGTCGTGGCGCGGCGGCGGAGGTCTGAAACCAGAACGCGCCATCGTGCGCACCGAGGAACGCGAACTGCGCCTTGACCCCGGGAAAGAGCTCGGTGAAGGACGTGCTCGACGATCGCAGCCGGCGAGCCCAGACGCGCTGCTCGTTGACGCCTCGCGTATTCGTGGTAATCACCAGCCACTGGCCATCATCGGTCATGGCTGGCGCGTATCGCGTCGCCGCATCCTTCAACTCGAGCACGCGCTCGTCGGCGGCGGGCGCGGTGCCGATGACGTGACGCATCACCAGGCTCCTGGTGGGCGTCGCTGTCGTGACCGGTCCTGACGGCGTCGCAAATCTGACGTAATAGAAGCTGCGTCCGTCCGGCGCCCAGGCAATCGAGCCGCTCGACGCGTGCAGGAACTCGATCGTCTCCCCGACGTCGGCGCCGGAGACCACGTCACGCATGTGGAGCCGCAGCCAGCGGCTCTGGTCGGCGCTGACGCCGTAGAGCACGAGCCGGCCGTCCGGCGACGGCGACATCACCGCCGACAGGGAGTCCGGACCGTCGTTGCGGCGCAGGTCAACGAGCGGCTGCGGCACGCCGTTGCGGCCATCGCGCATCATCAGGACACGGCCGCTGGTGCCGTTGGCGTCGGTTTCGAAGAAGAACCAGCGATCGCCGCGACGGACCGGCGTCGTGTATCGACGGACGCCCGCCAGCGCGGCGATTCGCCGTTGCCACAGCTGGAACGTCGGGCCGTCCAGTTCACCTCTGGTGAGATCGTCCTGGGCCTTGATCCAGGATCGCGTTCGAGGTGATTCGAGGTCCTCGAGCCATCGATACGGATCCGCGACGCGGACCCCGTGCAGGATGTCGGCGTCCGTGCCACGCTCGGCGGCTGGATAGGGCGGACGCTGGTCAGGACTGGCCTGGTCCATGCCGGCGACCGTTCCCGCACACAGCAGCACGGCGATGACGAGCGTCTGAAGACAGCGGCGAGACATACAAATCACCTCCACGCGCTGCTAGTAGACGGCTCCGGATTGCCCGGCTGCACATCACTTCGTGTGAACTTCGATGACCGGCCAAACTACTGCGTGCGTGCCGGTTGCGTCGCCATCTCGCGACGTCGAGCCGTAGTCGGCGCTGTACCGATCAACTTCGTGCTAGCGCGAGTACTCTTGAATGCCGACGATATGGCCGTGATGCTGCGTGTCCGGATTGCGCGCCGACGAGGTTCCGCATGTTCCTGTTCGTGATCCTGTCGACCGTGTTGTTGCTTCAAACCCCTGATCACAAGACCAGGTCGAACTGGAATGCGCCCCATCCACCGTTCCGCATCTACGGCAACACGTTCTATGTGGGCAGCGCCGGCCTCAGCGCCATTCTGATTACATCCACAGAGGGCCATGTCCTCGTCGATGGCGGGCTGCCGGAGTCCGCGCCGCTGATTGCTGCCAATGTTCGTGAGCTCGGTTTCCGGGTCGAAGACATCAAGTGGATCGTCGTCTCCCATCCGCACTTCGACCACGCGGGCGGTGTCGCCGAGCTCCAGCAGCTGAGCGGCGCCGAGGTACTGGCGCGCGCCGGTGCTGCCAGCGTGCTTCGAGCCGGCCGCTCGGCGCCGGACGATCCGCAGTACGGCGTTGCGGCGCCGTTTCCCGCCATCGTTTCCATCCGGGCAATCGACGATCGCGCGGAGCTGAGCCTGGGTCCCATTCGACTGACGCCACATGTCACCGCGGGACACACGCCGAGCGGCACCAGCTGGTCCTGGCCGGCCTGCGAGGCCGCGACGTGCGCGACCGTGGTCTATGCGGACAGCCTGACTCCGGTCTCCGCTGACGGGTTCAGGTTCACGGACAGTCGCACCTATCCAACCGCCGTCGCCGATTTCCGGCGGAGCTTTGCGGTGCTGAACGAGCTGTCATGCGACATCCTCGTGACGCCGCATCCTTCCGCGTCGTCGTTGTTCGTACGCGTCAAGGCCGGGTCGGTGATGGACCAGAACGCATGCCGCGCTTATGCCGCGCGCGCGACGACCGCGTTGAACACGAGGATCGAGACGGAGCGAAGAGGCAAGAAGTAGATCAGCGGAACTCGAGCCAGTAACCGAGCGCCTGCGCAGGTGCGACGAACACCCGGTCCGCCGCGGCAGCGCCGGCCATCCCGGCCGCTCCGATGACCTCGCGCGCGGTCTTCAGATCCGCGACCGACACCGTCATGCCGACGATCCTGTGTCCCGTCACGATCTGGTGACGGCCTGGCAACATCACGACGGCGCCTTCAGCGAACCGCGCGACGGTCGCGTCGACAGGATCGGGCACGTACACGGTTTCTTCCTTGAACGTCGCGCCAAGCGCCGCGAACAGACGGTGCTCCGCGGAGAGGTCGTCCGCCGCCAGCCAGACCGCGCGCACCGATTGGGCGGTATTTCGATGCGCGAAGTGCGCCGGCAGGTCCGTGGGCGATTTGTTTCGCCGACCGAAGAAGACGTAGCCGAGAGGGCCATCGGGACTCATCACCACGAGCCCGGATTCCCTCGTATAGGTCAGGCGCGCCGCGTTCAGCACCGATAGAAGCCTTGCCTCGGCAGGCGCGAAGAGGGAGAGGAATGCCGGGCCCTGCCCGCGGGCAATATGGCTCCGGTAGTTCCGCGTCTGCCGATCGACGCCGCGAGGCGCGGTGATCAACTCGATCTCGGTGCCGTCGCGAAATTTCACATGTTGATTCTCGACGCCGTTGGGATGCGGCCGCCCCGGCTTGAGCGCAAAGCCCAGGCGTTGATAGCGCTCGATCGCCACCTGAAGATCGGCGACCGCAACCGGCACGTGGTCGATGCCGCGGATCGCCGGCGGCGCCTGATCGCTGCGCGATGCCGGCTGCCAGCGTTCGTCGAAATCGAGCCGCCACCGGCCAGGCGCTTCTTCGGTTTCGTTCCGATAGTGAAAGCCCGAGTTCTCGGCGCGGAACTGTGAGCGCGTGTTCGCGCGCCCGGACCGCCACGGGATCGTCGCCGTCAACGTCACGGACGCCGGCGACAGCGTCGCCGACCGCTGGACCACATGGCCGAAGCGGCCGGCGGTGTAGGTGTCGATCTGCAGCGCGCGCGTTGATTCATCGGCCTGCCAGATCTGGATGCTGACGCGAAGGCCACCGTCGGGCGAGCGATGCCGGCGGTCGCAGTGGAGCGCGGTGCGGTCGAGAATCCAGCCGCAGCTGACGTCGCCGTGCTCCACGTGAGTGCTGCCGTCGCTGGCGTGGTGCGTGGCCACCGTCATCCAG
>DASTCC010000448.1:0-8051 GCA_035711465.1 Vicinamibacterales bacterium
CTGTCCGCACTCGAAGTCCGGCGCGCCGCCGGCGCCGCCGATCTCGCCGACGTCGACGCGCTGCAGCGGCGGACCTTCACCAACGCCTGGGGCGCCGACGCCATCCGCTGGGAGCTCGAGAACACGGACGTGGCGCGGCTCTACGTCCTGCGCGGGCGCGACGGGGCGTTGATTGGGTATTGCGCCTGCTGGATGGTGTTCGACGAGCTGCACATCAACAGCCTGGCGATCGACGAGAGCTGGCGACGCCGCGGCGCGGCGCGCCATCTGCTGACGTTCGTGTTCGACGACGCCGTGACGGCCGGCGCACGTTCGGCCACGCTCGAAGTACGGCAATCGAACGTTGCCGCCCGTGCTCTGTACGAAGGGCTGGGGTTCCGGGTCGAGGGCGTGCGGCGCGACTACTACCAGGAGCCGCGTGAGGACGCCTTGATTCTCTGGAACCGGCGCCTCGCCGACGGTCGCGGCTGACGTACGACATCACCGGGGCGCGCGATCTTGACCGCCCCCGTGCTCAGATTCGGCCTTGATCCTCCGCGGCGCAGGCTCTCGACGACCTCCATCGGTGGCACCTCGCTTGCAGCGGGACCTGTACGGCCGGCGGTGGAGGTTCGCAATGGAGGTACGTGCGCAGCGCCTGGCGCCGGCGCGCCTCGGCAGGATCCTGGGCGCGACGCTGCTGGCGCTCGCGATCGCGTCACCGGTATCGGCGCAGTACTTCGGCCGCAACAAGGTCCAGTTCGACCGCTTCAAGTTCCGCGTGCTGACGACGCCGCACTTCGACATCTACTTCTACCCGGAGGAAGCCGAAGCGGCGACGGTCGCGGGACGGATCGCCGAGCGCTGGTACACGCGCCTGTCGCGCGTCTTCGATCATCAGCTCAGCAGCCGGCAGCCGTTGATTCTCTACGCCAGCCATCCGGACTTTGCGCAGACCAACGTCATCGAAGGGTTCATCGGCGAGGGCACGGGCGGCGTCACCGAAGGGCTGCTGCGGCGCATCACGCTGCCGCTCGGCGCGAGCCTGGCCCAGTCCGATCACGTGATCGGCCACGAGCTGGTGCACGCGTTCCAGTTCGACATCCTCGGCCGGCGCGGCGGCGCGCTGCCGCTCTGGTTCATCGAAGGGATGGCGGAGTATCTGACGATTGGCGTCCGCGATCCGCAGACCGCGATGTGGCTGCGCGACGCGGCGCTGATGGATGCTTTGCCGCGAATCTCCGACCTCGACAACCCGAACTACTTTCCCTACCGATGGGGCCACGCGCTCTGGGCGTATCTCGGCGGCCGGTGGGGCGACGAGATCGTCGGCACTGCACTCCACCGCGTCGCCGATCCTCTCCAGCAGACGACCGGGGATCCGGTGCGGGTCATCCAGGCGGCGACGGGCGCGACCGAAGAAGAACTGTCGGCGGCGTGGCACGCGGCCATTCGCCGCGCCTACGGCATCAGCGCGACACCGGAGGCGCGCGCCGCACGATCGACCGCTGCGGCGGCCGGCGACGCCGAGGTCGTGATCGGCGACGAGGAAGCGGGCGGCCGCATCAACGTCGGTCCTGCCCTCAGTCCGGACGGGACGCGCATCGCGTTTCTCTCGGAGCGTGGACAGCTCTCCGTGAATCTGTATCTCGCTGACGCCGCCACCGGGCGCGTCACACGTGAGCTAATCTCCACGGCCGTCGATCCGCACTTCGAGAGCCTTCAGTTCCTGATGTCCGCGGGCAGTTGGAGACCCGATGGCCAGGCGCTGGCCGTGGCGACGCTGGGGAACGGCCGGCCGGCGATTGCCGTCATCGACGCCCGACGCGGCAGCGTCGTGCAGGAGATTCCTTTTCCGGATCTGGGCGAGGTGTTTCATCCCGACTGGTCGCCGGACGGCACGCGCCTGGCGTTTGCGGCGCAGGTCAACGGCTTCACCGATCTGTTCGTGCACGACCTGAACACGGGATCGACCACACGGCTCACCGACGACGCGTTCAGCGATCTGCAGCCGTCATGGTCACCTGACGGCCGTGCGATTGTCTTCGTCAGCGATCGATTCTCGACCGACACCGAGCGGCTCACCTATGGAACCTACGGCCTGGTGACGATCGATCCGGCGGCGCGGCGGCTGACGCGAGTCGAGACGGGTCTGCGTGGCAACGCTCTCGATCCGACCTGGATCCCCGGCACGCGCCAGATCGCGTTCATCTCGGACTCGAGCGGGCGGCCCGAGGCGTATCGCGTCGATGCAGGCGGCGGCACGTCGATCCGGATCGCGACGGCGCTCACGGGCATCGCCGGCATCACGCCGCTCAGCCCGGCGCTCTCGGTGTCCGCGGATGGATCGCGGATCGCCTACTCGGTGTTTCGCGAGGGCGGCTTCGACATTCATATTGCGTCCACGCCCCGGACCGCGGTCCCGGACCCGGCGGGTGCGCAAGGTCGCGCCGAGCTGCCGCCGACCGAGCGGGAACGATCCGACGTCGACGCGATGCTGCGCGACGCGACGACCGGCCTGACCGGCACCGCGTCGTTCGAGACCGTCGCCTACAAGCCGCGCCTGGCGCTCGTCGACATCGGGCAACAGGTGGGTTTCGCCACGGCGGGCGCGCTCGGGTCGTTCGTCACCGGCGGCATCTCGATGACGTTCAGCGACGTGCTCGGCAATCACCTGCTCGCCACCGGGCTCGCCGTGAACGGCGAATTCCAGGATCTCGGCGGGCAGGTGCTCTACGTCAACCGCTCGTCGCGCTGGAACTGGGGGGTGTTCGGCGACCGGGTGCCGTACGTCAGCGCCGGCGTCGCATCCGGATTCATCGAGCAGAACGGGGACGTGCTGTTCGTCGAGCAGGTCAGCCGCGATCGCCAGACCTACCATCGCGCCGGCGGGCTCGTGGCCTATCCGTTCAGCCGGGCGTTCCGCGTCGAGTTCAGCGCGGCGGCGCAGCACATCGGTTTCTCGCGCGAGATCCAAACGCTCATCGCCGATCCGGCAACCGGCCGGATCATTTCCGACGAGACGACGGATTTGCCGAGCACGCCGTCGTTGCGCCTGGTGCAGCTGTCCGCCGCGGCGGTGCGCGATACGGCGGCATTCGGCTTCACCGGCCCGATCCTCGGCCAGCGGATTCGACTGGCCGTCGATCCGACGTTCGGCGATCTCGAGCTCTACAACGTCACCGCGGATGTCCGTCAGTACGTCATGCCCGTCAGGCCGGTGACGATCGCGGCGCGGGTGATGCATTTCGGCCGTTACGGCAACAGCGCCGAGAGCGAGCGGCTCGTGCCGTTGTATCTCGGCTATCCGGAGCTCGTCCGCGGCTACGATGCCAACTCTTTCGAAGCCGGCGATTGCAGCGTCACGACCGACGGCTCCTGTCCGGAATTCGATCGCCTGCTCGGCAGCCGTGTGCTCGTGCTCAACCTCGAAGCGCGGGCGCCGCTCGTCGGCCTCTTTCGAGGCCGGCTCGACTACGGACCGGTGCCGGTCGACGTCTTCGCGTTCTTCGATGCCGGCAGCGCCTGGAGCAAGGGGCGCGTCGCGCCGATCCGGGCCGAGGGCGACTGGGTGACCAGCGTCGGCGGCGGCGCGCGGTTCAACGCATTCGGTTTTGCGGTGCTCGAGCTCAATCTCGTGCGGCCGCTGCAGCGGCCCGGCCGCGGCTGGATGTTCGTGTTCAACCTCCGTCCCGGGTTCTAGGCCGGCGCTCTTGCCCGGTTCCGGAAGGTTGTGGTAGTTTGCGTCACCAACTCGTTACTTGAGCAAAGGAGGCGGAGCATGGCACAGGCGCCGCGAAGTGATGAGGTGAAGGCAGAACTGCTCCAGACCAATGAGATCTTCCGCCAGCTGGTCTCGGAGCACAAAGCCCTCGACGAGCAGATTCGCAACCTCTCCACAGTCTCCTTCCTGAGTGATCAGCAGCAAATCGAAGAGACATCCCTGAAGAAGAAGAAACTCGCACTGAAAGATCGGATCGAGGCGATGGTTCGCGGCACCGGCCCGACCGGCTTCCCCTCGATGGTCGGCAAGTAGCGTTCGCCCAGACACCTGCCGGGGTCGCCTGCCCGGACGGCCTCGGCGGGTGTCGTTCTTCCTTCCGCTCTCGTCTCAATCAACGTGCGCATCGACTCCGCCGCGTGGCCGTTCGTGGCGCTCGCCGCCCTGCCCGCGGCCCTTGCCGCACTCGTCGGATCGCCGCTCGTCGCTGTGACGCTGCTGCTGCTGCCGATCGCGATCGCCTTGTTCTTTCGCGACCCCGATCGGTCGCCGCCGGCCGCCGCAGATGCCGTGCTCGCGCCCGCGGACGGCGTGGTGATGCACGCGGGCCCGGCGCGCGAAGGTGAGCCGCCGCCGGGGCAGTGGAACCAGATCACGATCTTCCTGTCGGTGTTCGACGTCCACATCAACCGCACGCCGGTCGCCGGCCGGGTCGTGCGTGTCGAGCAGCGGCCGGGAACGTTTCGCCCCGCCTTCAAGCACGACTCGCACAGGAACGAACAGTCCGAGATCTGGATCGACGTCCATGGCACGCCGGTCGTCGTCAGACAAGTCGTCGGCCTGCTGGCGCGGCGCGTCGTCACCCGGGTCCGTGCTGGCGAGACGCTGGCGACCGGTGCCAGAATCGGACTGATGAAGTTCGGATCCCGGATGGACGTCTTCGTGCCGACGAGCGCGACGGTGACCTGCGCGAAGGGCGACCGTGTGGTCGCCGGCGAGTCGATCATCGCCAGACTGGCTGTGTCCGCATGATGCTGCCATTCGACGATCGGCCACCGGGCTCCGGTCCGCGCCGTTATCGCCGCGGCATCTTCCTGCTGCCGAGCATGATGACGGTGGGCAACCTGTTCTGCGGCTACGCCTGCGTGGTCTACGCCATGCGCGGCGATCTGGCCACGGCCGCGCCGTTCATCGGCATCGCCATCATCCTCGACATGCTCGACGGCCGCATCGCGCGGCTCACGAATACCACCAGCGCGTTCGGCGTGGAGTTCGACTCGCTCGCCGACGTCGTCTCGTTCGGCCTGGCGCCGGCGATCCTCGCGTTCGCGTGGGGGCTGTCGGATCTCGGCCGCGTCGGCTGGGCGGCCGGCTTCGTGTTCGTCACCGCCGCGGCGATGCGCCTGGCGCGCTTCAACATCCAGACGTCGTCGCAGGCCGACAAGCGCTACTTCGTCGGCATGCCGTCGCCGGCGGCGGCGGGCGTGACGGCGGCAACCGTCTACGCCTGGCCGTATCCGCTGTCCGGCTTCCCGATGTCGATTGCCGCGATCGCCATCGTGCTGGTGCCGGCGGCGCTGATGGTGAGCACGATCAAGTTTCGCAGCTTCAAGACGATCAACTTCGGCCACCAGCGCACCTATCTGCCGCTGTTCGTCACCGGCCTGCTGATCACGTTCATCGCCGCGGAGCCGCGCGTCGCCCTGGTCATCCTCGCCTACGGCTATCTGCTGTCGGCGTTCGTCGAGCTCGCCATCAGCCGGCTGAAGACGCGCGCGGAGACACCGGCAGCGTAATCGTCACCGTCGTGCCGCGGCCGGGCGCGCTCGCGAGCGCGATCGCGCCGCCGCAGATCTCGATGTTCCGTTTCGCGTTCGGCAGCCCGAGGCCGGATCCGGCCGTCTTCGTCGAGAAGTAGGGCTCGAAGGCGCGGTCCGCGGCCGCCTGATCCATGCCGACGCCCGAGTCTGTTACGACGAGCTCGACCGTCTCGTCGCGATCGGCCGCGCCGATGCGCAGGCGGCCGCCGGCGGGCATCGCCTGCACGGCGTTCTCGACGACGTTGGTGATCGCGCGCGCGAGCAGCGTCCGGTCGGCGCGCACCGGCGGCAGATCGTCGGCCATCGACATCTCGACCGCGAGCGTCGGCGTCGCGCCGTAGGCCTCGACGATCTCCCTGACCAGTGCGGGCAGGCCGACGGCCTCGAAACGCGGCGTCGGCTGGCCGGCGAAGTTCGAGAACTCCGATGCGATCTGGCGGAGCAGCCGCACCTGCCGGATGATCGTCGACACGCACTGATCGAACACCGGGCCGAGCGGCCGGCCCCGATCGTCGTGGACGCGCTGCAGGTGCTCGCTGGCGAGCTGAATCGGCGTCAACGGGTTCTTGATCTCGTGCGCAACCTGGCGCGCCATCTCCGCCCACGCCTTGATCTGATTCGTGCGCGCCAGCTCGCCGCGCTGCGCGACCAGCGTCTCGGTCATGGTGTTGAAGTCGTCGACCAGTCGCTTGAGCTCGTCGGCCGTGTCGGCGACGATGCGGACGTCGAGCCGGCCGGCGGCGATCTGCCGGGTGGCGCGCGTCAGCCGTGCGACGGGATCCGAGACGCGGCCGGCGACCGAGGCGCCCAGGCCCGCGGCGAACAGGACGACGACGACCGACGCGACGAGCATGCCGCGGTTGAGCACGTCGAGCTCGCGTTCGATCTCGCGCTGGCGCTGCGCGAGCGGGACGCTCAGCACGATGTCCCGGCCGCTCGTCGGCACCGGCGCCGCGGCGACCACGTACTGAAACGCGCCGATCCGATCGTCGAGGACCACGCTCGGCAGCCGGTCGAGCACGATCGTCCGGTAGACGAGGGCCGGCGTCCGCGTCTGCAGCAGGCCCGAATCGAACAGGTCGCGCTGGCTGGTGGCGATCAGCGCCGGTCCCTGGAAGATGTTGACGTCCTGATCGATCACCTGCCGGATCCAGACCATCTCGTCGTCGGAGGGCAGGGCCTGCGGCTGGTTCTCCTGCTGCGCGGCCGAGATCTCCTCGAAGACCCGGCGCGCGACGGTGACGATGCTCGCCGCCTCCGACTTCACGTCGGCTTCGAGCCGTGCCGAGACGTAGGCGCTGAACGCGATCGCGAGCAGCAGCACGGGGCCGATCGCCGCCAGCACGAAGAACAGAAACAGCTTGCGATAGAAGCTGGTGCGGATCTCGCGGAAGAGCACGCGCAGCGGCGCGTCGTGCTGTCGCGTGAACGGCGCATAGACCATGGCCCCGAGCAGGACGACGACGAACACGCAGGCGATCGTCACCGCGATCTCCGCGAGCCGGGTCGCGTGCTCGAACCACGTCGGCGACGGATAGCCAAGCGCGTAGACGAAGGCGCGGTCGTTCGTGAAGTACACGTGGTACTCGCGGTTGTCGGCCGGCAGGTCGCGCCAGAACGGCGTCCGCGAGGCGCGCATCTGCGCGGCGAGCTCCTCGGTCACCGACCAGGCCGCATCGCTCGACGTGAACACCGGCGATCGGCCCCAGCCGTAGACGACGACGGCGAGCTCGGGCACGTCGGCGAGCGTCGAGTCGTCGTCGCCGGAGGCGAGCACTTCGCGGTACGGACTCGCGGACGCGATGAAGGGCAGCGAACGATAGTCGGGCAGCACGTGCACGACCACGCCGCCGAGGAAGCGGCCCGAGGCGTCGCAGACGCTTCGCCGCGCGTGCCACATCAGCCGTTCGTCGGCCCCGAATCGCCGGACTTCGCTGTAGACGTCCCAGTGGCAGGCCCCCCCCTGCCACGACTCGAGGCTGGTCGGCGACTGGTACTCCGGCACGTTCAGCGCGAAGCGGCTCACCAGCTTCCTGTCCGGCCCGTAAAGCTCGATCTCGGACGTCGCGCGGGCGCGGGACAGGTTCGTCTGGCTCCAGACGAAGAACGCGGACTGGCTCTGGACGGCGACGCCCGCCGGCGGCGGCGTCGACACCAGCGTGACCAGATTCGGCAGACGATCGATCTCCGACTGCGCGCGCGCCATCTGTTCCTGCAGCGCCGACGGATGCTGCATCACCGCCGGTGCGTACGTCGACTCGATGAGATGACGGGCCTGCCGCTCGGCATGGAACGCCGAAATCGGATAGAGCGCGATCGACGGCATCACCATCGCGCCGAAGACGAGCACCAGACGCATCGCCTGCGTGGTTCGGCGGTAGTACTTCCGCAGGCTGACGCCGAGCAGCGCGAACGTCGCCGCGGCAGCGACAGGGAAGGCGGCCGTGAGCGGCACCGGCGGCCAGGGCCCGCGCAGGACCATCACCAGCGCCGGCGCGATGGCCCACATCGCCGCCGCGGCCAGGCCGAGT
>DASTCC010000449.1:0-19445 GCA_035711465.1 Vicinamibacterales bacterium
TCGCCGAAGCGGCCGACGAGGTCGTCGGGGCCGCCGGTGCCGGTGTCGTCGAACACCGAACCGGTCTTGACCGTGTTGCGGACGAAGGTCACGCTCCAGTCGCCGCCGTGCTGGCGTCCACGCACGGCGCCGATCCTGAACTCGGAGCCTTCCGCGTCCATGTCGTCGACGCCGTAGAACAGGGCGGCGAGCTCGGGCGCAGATTCCCACTTCGGGACGAAGCTGGCGGTGAGGCCCCAGCGAGGCCGGTCGGACTGAGCCTGGGCGGGTGCTGGCAGCGCCGCGATCAGCGCGATCGCGACGGCTGAGAGGGTGCAGGCGGAGAGGCGGCTCGACACGGGTGACTCCTCGAAAAAAGGCCTGGTGAGCGAGGCCGGACGGAGACACCCCTGGCACGAACACGGGAGCTGGGGTGCCCGTTCGCAGCGGCGGATGATACCACGCCGCGAAACATCGGATATCGTAGGGTGGGACGCCGAGCGAACGCATGGCCATCGACGAAGCGGCGCGGCTGGCCGCGCTTCGACGCTACGACATCCTCGACACCGATCCGGAGCGCGGCTTCGACGACCTGGCGCTCCTCGCTGCGCACATCTGCGGGACGCCGATCGCGCTGATCTCGCTCATCGACGCGAACCGCCAGTGGTTCAAATCGCGCATCGGCGTCTCGATCACCGAAACCGATCGCAGCATCTCGTTCTGCTCGCACGCCATCCAGCAGCGCGATCTCTTCGTCGTCCCCGACGCCCGCGGCGACGCGCGCTTTCGCGACAACCCGATGGTCGTCGCCGAGAACGGCATCCGCTTCTACGCCGGCGCGCCCTTCGTGACGCCCGACGGGCACGCCCTCGGCACGCTCTGCGTCGTCGATCGCGTCCCGCGCACGCTGACTCGCGAACAGGCCGATGCGCTCGAGGCGCTGAAGCGACAGGTGCAGTCGCAGCTCGAGCTGCGGCTCAACCTGAAGAAGCTGACGCAGGCGCTCGCCGAGCGCGATCAGGCCGAGGCCGCGCAGCAATCGCTCATCGGCGATCTCAAGTCGGCGCTGGACAAGGAAAGCCGGCTGGCGGCGCTGGTGCCGCTCTCGTCAGCCTGTCAGTTCAACATGGTGATTCCGGCCGATCCGGCCGCCATCCCGACCGTCACCGACGGCGTGCTGAAGCTGCTGCAGGACAAGGGCTGGAGCGACGACGAGATCATGAAGGTGGAGCTGGCGCTGCAGGAGGCGCTGGCCAACGGCATCCGCCATGGCGCCAGGGGCGACAAGACGAAACAGATCCAGTGCTGCGTCACCTGCGACGAGCGCGGCGAGATCCTCATCGTCGTCCGCGATCCCGGATCCGGGTTCGATCGTTCGACGGTCGCGCATCCGCTGGCGCCCGAGAACATGCTCAAGTCGAGCGGCCGCGGCATCTTCCTGATCGATCAACTGATGGACGAAGTCGCGTTCGCCGACGGCGGCCGCGAAGTCCAGATGCGCAAGCGGCGCGAAGCGGCGCCGGTGACCGGAGTGTGACGATGCCGAGACACCGGTGGCTGCTGATGATCGCGCTGCTCGTCCTGGTGCCGCTCACCGCCCTCGGCCAACGCGGCGATCCCTTCGGCTTCGGCCGCAGCCGCTTCGGCGTCAACCCGAACGTCCGCTACGACGGCCGCTTCAACATGGTGCGGATCCGCTATCTGGGCAACCGCAGCTGGAGCGCCGACTATCCGGCGATGGAACGCAACCTGACGACGATGATGAACGAGCTGACGTCGGTGGATGCGATTGCCGACGACAACAACGTCTACACCTTCGATGACCCGGAGCTCCTGAAGTACCCGGTGATCTATCTCACCGAGCCGGGCTACTGGTATCCGACGGACGAGGAAGTCGAAGGGCTGCGCCGCTTTCTCGCCAAGGGTGCGTTCCTCATCGTCGACGACTTCCATTTCGAGAACGAGTGGGCCGTGTTCGAGAACGCGATGCGCCGGGTGCTGCCGAGCGGGCGGATCGAGCCGCTGACGATCGATCATCCGGTGTTCAACAGCTTCTTCGAGATCAAGTCACTGCGCGTGCCCTACCCGGGGCGGCTCGGGGAGATGGGACTCTACGGCGAGTTCTACGGCATCCACGAGGGCAACGATCCGGCGCGGCGGCTGATGGTGATGATCAACTACAACATGGACATCGGCGACTACATGGAGTGGTCGGCCACCGGCACCTACGCGATGGCGCCGACGAACGAAGCCTACAAGTTCATGATCAACTACATCATTTACGGCCTCACGCACTGAGACGTAGGCTACTGCCGCACTGCTTTATTGCGAAGCACGCCGACGCCTTCGAGCTCGACTTCGATCACGTCTCCCGCCTTGAATGCCTTGGTCGTCTGCGGCGTGCCAGTGAAGATCACGTCGCCGGGCATCAGCGTGATGTACTTCGTGAGGTAGCTCACGATCGTGTCGACGTTGAACAGCAGGTCCTTCGTCCGTTCCGACTGGACGACTTCGCCGTTGAGCCGCGTCTGCAGCAGGAGATCGTTGTAGTCGATCCCGGTGACGATCGCCGGGCCGATCGGCCCCCAGGTGTCGGCGGCCTTGGCGCGGAACCACTGCAGGTCGGCGCTCTGCCAGTCGCGCTCGCTGACGTCGTTGCCGGCGGTGACGCCGAAGATCACTGATGCCGTCTGGCCGGCCGGGACGTTCTTGGCGCGCTTGCCGATGACGATCACCATCTCGCCCTCGTAGTGCACGTTCTTCGCGTCTTCGGGAAGCACGATGTCGGCGTCGGGTCCGACGATGGACGTCGGGTACTTCGCGAAGAACCCCGGATAGGCGGCCGGCGCGCGATTGCCGAGATGGCTGCGGTAGTTGAGGCCGACGGCAATCACCTTCGACGGCTCGCACGGCGCGAGCAGCTTCACGTCGGCGAGCTTGACGGTGGCGCCGGTCGGCGTCGGATTGGCGAAAAGGTCGCCGCTGAGCTCACGAATGACGTCGCCCTCGAGAATGCCGTAGTGCGTGGCCGTGCCCTGGGCATACCGCACGTACTTGGTGACCGCCTGTTCGGCGCGCACGGCTGACCTGGTCGGAAGGAGCGCGGCGAGAGAGACGGCGAGCAACGCGACGAGGATCGGGCGAGCTGACATGGGCGGCCTCCCGGGCAAACCATATCTCAAGTGCCGCGTCACGCCGGCAGCACCCAGCACCCAGCACCCAGCACCCAGCACCCAGCACCCAGCACCCAGCACCCCAGCACCCCAGTGGTTTATCCTGTCCCCTCCGGAGGCAGAGATGACGATTCGGATTCGCGTGGCCGCGCTGACGCTTGGCGCTTGTGTCGCGATCGCGGCGGTGCCCCTCACGCAGGAAGCACAACAGCGTCCGACGACGCTCGCCGGTCGGTCGACGGTGTATGCGCCGCACGCGGTCATTGCCACGAGCCAGCCGCTCGCGAGCGCCGCCGGTCTGGCGGTGATGCAGCGCGGCGGCAATGCCATCGACGCCGCCGTCGCCGCCGCGGCGGTGCTCACCGTCGTCGAGCCGCACATGGTCAGCATGGGCGGCGATCTGTTCGCGATGGTCTGGTCGGCGAAGGAAGGCACGCTGCAGGGGCTCAACGCGAGCGGCCGCAGCGGATCGCTGATGACGCGCGAGACGCTGACCGCCCGCGGTCGCACCCGCATCCAGCGCGGGCCCGAGGCGATCACCGTCCCGGGCGCGTTGTCGGGATGGGCCGCGCTGCTCGAGCGCTACGGCACGATCGCGCTCGCTGATGCCCTTGCGCCGGCCATTCAGCTCGCCGACGAAGGCTTTCCGGTGTCGCCGATCATCGCCGGCGACTGGGCGGAGCAGGTCGCGTTCCTCAAGCGCGATCCCGGCGCCCGCACCGCGTACTTGATCGACGGCGAGCGGGCCCCGAAGGCGGGCGAGTGGATGCGCAATCCGGATCTGGCGAAGACCTATCGCGAGATCGCGGCGAAGGGGCCGTCGCACCTCTACGGCGGCGATCTCGGCAAGCGCATCGCCACCGATCTGCAGGCGCGCGAAGGGTTCCTCACCGCGGAGGACTTCGCGAAGCACAAGGCCGAGTGGGTCGCGCCGGTCTCGGTGCCGTACAAGGGCTACCGTCTCTGGGAGCTGCCGCCGAACAGCCAGGGGATCGCCGCGCTCGAGATGCTGCGCCTGCTCGAGACCTACGACCTCAAGAGCATGGGCCACAACTCGGCCGCGTACCTGCACCACCTGATCGAGGCGAAGAAGATTGCCTACACCGACATCGAGGCCAACGTCGGCGAGCCCGGCGCGATGAAGGTCAAGCCCGAGGACTTCCTGAACGACGCCTACATCGCCAGTCGCCGCGCGCTGATCGATCCTACGAAGGCCATGACGCGGGTCGAGCCGGGCATCTCGTCGACGCAGAGCGACACCATCTATCTCACCGTCGCCGACGCGCAGGGCAACATGGTGTCGCTGATCAACAGCATCTACGACTACTTCGGCAGCGGGATCGTCGTCCCTGGCACCGGCTTGATCCTTCACGACCGCGGCACGAGCTTCACGATGCAGGAAGGCCGCGCCAACACCGCCGGCCCGGGCAAACGGCCGTTCCACACGATCATTCCCGCGTTCGTAACCCGGACGACGCGCACCAGCGGCGTGCTGACCGATGCGAAGGGCGACGAGCCGTTCATGTCGTTCGGCGTGATGGGCGGCGCGATGCAGCCGCAGGGACACGTGCAGGTGCTGCTCAACGTGCTCGAGTTCGGCATGGACCTGCAAGCCGCGAACGACGCGCCGCGGTTCCGGCACCTGTCAGGCGTGCGCGTCGCCATTGAAGCGCCGGTCGGCGACGCCGTCCGCGCCGCGCTCACGGCCCTCGGCCACCAGATGGGCAACGAACGCTCGACCGACTTCGGCGGCGCGCAGATGATCATGAAGCTCGCGAAGGGCTGGGCCGCTTCGTCGGATCCGAGGAAGGACGGGCTGGCGATCGGGTACTAGGGGGGTCGGAGGAGGGTCGGAGGAGGGTCGGAGCCAGCTCCGACCCCACTCCGACCCTGCTCCGACCCTGCTCCGACCCTCCTCCGACCCCTCCCTCGCCACCCCCCTATCCAAACGTCAGCCCGAACCGCTCGCACAGCCGGGGCACGCTGTCGAAGTCGAACTCGATGCCGTACTCCTTCGCGAGCCGCGTGACCGCGGCCGGGTCGGCGCCGCTCGAGAGTAGCGGCGCCAGCCGCTGGCAATAGATCTCGAAGCCGCTGGGTACGACCAGTTCGATGACGCGCAGCTCCGTCGCGCCGGCGCTCCAGAAGGCGTGCCACTGGCCGCGCGGCTTGAGCACGTACGATCCCGGTCCGGCGTAGACGACGTCGTCGCCGAGCAGCACGCCCATCTCGCCGGCGAGCACGATCGTCATCTCGTCTTCGCGCGAGTGACGATGCAGCGGCGCCGCGAGGCTGCGCGCCGGCAGCGTGTGCTCGATCACCGCCGCCCGGCCGTCGAGCACGCTGCCAGGGATCTTGTGCACGGTGCCGAGCCGGCCGAGCGGCAGGTCGAGGCCGCCGTCGGGGCCGATGACGTACGGCAGATCGGTCAGTGGTCCGGCCGACATGTTCGTTCCGCCGTCACTTGATGATGCGCGCGCTGCTGAGCGTCACGTCCGCGTGCGCCCACGCCTTCTTGAAGCGTTCGGCGACGCGCGCGGCCTCGTCCTTCTTGCCCTGGGCCTCGAACGCCTGTTGGAGGCCGAACAGCGACCAGCCGTTCTCGGGGTATTTCTTGAGGTCCTCCCAGAACACCGCCTCGGCCTCGTCGGCGCGCCCGGCCTCGAGCAGCACGGCGCCGAGATTCTGACGTGCCGGCGCATGCCAGTCGGGCGGTTCCTGATAGATCAGCCCATCCTCGTAGCGCACCGCGCGCTCGAGATGGAGCAGCGCCCTGTCCCAGTCCTTGCGCTTGGCCGCGAGCTCGCCGGCGACGACTTCCGGCGCGATGCGGAGCTGCGCGACGCCGCTGTTCACCGAAAACGTCACCTGGCCGGCGATCGCAGGATCGGCGACGATCCTTTTCAGCGCGTCGAGCTCCTGTTCGGCCTCGGCGAGCTGGTTGCGGGCGATGAACGCCATCGCCCGCGCGTAGTGGCGCACCCCCCGCGTGAACGGCGCGTCGAAGCGCGGTCCCTTGTCGGCGAGAATCAGGTCCCACTGCCCGAAACGCACCATTGCCCAGTAGGGCACGACCAGAAAGCCCTGAAGGATCGGCACCGTGCTGAGGGCGTCCTCAGGCACGGCACCGGCCAGCTTGGTGGCGGACTCGAGCGCAAGCTTGCCGCGTCCGCTCGCCGTCGCGCCCATCCAGATGAAGTGCAGATTGTGCGGGTAGTAGGCGATGGGGTAGAGCCCCTGGGCGCGGCACTGCGCGATGTAGTCCTCGTCGGCCTTCGCGGCCATCTCGTTGACGCGGATCACGTCGGCATGGCGGCCGACGCGCTGGTAGATGTGCGCCGGCATGTGGACGATGTGTCCGGCGCCTGGCATCAGCGGCACGAGCCGATCGGCTTCGGCCTCAGCGCGTTCGGGCGTGTCGGTTGCTTCCCACAGATGAATCCACAGATGCAGCGCGCCCGGATGGTTCTTGTTCGAGGCGAGCACCTTCTCCAGCTGCGTCCGCACCTCGATCGTCTCGGCGTAGGGCACGCCGTCACGCGTCCAGTAGTTCCACGGCCGCAGGTTCATCAACGACTCGGCGAAGATCGTGCGCGCGTCGTTGTCCATCGGGAACTTGCGCACCACCTCGCGCATCGCGTCGGCGAAGGCGCGATTGGCGCGGTCGCGGTCCTCGGGCTTGCCGGTGTAGCGAGCCATCAGCGCGTCGATATAGGCGCGCTCGCGCACCGAGGCGCGCGCCTTGAGCGACGTCGCCTGCTGCGCGAGCGCCAACGCTTTCGGCTCGTCCTCCGGCGTCATCGTCGCGTTGATGTTCGGACCGAGCACGAACGCCTGGCCCCAGTAGGCCATCGCCAGCGACGGGTCGAGCCGCGCCGCCTCCGCGAACGAACGGCTCGCTTCGGCGTGATTGAAGGCGAAGGCGAGATTGACGCCCTGGTTGATGAACAGCTGCGCTCGCGGCACCGAGGTGCTGACGGGAAAGACGTGGCGGCCGAGGTTCTGCAGGCGCGGCGCGACCGGCTTGCCGGGCTCGGGCGCCTGATCGTGGCCGGCAGGCTTCTCGTAATGCTTGTGCTGGGGCGCGGGCGTCGACTGGGCGCGGACGGCACCGGATGCCGCGGACAGCGCCACCAGCGCGACGACGACAGACAACGGGCGAATCATGACGTGACCTCCTGGCATGCGAGAAACTAGCGTAGGGCGGACCGCCATCCCGGATCCTGATCGAGTCGTCAGCGTGCGGTAACGATTCGGTAAGATGGGAGCGCTCCGAACGCCGCAATGCCGCTCGATTCCGTCATCGCCTTCGATCCCTTCCGCCTCGACCCGGCCGGAGGCCAGCTCTGGCGCGACAACGCCGCTGTGCCGCTGACGCCAAAGGCGTTTGCGGTACTCGAATTCCTGGCATCGCGCGCCGGCCGGCTGGTCTCGAAGCGTGAACTGCTCGACGCGGTCTGGCCCGGCGTCTTCGTCGGCGATGCGGTCCTCAAGGTCGCGATCCGCGAAGTGCGGAAGGCGCTCGGCGACCACCCGCGGACGCCGGTGTACATCGAGACCGCGCACCGCCGCGGCTACCGGTTCATCGCGCCGATCGTCAGCGCGGCGCCGGGGGCGCCGGCGGCATCCACCGCCGCGACCGGAGCGAGCGTGCCGACGGCCCACCATCACGTTCCAAAAGTTCACTATGCGCGAAGCGGCGCCGTCAACATCGCCTATGAGGTGATCGGCTCCGGCCCGATCGATCTCGTGTTCGTGATGGGTTGGGTGTCGCACCTCGGGTACTTCTGGAACGAGCCGTCGTTCGCGCGCTTCCTGACCCGGCTCGCCGCAAAGGCGCGGTTGATCCTGTTCGACAAACGTGGCACCGGTCTCTCCGATCCGGTGCCGATCAGTCAGCTGCCGACGCTCGAAGAGCGCCTCGACGACGTTCGCGCGGTGATGGAGGCGGCCGGCTCGCAGCGCGCGGTGCTGTTCGGCGTCTCGGAGGGCGGACCGCTCTGTACCCTGTTCGCCGCGACGTATCCCGAGAAGACCGAGGCGCTGATCATGGTCGGCTGCTACGCGCGCCGGCTCGTCGACGTCGACTACCCGTGGGGCCAGACCCGGGACCAGCGCGACCAGTTCTGTAACTCGTTGATCGAACTCTGGGGCGGTCCGGTGGGCATCGAGGAGCGGGCGCCGTCGATGCGGCACGACGCGGCGTTCCGCGAATGGTGGGCGTCGTATCTGCGGATGGGCGCCAGTCCCGGCGCCGCCGTCGCGCTGACGCGCATGAACGCCGAGATCGACGTTCGCGACGTCCTGCCCTCGGTGCGGGTGCCGACGCTGGTGTTGCACCGCCGCGGCGATCGGTGTCTGAAAGTGGAGGAGGGGCGCTACCTCGCATCGCGCATTCCCAACGCCGAGTTCGTCGAGCTCGACGGCGACGACCACCTGCCCTTCGTCGGCGAGCAGGACGAAATCCTCGACGAGGTCGAGCGCTTCCTGGCGCGCTCGCGCGTGCCCACGCTGCACGAGCGCGTGCTGTCGACGCTGCTCGTCGTCCGCGCCGACGTCGGCGACGCCGATCGCGAGCACCTGCATCGCGTGTTCGAACGCGAAGTCAGCGCGTACCGCGGCCGCGTCGCCAGTCTCGGCGACCCGTGGCTCGTCGCCAGCTTCGACGGCCCCGGCCGCGCGGTCCGCTGCGGCTGGTCCGTCGCAGCCGTCGCGCGCCGCTCCCACATCGACGTCCACGCCGGCATCCACGTCGGCGAATGCGACCTCGACGAGCCCGCCGGCCCGGTGGTCGCCGGCGCCAATGCCATCGCCGCCGCCGCCCGTCCCTCCGAGGTGCTCGTCTCCAGAACCGTCGTCGATCTCGTCCCGGGATCAGGCCTGCAGTTCGCGGACCGAGGGCTCATGAAGATCGCAGGCAGCGATCTTCCGGTCTTCGCGGTGGCGGGCGTCTAAGAGCGCACGAATCTGTTCAGAACCGTTCTGGTAGGTCCAAATCCGAGCGACGTGTCGTCTTGACGCTGGCGCCCGTACTCGGTACGGCAGCATTGCCGTCACCGAAGCTGATACGCACGGGACGTGATTCTCCGCTGTGCAACGGCACCTCGAGATACATCTCGGTGGTGCCATCGCTCCGTGACGTGACTCTGGCCTGGAGCCCGGGGAGCACGGAGGATCTTCGGCTGTCGCAGCCTGTCGGTCCCTGGTGCCACCACCAGGCTCCTTTGGGATTGGCGGGTTCGACTGCGAAACACAGCTTCAACCCCTCAATCCCAAGTGCGTCAACTTCGGTCGCCGTGACGATGAAGCGCTCCGGTGTCTGGCTCACGGCATTCGACGCCGACAGCAATACCAGAAGCACCCAGCCAAGACCGGAGCGCCGCCCATGATCGTTTGACCTGATTCTAAACTCCGTCTCCCATTCTTCGAAGGATCTCCAAGGACCTCCAAGTCCCTGTGCTTGTCATGACCTACTTCTCCAGCACGAATCGCTGGCTCGCGGCCCACTGACAGAGTCCGACGCCGGTGATCGCGCCGAGCGTGAAGTCCATCGTCGACGACGTCGCCGAGCCCGAGAGCGATGTCGACGCGGTGCACGCGTTGCTGGCGAGCGGCGTCTGGGTGATCGTGATCGTGCCGCTGAGGTCGCTCGCGACCGTCAAGGACAGCGAGCCGGTGGCGCCGCTCGCCGACGTCCACGTGCCGGTCGCGTTCGAGCCGTTCTGGGTGATCGTCGCTTCGACGTCGTCCGTCACGGTCACGCCGGAGGCGACGTACTGCCACGTGCCGGTCCACGATCCGGCGAGATTCAGCGAGCCGCTCGGATCGGTCGGCGAGTCGCCGCAGCCGCCGCCGACGACAGCGAGGGCCACGGTGAACGCCAGGAAACGAGTCCGGGCGCTCATCGGGTGAACCTCGGCGAGATCGCCCACATCCCGCGGCCGTAGGTCGCGGCGAGCAGTTGACGCGTCGAGGCGTTGTAGGCGAGCCGGTTCACGATCACTGGCGGCATGCCGGTGCCGAACGGCTGCCAGGTCGCGCCGCCGTCGAGCACCGCCCGAAAGACGCCGATGTCCGTGCCCGCGTAGACGACGCGCGGCGATCCCGGCGCGGCCGAGTCCGGATCGATGAGCAGCGTGTTGACCGGCACATCGGGCAGGTTGCCGCTGACGTCCTCCCACGTCTCTCCGCCGTTGCGGGTGCGGAAGACGTGGCCGCTGCCCGAGCCCATCTCGTTGAAGCCCGAGTAGGCGACGTACACCGTTCGCGCATCGGCCGGATCGACGACGACGTCGTTGACGGCGCGCACCGGCAGCGGTCCGGCGTCGACGCCGGCCACGCTTCGCCATGTCGCGCCGCGATCGTCGGTCGCCCAGACGTCGCCGTTCAGCGCGCCCGCATAGACCGTCTGCGACGAAGTCGGCGCGACCGACACCGCCGTGAAGTAGCGGGCGTTGGCACACGTGCGGCCCGCCTGGGGATCCACCCAGCAGCGCTGGTTGGTCGAGATCACCGGCGACGCCGCGGTCCAGTTGTCGGCGCGGTTATCGGTACGGAACAACCGGCCCGCGGTCAGCCAGATCGTCGACGGGTTGGACGGGTCCATCGCCATGTCGGGAATGAACGGGCCGTCGAGCGAAACGTCGATGCCGTTGATCCGCGTTACGCATCCGGTCGACTGGCAGCGGTAGAACGCAAACACGTTCTGCCCGCCGTCGGTGAAGAACCATTCGACCTCGGCGTAGAGCACCGTCTGCGACCCGGGCTCGAAGACGACGTCGCCACCGTCGCCGCCCCGGATCAGCGACCACCCGAGGCTGCCTTGAAAGATCAGCGTGCCGTTGTCCTGCGTGCCGCCGGCGAGTATCAGCGGGTTGGTCGGATGAGCGGCCACCGAATAGAACTCGGTGATCGGCAGACGATGGTGGATCGGCGTGAAGGTCGTCCCGGTCGATCCCATGAACAACCCGCCGTCGTTGGCAGCGAGTAGCGCGCCGGAGGCGGTGAACGCGAAGGCGATGTTGTCGACGTGCGTGTTCTGCATCTGCGCCCAGCTCTGCCCGCCGTTCGTGGTCCGGTAGAGGTGGTTGCTGCCGAGATAGATCGTGTCCGGATCGTTCGGTGCGTAGGCAAGCGCCAGCGGCCAGGTCTGCGAGTTGTTGGGCAGCGTCGACTCGGTGAAGGTCGCGCCGAAGTCGCGGCTCCGGTAGAGGCGCGGCCGGCCGAGCGCGGTGTCGCGGAAGGCGATCGCCACCGCGTCGGGATGCGACGGCGATACCGCCAGCCGGGCTCGCGGCACGTAGATCGCGCCCGGGTCGGCGTAGCGTGTGTTGGCGAGTCCGTACTCCGCCAGCGACGCCACCGTTTGCGTCGTCCAGTGCGCGCCGGCGTCGTTCGAGACGGAGAGCCGGATCGTGCTCGTCATCCGATCGCACGCCGCATTCGCACAGCGCGGCTGCGCCACGGCGACGTAGAGCCGGTCCGGATTCTGCGGATCGAACGCGAGATCGCGGATGTACTCCGCCTCGCGATTCAGGTTGGCCGCGTTGGCGCCGGCGAAGTCGAGGTCGACGTCGAGCGCCAGCACCGGCCGGAACGTCCGGCCGCTGTCGTCGGACCGCAGGATGTGGCTGACGCCCGTGTAATAGATCGTGCTCGAGGTCGCCGATCCGGCCCCCCGCGGATCGATCAGCACGCGTCCCGACGACGGCGGGATGCAGGCCTTGAAGACGTTGATCGAGCAGAGCGCCGGCGACAGCGAGCGGCCGTCGGTCGTGGTGATCGACGAGAGGTCCCAGGTGTTGCCGCCGTCGGTCGAGCGCAGCCAGCGCGCCGGATAGGTGCGCTGAATCGTCGCCGCGTAGATCAGCAGCGGGTTGACCGGATCGATCGCGATTGTCTGGATCGACGGCACCGGGATGTTCTCCGTGAGCGACGTCCAGGTGGCGCCGCTGTCAGTCGTGCGGAAGATGCCGCCGTTGTCGCCGCCGGCGTAGATGACGGCGGCGTTCGTCGGATGCGCGGCGACGGCGGTGACGCGGCCGATCCACGGATGGTTGTTCTGCACGACGATGGGCCCGGGCCCGATGTGGACCCAGCGATCGCCGGTGATCGTGAGGTGAGGACGGACGCCGAGCGGGCGTACCGCACGCATCGCCCGATCGAGCACATCGGCGGCCGGCACGCGGCCGGTTGGATAGGCGCGCCGCAAGCGGAACCAGCTGTCGGCGTCGTAGGCGTTGCCGTTCAGCGGCGAGTCGAGTGGACTGGCGGCCACCGCGCTGACGGCGGCTGGCCGATGCGCGGCGACGAGCCACGTGAGGCCTGCCGTCGCGCCGGTAAGAACGAGCGTGCAGGCGAGAACCAATCCGATCAGGCGTCCGCGGAGGTACGCCATGCATGTCTCCGTTCAGCGGGCGCTGGCGGAAACAGTATACGGATCTGGCGCCTCATCGATGAGGCCGGAGCGAAATGGAAGTGGGGCGAATGAGTCAACGGCTCCTGGCCGTTGCCTCATTGCCCCACCCCTCGCTTCATGGCTTCAACTACGAAGCCCTACCAGCGCGGCTCGCGACGCCGACCGCCGCCGCCACCGCCTTCGCCGTAGCGATTGCCACCGCCGCCGCCACCGCCAAAGCGATTGCCGCCACCGCCGCCGAAGCCGCGGCCACCGCCGCCCCCCTCGGTCTGCGGACGGGCCTCGTTAACGGTCAGGCGCCGGCCGTCGAGTTCAGACGAATTGAACTTATCGATTGCCGCGCGTGCGCCATCTTCCGTCTCCATCTCGACGAATGCGAAGCCGCGCGACTGACCCGTGGCCCGATCCCGCATCAGCCGCACCGACTGCACCGGTCCGGCTTCCGCAAACATGTTCTCGATGGAACTCTCCTCGGTGGAGAATGCCAGGTTGCCAACGTAGAGCTTCCGATTCATGTGCTGTTCTTCCTCTTCTATCCCGCGAACGCTCCGCCCAAAGCGGCGGCTGCGTTATTAGCCACGTGGTCATCCACAAACTGCTGCTACTTAGAGGGGAACGAGAGCTCTCGGTCGTCTCAGGTCGGTTTCAGCGGTAGGCTAAGCGGACGATCCCAGCATACGGACCGCGGCGCCAGTCTGCAAGTGCCTCCGTTTTACAGGGATAAGGGAGATCCCTGTAAGTTCTACAATCTATGTAGGTTAGCCTGGTGCTGGGTCGTCGGCAGCGACACGATCGGCATTCGCTAATCAGACGGCAAGTTCGCCGAGGCCAGCGCCGCCATTCTGGCCACGAGCTGCCGGCTGGATCTCGGCGCGGCGCCCTCCGCGACGACAGCGAGCAGTCCCGCGGCATTGGCCACCGCCAGGCTCGCGCCGCGGAGATTACGGTCCGGTGCGACGCCAGGAATCGGTCGCGCGTAGCCCGACGCGGCCAGCCGTAGCACGTCGCGCTCGATCGAGATCTTGCACGCGTCGCGCGGGCACGTGAAGTCCGCGCTCACCGCGATCACGCCAGGCAGTCCGCCGGGCAGCCACCGGTTGTCCGGTTCCGGCGCGGCCGAGACCACGATCGCGCCGGCGCGCGCGGCGGCGGCAACCGCCTCGGCGAGCGCGCGCTCGTGCTCCTGATTGGCGGTGCCCAGGCTCAGATTGATCAGCGTGACGTTCGCGTCTGCCGCCCAGCGAATCGCCGCGACCAGCGCCCGGCCCGTCGTCTGCAGCCGCCGATCGAAGACTTTCACCGCGAGGAGCGACGCGTCCGGCGCCTTCTCGCGGATCGCCGCGGCCACCGCGGTGCCATGACCGAGACGATCCGACACGTCCGCGTCCATCGTGCCGTCCTCGCCAATCGCGACGCCGCCGTCGATGCCGAGCACGTGCGGATGCGCGGCGTGGATGCCACTGTCGATCACGGCGACGCGGACGCCGCGTCCTGTTTGTCCCGCGGCGCTGGCGAGGGAGAAGACGGCGTCGATCACGACGTTGCCGGCCGCGCGGCGAGCGTGCCGAAGAGCGTCGCGAACACACCGGATCGCGCCGCCAGCTCCGCGACCGGACCTTCGTCGACGATGCGCGCGCCGTCGAGCACGACGACGCGATCGGCCGAGGCGACGACGTCGAGCCGGTGGGCGATCACGATCGTCGTGCGTCCGCGCATCACGCGGCGATAGCCGTCGATCACCAGGCGCTCGGATGCCGGATCGAGCGCCGCGGTCGGCTCGTCGAGGATGAGCACCGACGGATTGGCGAGGAAGGCGCGTGCCAGCGCGAGCCGCTGGCGTTCGCCGACCGACAACGCGAGGCCGCGGTCGCCGACGATCGTGCCCAGCCCGTCGGGCAGCCGCCGCACGAATGCCAGGATGCCGGCCGCGTCGAGCGCGGTTTCGATCGCGGCATCCGACGCGTCCGGGCTCGCGTAGCGCACGTTGTCCGCGATCGACGCGTGGAACAGCGCCGGCTGCTGATCGACGACCTGCACGTGACGCCTCAGATCGGCCAGGCGCAGCTCGCGCAGATCGTGGCCGTCGATCCGAACCGTGCCCTGGTCGGGATCGATCAGGCGCAGCAGGAGATCGGCCAGGGTCGACTTGCCGCTGCCGCTGGCGCCGACCACGGCGACCGCTTCGCCGGCGGCGACGCGAAAGGAGACGCCGTCGAGCACCGGCGCGCCGCGGCCGTAGGTGAGCGTGACGCGGTCGAATTCGACGGCGCCTCGGACCTGCGGCAGCGCGATCGCATCGGGCCGCTCGACGATCTCCGCCGGCGTGTCGAGCAGGGTGGCGACTCGATGCCACGAGACCCGGGCCGTCGCCAGCGCCGCGTAGAGTCCCATCAGAGCCTGCACTGGCGCGACCAGCCGGGCCTGGTAGGCCATGAACGTCGCCAGCGTGCCGAGCGTCAACGTGCCGTCGACGACGCGCCAGCCGCCATAGAGGAACACCGCCGCGGTGCCGCCGGCGACCAGCAGCGTCGGCAGGCCGCCGGCGAGGTAATGCACGCGCTGCACGCCCATCATCGACGCGATGAACGCGTCGTTGAGCCGGCTGAAGCGCGTCACTTCCCGCCGCTCCGCGTTGGCGGTCACGACGGTCCGCATGCCCTGCAGCGTCTCGATCAGGAAGCTGCCGAGGTCGGCGCTGCGCTCGCGCATCTCGGCGACGCGCGGCTCGAGCGCTCGCCGGTAGCGGGCGAGCGCGATTGCCGAGATCGGCAGCGTCGCCAGTCCGACGAGCGTCAGGCGCCAGTCGAGCCAGAACAGGATCGCGAGACTGCCGGTGAGAAAGACGACGTTGCCGACCCAGGCGAGCGCCGTTTCGGCGACGACGCGCTGGATCTCGCCGATGTCGTTGTTGAGCCGCGAGATGATGTCGCCCAGCCGCGTCGAGGCATAGAATCGCGGCGACAGCCGCTGCAGGTGCTCGTAGAGCGCCCGCCGCATGTCGAAGAGAATCTCCGCCGACACCCGCGCGTAGCGCAGACCGGCGACGACGTTCAACACGAACCCGAGCGCGCCGCCGATCGCGAACAGCCACACCACCCGCCAGAGCGCCGCGCGATCGCGCCCGACCAGCGCGTCGTCGACGAGCGTCCGCGTGAGCGACGGCAGCCAGAGCGAGAGCGCGGTGCTGGCGAGACTCAGCGCCGCGATGACCAGCAGTCTCGCCGTATAGGGCTTGACGTAGAGCAGGGCGCGGCGCATGGGGGAAGGCTTGAGGCTTGAGCGCCGCCGCGGAGTCCTTACTCTGTGGCGGCCCTACCTCGGCGGCGGCAGAAGCGTCAGCGACGTCATGTCCCCGTCGAGCGTGATCGTCCGCTGGTACTGGAACGTCGTCGCGTCGTAGAGATCGATCGTGTTGCCCGCCGTGTAGATGTAGAGATAGTTGCCGGCGCTGCTGACGCGCAGCGACATTCGCGGCCGTCCCTTGAACGGCGTGCGCGAAACGACGCGATAGGTCTGGAGATCGAACGCCCAGAACTCCGACTCGCCGATGTCGCGCCAGAGGCCGTAGGCCCTCCGGTGATCGGGCGCGATCGAGAACGACATCCCGCGGGCCGGGCCGATCGGGCGGAAGTCGATGTGCTTCTTCGCCAGATCGATGCGGCCGAGGCCCATGATGCGGCGGTTCTGCAGGCTGTCCAGCATCGTGAACATGCCGGTGTAGAAGCCGGGCTCGTCGCTGAACGGATCGAAGCCGCCGAGCGACACCCGGCCGGCGCCGTTCTCGAGCGGCCGCGACAGGTCCCACTTGTCGACCTGCGTGAAGTTGGTCGTCTCGTAGATCAGGATGTCGGAGCCGAGCAGGTACATCAGCTTGCCGTCGGGCGAGAAGATCACGCCGGCGCCCTCGCGCTCCTCGCCCTTCGGCCAGGGGATGGTGCGCGCGATCTTCTTGGTCGCCAGGTCGTACTGGACGAGCGTCGGCGGCCCGATCTCCCAGCGATCGGTCTTCAGCTCGTAGTTCTTGATCACCATGATCAAGTACTTGTCGTGCGGATCCGGCTGCATCCCCCAGATCCGGACCTTCTTCCCGCCCTCGCTCAGCGTGTGGGTGTCGATCGACGCCTTGGTGACGCGGTCGACGATCTCGATCTTCTCGTAGGTGACGTCCGAGATGTAGAGCTTGCTGCGATCGTCGGAGACGGTGACGTCGCCCGGGATGCCGATCTTCGTCGGGATCTCGCCGACGAGCTTCTCGGTCGCTTCGTCGATGACCGCGATCACGCCCTTGTAGGTCGACACGTAGAACGTGCCCTTGCCGGGCGAGGCCGGCGCGGCGGACTTCGTCTGCGCGGCCGCGGCGGCGCCGGCGAGGACGACGGCCGCGAGCGGCCACGCGATCGAACGCGCGAGACGTGAGCGGAGCATCGCGTGCCTCACGGGAAGATGATGTCGATCTTGCGCCAGTCCTTCTGCGCGGCGGCGCACTTCTTCGTCCAGTCGGGCGCGTGGTTCAGCTGATCGGGCACCTGCGCCGGCCAGAAGCAGCCGAGGTGGCAGTCGAAGAGGTCGCGCTCGACCGGCTGGCACAGTCCCGCGGTGCCGCCGGTGCGATCGACCTCCCATCCCGGCGAGAACAGCGTCGAACAGCCGAGCGGAATGTGGGCGCCGCCGCCCGGTTGCTGCGGCACGCTGAGCGCGACGACGTCGCGGGGCTCGTTTTCGAGCGCGCGGACGAGTCTTCGGGCCTTGTCGTTAACTGGGCTGAGGTGCTTCATCGGGTCCATCCAGGGAACGAAGGAAATCCGGATTCTTCTGTACGATCTCGCCGTAGATCTGCAGACAGGTATCGGTCCAGCCGCGGATCCACTCGCAGTAGTGGAGATTCGGCCGCGTCGTCGTGCCATGGCGCGTGTGCGCCTCGTGGTAGCAGCCGCCGGCGCACAGCGGCCGCGCCCAGCAGGTCGCGCAGTCGGTCTTCGACGCGACGTGGTGATCGTCGAGGAACGCGCGTTGCTTGTCGCGGTCGATGCCGGCGCGGACGTCGCCGAGCTTGTGGTCGTCCGAGCCGGCGAAGCGATGACAGAGGGCGACGTCGCCCGAGGTCGAGACGCCGAGCAGGCCGAAGCCGGCGCCGCACGGCCAGGCCTTGCTGGCGCCGCGATGGATTTCCATCAGCGTCTCGCGCACGTTGCTGAAGCCGTGATGCCGGCCGGCAATGGCGGCGTCGCGGTAGTCGTTGGCGAGATCGCGGAACTGGCCGAGCACGTGCTCGAAGCCCTCGTCCGCGAACGCGTACGGCCGTTTCGCCGCAGTCGTCACCGGCGCGAAGCCGACCTCGTAGAAGCCGAGCTCCTGCGCGAGGTGATCGTAGATGCGCCGGACGTCGAGTGTCTCACGGGTCAGCGTCACCCGGGCGCCGATCGGCCGGGTCCGGTGGCGCGCGATCAACGCCTTGATTTTCGGCGCCACCTGGTCGTAGCTGCCCTTGCCGTTGTGGAAGACGCGAAACTTGTCCTGCAGATCCTTCGGGCCGTCGATCGAGATGGTGACGCCGAAGTTGTGCTCGGCGAGGAACCCGATGACCTCGTCGGTGAGCAGCGTCGCATTGGTCGTCAGGCTGAAGTCGACCTCTTTGCCGAGCTCGGCCGCGCGCGCCTTCGCGTAGGCGACCGTCGTCTTCAGGACCTTGAAGTTCAGCAGGGTCTCGCCGCCGAAGAAGGTGAGATGCGCGACCGATCCCGACTCGCGCATCATGAAGTCGACGCTCTCGCGCGCCGTCTCTTCGGTCATCCATTTCGGCTGCTTGCCCGGCGTGACCAGCCGGTCTTCGCCGTATTCGTAGCAGTAGGTGCAGGCCAGATTGCACTGCGACGTGACGTTCAGCACCATCGTGCTCAGCGGCACCGGCGTCAGCGGCACAATCTTCGGCACCTTCCGCACCGGCGCGTCCATCGGCAGGATGGCGCGCATCTTCACGAGCTCGTCGACCGACTCGCCGACGTCGCCGGCGCTGTACCGGCCGTCGAGCTCGGACACGACTTCGCCGGCGGTCCGTCTGCGTTCGGCGACCAGATCGAGGATCGCGGCCGAGACGTCGTCGACGGCGACGACCGCGGCGCTCGGCGCGAGGTAGAGAAACCGCTGGCCGGCCGATTCGAAGGTATGGCAGTCGCCCGGCTGGAGCAGGCTCGTCGGGCTCATCGGCCGCCCACCGTCGAGAAGTCCCAGCGCATGTAGAGCGGCACGGTGACGACGAGATGCGCGCGCGCGCGCATTGGCGTGCCGCCGCCGGCTGGCGTATGGACGGCGACGACCCAGACGTCGCCGATGTTGTTGCGGTTGCCCGAGCGCTGCGGATTCGGCCCGTCGAGCGCCGGCGTGAACAGGCCGCGCGTCGGATCGATCTCGCCGACGAACCGGATGTCGTCGTCCTCGAACGTCGCGGTGTACTCCTCGAGCGACCAGGTCGCCTCCACCGGGCCGAGGAGCAGGTCGTCGGCGGTGTCCGGCTTGCCGTCGGCGCCGTTGTGGAAGGCGACGGCGTCGAACTGCGCGAGCATCTTCGGGAACACCGCGCCGCCGACCCGGGCCATGTTCCAGTTCGGCGCGACCTTGATCGAGTCGATCTTGTCGTAGACGACGAGCGCGCCCTTGTAGAGCGCGCCGGAGACGAAGAGATCGCGGGCGCCGACCGTAGCGTCGTTGGCGACGTTGACCTCGACGGTGACGAGCGCCGGCGTCGCGCTGGTCACCCGCGTCACGGTGACGCCGCGGCCGAAGTCGATGTCAGTGGCGGCGAGCGTGGTCGAGAAGTTGCTGCCGTAGATCCGCACCGGCTGCGCAATCGATCCGGTGCGCAACGAGAGACGATCGAT
>DASTCC010000450.1:0-12966 GCA_035711465.1 Vicinamibacterales bacterium
CGTGATCGTCGGCGGCGGCCCAGCCGGCCTGGCCGCGGCACAGATGCTCCGCCGCGAAGGCTACGACGGCGCGATCACGATGATCAGCGCCGACGACTCGCCGCCGGCCGATCGCCCGAACCTGTCGAAGGAGTTCCTGGCGGGCGACGCGAAGGACGAGTGGATCCCGCTGCGGCCGGACGAGTTCTACCGGGACGAGCGCATCGACCTGCAGCTGCGGACGCGCGTCACGTCGATCGATCCTCAGGCACGTCACGTGACCCTCGATGGCGGCCGGCAACTGGCGTACGGCGCGCTGCTGATCGCGACCGGGGCTGCTCCGGTGCGGCTCGACGTCCCCGGGGTCGAGGCCGGGCACGTGCGCTATCTCCGGTCGTTCAGCGACAGCAAGGCGATCGTCGATCTGGCCGGCGCCGGCAAGCGGGTCGTCGTGATCGGCGCGAGCTTCATCGGCCTCGAGGTGGCCGCCTCACTCCGCGCGCGCCAGCTCGAGGTCGACGTCGTCGCGCCGGACTCGCTGCCGCTCGAGAAGGTAATGGGCCCGGAGATCGGACGCATGATCCGCGCGTTGCACGAGGCGCAGGGCGTCAGGTTTCATCTCGGTCAGACGGTGGCCCGTCTCGACGGCAGGACGGTGACGCTCAGCAGCGGCGCGGTCCTCGACGCCGATTTTGTCGTCGCCGGCATCGGCGTCAGGCCGGTACTCGACATCGCCGAGAAGGCGGGGCTGACGATCGATCGCGGCATCGCCGTCGACGAGTTCCTGGAAACCAGCGCGCCCGGCATCTTCGCGGCCGGCGACGTCGCCCGCTGGCCCGATCCGCATACCGGCGATCGCATCCGCGTCGAGCACTTCGTCGTCGCCGAGCGGCAGGGACAGGCAGCGGCGAAGAACATCCTCGGCCGCCGCGTGCCCTACACCGACGTCCCGTTCTTCTGGAGCCGGCACTACGACGTCACGATCAACTACGTCGGTCACGCCGAGAAATGGGATCGCATCGACATCGACGGCGATCTCGCCAGGCACGACGCCACCGCCCGCTTCATGCGCGGCGACCGCGCGCTCGCGGTCGCGACGATCTCACGGGATCGGGAGAGCCTCGAGGCGGAGGCCGGGATGGAGCGGGAAGCTCGCCTCCAGCCTTGACTGCCCGTCATCACTCATCGACCTCTTTCCAGATCCGCACGTGGTGCGTCTCCGGCAGAAAGATCGATCCGATGACGACGGTCGCGGCGGCGACGGCGATCGGGTAGTAGAGGCCGGCGTAGATGTTGCCGGTGTTGGCGACGATCGCAAGGCCTGCGACCGGCAGCAGACCGCCGAAGACGCCGTTGCCGATGTGGTACGGCAGCGAGAGCGCCGTGTATCGGATGCGCGCCGGAAACGCCTCGACCAGATACGCGGCGATCGGACCGTAGACCATCGTCACGAAGACGACCTGGACGAAGACGAGCGCGATCAGCTTCAGCGCCGCAGGATCCGCGAGCAAAGTTCCGAGGCCCTGGTAAGGAATCACCTCAGCGGCGGGGCGGGCGACGCCGTCGATCGTCGTCTGCGGCGTCAGGCTGATGGCGCCGGTCACCGGGTTGCGCTGCGACACGACCGTGTCGACACCTGAGCCGGCGGCGTCGCGCATCGCGTGGTAGATCGGGATGTAACTCAGCGCCGCGATGAGACACCCCGCCATCATGATCTTCTTGCGCCCGAGGCGATCGCTCAGCGCGCCGAAGAAGACGAACAGCGGCATCCCGGCGAACAGCGCGATCGCGATGATGTAGTTCGCCGACGTCGGATGCACCTTGAGTATCGTCTGCAGGTAGAACAGCGCGTAGAACTGGCCCGTGTACCAGACGACGCCCTGGCCCGCGGTCGCGCCGAAGAGCGAGACCAGCACGCGCTTCAGATTCTCCAGACGGGTGAACGCCTCGCGGAGCGGCCGCGCCGACGTCATTCCGGTGGTCTTGATGTGCTGGAAGATCGGCGACTCCTGCATGCGCAGCCGGATGTAGAGCGAGATCGCCACGAGCCCGATCGACACCAGGAAGGGAATGCGCCAGCCCCAGGCGCGGAACGCCTCGTCCGGCATCGCGTTCTGCACGGCGAGGACGACGACGAGCGAGACGAAGAGGCCGAGCGTGGCGGTGATCTGAATGAAGCTGGTGTAGAAGCCGCGGCGATCGTCGGGCACGTGCTCGGCGACGTAGACCGCGGCGCCGCCATACTCGCCGCCGAGCGCCAGCCCCTGGGCGATGCGGATCGCGAGCAGCGCCGCCGGCGCCAGCAGGCCGACCGACTCGTAGGTCGGCAGAAAGCCGACCAGCGCGGTCGCGCCGCCCATCATCACCAGCGTCACCACGAACGCGTACTTGCGGCCGACCAGATCGCCAATGCGCCCGAAGAACAGCGCGCCGAACGGGCGGACGACGAAGCCGACGGCGAACGTCGAGAGGTAGGCGATGAGTGCGAGCGTCTCGTTGCCCGGCGGATAGAACAGCGGCGAGATGACCGTCGCCAGGCTGCCGAAGATGTAGAAGTCGTACCACTCGATCATCGTGCCGACGGCCGAGGCGCCGATGACACTCCAGATGCGAGCCGGCTTGAAACGCGGATGCGGACGGGCGGACGTCATCGGGGCGTCATTGTCCCGGATCGCGGCGATGCCGTCGAGTCGGGCCGGCTCCCGCCCGCGAGCGTGTCAGCGCGTCGCGCGCGTCAGATACTGCTTCACGTCGTCCGGGCTCGCTTCGATGCGCGGACGCCCCCAGATCGCAACGCCCGGCTGTCCCGCCGCCGCGTCGGCGGCGAGGACGAGCCGCCAGGTCCGTCCATCGGGTTGGTAGAATACGCTCCACTTTCGGCCGGCATACGCGGAGAGATCGGCGGAGACCGACGTCCACGCGGCGCCCGCTTCCGGCTGGATCGTCACCTCGGCGAGCGATTCGTAGATGCGGTGGTCACTGACGCCAACGCGAAACCGCACCGGAACCGGCGCCGTCCCGGCGAGCGCGACCTCGGCGCGGAACACGGCGCGCCGCGGCATCACCATCGGGATCGTCAACCGGCTCGGGACGACGGCGCGAATCGCCGCCAGCTCGCGGCCGTCCGCCTGATGACCGACGACGTCGAAGGCCTGCTCGCTCGGACGTCGATCGGCAGCGCTCAGACGATCGATCAGGTTGACCGCGACCAGTTGCGTCGGGTCGCGGGCGCAGCCGCTGACGATCGACAGCAGCACGAGCACGGCGGCGCAACGAGGCGATGCCGATGACCAGCGTCTGGACACGACGGCTCTGCCACGCCGCCGCGGCAGGCGTGATTCTGTTGTTCCTGTCATCGGTGGCGCGATTCTACCATCCGGTCACCGGCTTCACGGTCTTCATCGGACTGCCGGAGGGGCACGACTACGAAGTGCCGGCGCTCCGCGCGATGCCGCACGCCGACGGACCGCTCGGCTACGACGGACAGTTCTACGCGCAGCTGGCGCTCGAGCCGCTGCTTCGCGATCCGTCGATCGATCGCGCGATGGATCTGCCGCCGTACCGGGCGCGGCGAATCCTCTTCGCGTGGACGGCGTATCTCGGCGGGCTCGGCCATCCGCCGTGGATCCTCGAAGCGTACGCGCTCCAGAACGTCGTCGCCTGGCTGCTTCTCGCGTGGCTGCTGTGCCGCTGGGTGCCGCCGAGCACGCCGCGCCATCTTGCGCTCTGGACCGCGTGTCTCTGGACGCACGGCCTGCTGATGTCGGTGCGTCTCGCGCTGCTCGACGGGCCGAGCCTGCTGCTGATCGCGGCGGCCGTCGCGCTGATCGAGCGCCAGCGGCTGCTCGGCGCCGCCGGCGTGCTCGGCATCGCGGCGCTCGGCCGCGAGACCAACCTGCTCGCGGCAGTCGCCATGATTCGACGGCCGTCGGACTGGTCCTCCTGGTTGAAGCTCGGCGCAGCGGCGGCGTTGATCGTCCTGCCGCTCCTGCTGTGGCAGGACTACCTCTGGTCGATCTATCGATCGACCAGCCTGACGCGGCAGAACCACTTCGTGATGCCGATGACGACGTTCGTCGATCGCTGGCGCGATCTCGTCGCCGAAGCCTCTGTCTCGGGTCTGTGGTCGCGCGCCGGCTTCGGTCTCTGCGGAATCGCCAGCCTGACGACGCAGGCGATCTACCTGATCTGGCGGCGCGATCTCAGGTCGCCGTGGTGGCGGGTCGCCGCGGCCTACGCGGCGATGATGTTCGTGCTCCACAGCGTCGTCTGGGACGGATTCCCTGGCGCGGTCACCCGGGTGCTGCTGCCGCTCACGATTGGCGTCAACATCCTGCTCGCGCGCGAACCCGGGCCGAGCTTCTGGGCGTGGTTCGTCGCCGCCAACCTGCTCGTCGTTCCGGCACTCACCGTTTTCTGATCGCGTCAGCGGCCATCGGCCGCGGGCGGCTCGAAGATCTTCGGCGTCGAGATCTTCAGTTCCTCGCGCAACTCGGTCGCGGGAACGACGCGATTGCGCCGCTGCTGATCGGGATTCGCATCCGGACAGAAGAGGCTGACGTCGTCGTCGAGCCGTGCGATCTCGTAGCAGCGCTCGCCGTTGATCCTGTAGCCCTGCGCGTCCTGCACGGCATAGAACACACGGAACGGCACGGCGACGGCCATGACGACGATGGCGATGATGCCGAGCCCGGCGCCGAGGATCGGCTTGTCGAGGACTGCGAACGATCCCGTCCGCCGCAGCAGACGTCGCCAGCCGAGCGCCATCGCCACCGCCACCACCGGCATGATCATCTGGTAGTCGTTCACCAGCCCCAGCTTGGCGTCGTTGCCGCCGGTGTAGTGCAGCACGTACCACATCGACGGATCGGCGCGATCGAAGGGCGTGATCAACGCATTGAGGATGGGCTGAAAGACGACGAACAGCACCGCGACGCTCAGCACCTGAACGAGAAGGGTCGCGCGGGCGAGCACGTTCAGATCGCTCGGCATCCGTCGGCCGATCGCGGCGGACACCGACGACTGCACGCGCGTACTCAGGCGATGCACCGGCGGCACCGCCGGCGCGATCGTCTGCCAGAAGGCGCGGAACACCAGCCAGGCGACGTAGGCCATCGCCGCGAAAATCAGCGGCGGCACCAGCGATCGCACGCCGGTGATCGCGTAGACGCCGAGCGAGTCGTCGGCAAAGCGATCGAGCGAGAACGCGGCGTCGTACGCGCGCGTGGACAGGAAGCCGACGAACACCACGAAGGCGCCGGTCCCGAGCACGCCGGCAACCCAGGGCGCGATCCGCGACGCCGACTGCGGCGGCGCCACCAGGAGCGTCGGTGGCTGGGACGTCGGCCGGTTGTGCTCACCCCTCACCGAGAGCGCGTCGAGATCGGTGAGCATCTCGCCAGCGCTCTGGTAGCGGCCGGCCGGCGACGGCGACAACGCGCGCTCGACGACGCGGATGAAGTCTCGCGGCAGATCGGGACGCCGATCGACGAGCAGCTGGCGGCTGCCGGCCACGTGCGCCATCGCGATCGCCACCGCCGTCGGTCCCTCGACCGGATACGTGCCGGTCACCAGGAAGTACAAGAGGACGCCGAGGCTGTAGATGTCCGAGGCCGGCGACGCCGAGTCGCCGTGGAACAGCTCCGGCGCGAGGTAGAGCGGCGTGCCGGTGAGATCGTCGCCGGGCTCGTGGACGTTGCGGTCGCGGCCGGCGCCGAAGTCCATGAGGACGATGCGGCCGCCGGCCTCGCGCATGACGTTGCGCGCCTTGATGTCGCGGTGCAGCAGCCCGGCGCGATGCACCGCGGCCAGCGCATGGCAGAGCGTCTGCCCGATCGTGATCGCCTCCTCGCTGCCCATCTGGCCGGCGCGGACGACGCGCTGCTCGAGCGACTCGCCCTCGACCAGCTCCATCACGAACGCGACTTCGTCGCCGGCCTGCCGCACCGCGTGGACGGTGACGATGTGCGGGTGCCGCATGCGCGCGAGCATCTGCCCCTCGCGCATCACCTCGGCGAGCCGCGACCGGTCGCGCAGGCGCACGACCTTGAGCGCGATCTCTTTCGACAGACCCTCGTCCAGCGCGCGATAGACGCATCCGAAACCGCCGCGCCCGAGCTCGCGGAGGATGCGGAACTCGCCCCACCGATCGGGCACACCCGCGGCCTCCGGCCCGCGCCCGCCGGCGTCGGCCATCGTCTCGGCGTCGGACTGCGGCGCGCGGGTGGTCGTGTCGGGCCTGGAGTCCTGCTCCTCCGGACGATCGCCGTTCATGATCAGCTCATCGCTGGTTGTAGCGGTACACCAGACCGATCATGTACGAGTGCTCGGGCCTTTTCTCCTTGCCGAACACATCCGCGTCGAAGCCCGGCACGATGAGGAGATAGGCGGCGCGAATGGCGAATCGACCCGTCGACGGCGCCGTCACTCTTGCCACGAGACCGAGGTTGACGACGGTGGACTCGGCCGGTGTGTTGATGGCGACCAGCGGCCCGCCGCCGAAACCGAGGTCGAACTTCTTCGACGTCGTCAGATCGGCCATGAGAAAGGTCGTGAAGGCCTGAACGAAATGACCGTCGGTCTTCTCGAGGCTGAACTCATAGGCGGGCTCGACGTTGAGCCGCACCTTCTGAATCCAGTTCATCGACGTTGCGCCGGCTCGATCGACCTCAACGACGTTCCCTTCGAGCCCGACGCCGATGACCTTCGGATCCAGCTTGCTGATCCACGCCACGAACGCAGCCCAACCGGCATGGGCCGGACGGGGAAACGCAACACTCAGGACGACTGCCGCAAGCACGATCGTCAATCGCGACCGCATAGGGGACACCTCGCGCGCTGGAAGTGGGAAGAACGGCAGCAAGTATAACTGTTCGCGCCACTTAGATGGGCAGACGCGCGCGTCGTGCCGTCGGTGCTCCGGGTGCGACTGGTGCGGGCAGATGCCAGGAATGAACTGACGCGTGTCAACTGGGGATTCGATTGATGCTTGTCGTGCCCCCAAGCTGGTTCAGATGCCCGCGAACGGATCGAGGACCTGAATGCCGTCGAACACGCGGCCGGCGCCGAAGGCGCTGGAATAGAGGATGCGCGCTTCGATCGCCCTTGCGGCGGCGAGAGCCGAGGCATCGCGATACGAAAGACCGTGCAGAAGTGACAACTCCACGGCCGACGCGATCATCGGGTAGTCGGTCCCGACGACGGGGAAGATGCGGTACTCGTCGAGCAGCGCCATCGCCGTCGCCGGCGCGAGTGGCTTGCGGAAGCGGGTCGTGACCGTGACGTAGAACTCCTCGAGGATCGCCGTCGACAACCCGAAGTCGGCTCGCTTGATCAGCTCGATCGCCTTTCGCTTTCGTGCCGCCTCGGACGGCGCCGACGACACCGCGTACGCCAGGACGCCGGCGTCGAGCACGCACTCGGCCTTCATGCGGGCCGGCCCGCGTCGCCGGGGGCGTCACCCACCTCCGCGCGCGCATCGCGGCACAGTTCGGCAATCCGGTATCGGGCGCGGCGGGCGTACGACTCGCGGGTCGTGAGGTGGATCAGGTAGTCGCGAATGAGCCCGTTCAGCGTCGTCGATCGCTCCGCGGCGATTCGTCGCGCCTGCTGAATCATGCGCTCGTCGAGCGCGATGGTGACGTTCTTCATGCACACAGGATACGTGGAGCCGTGTGGGGCCGAACGCGGCGCGCGTCCATCCCTGCATCGACTTGCACGGATCCTTCGATCGGTTCCGTGCAGTCTGGTGCAGAAATGGACGCGCGTTTCGAGAGGCTACTTCTGCGGCGCGATCGAGAAGATCCGCAGCGAGCCGCTGACCTCGTTCGACACGATCAGCAGCGGCGCGCCGGTCGGACTGTCCTCGGCCTGGACGATGCGCGCGGCTTCGGGGCCGAGATCGCCGCCGGCGCCGGCGGCCGGCGCCTGGGCGAAGTTACGCGTGCTGATGTATTGCACGAAGCGCGGCGATGCCGGCTCGGTGGCCTCGTAGACCATCACGCCGCCGATCCGCTCGAGCATGACGAAAATGAAGGTCCGTCCGAACAGCCTGGCGACGGTGACGCCCTCGGGCTCGGGGCCCTTGTCGTCGCTGCGATCGTCCATGGTGTTGTTGGTGTTGCTGGCGTTGAAGAACTGCGGGAACGCGGCGGCGGTCCGCTGCTCCAGCTCGTCGCCGCTGTCGAAGACCTGCGTGCCGGCATCCGACCAGATCGAGAAGGACCGCGCGCCGAAGGTGCGCAGCTCGTCGAGCTTGCCGTCGCCGTTGGTGTCGCCGCCGAAGCGGGTGACCTTCAGGCGCCCGATGCCCTGGGTACGGTGCTGCAGAACTGCGAAGTTCGGGAATTTGATCGGGTCGAGAACCGCGTCCTCGATCTCGATGCTCTCCTCGCCGGCGGCGTTGAGGCCGTCGTACTCGCGGACGTCGCCCTCGTTGGCGGTCACGAGGTAGGTGCGGCCGTGTGCCTCGATGGCCGCGATCGCGTCGGGCAGATACATGCCGCGAAGCGGCCACGGCCTGATGCCGATGACCCTGTCGTCGCGACTGCCGTCGAGGCCGCTGCCGGCGCGCGAGTGATCCTTGAAGCCCAGGCCGACGAGGCGGGTCACTGCCGCGGACGTCAGGTCGATGATTCCGATCGCGTTGTTCTCCTGGAGCGTGACCCAGGCGGTCCTCGAGTCGTGCGACACCGCGATGTACTCGGGCTCGAGATCCTGCGCCACCGTCGCGCGCGGTCCGAAGATGCGGATCGACGGATCGAGCGCGGCGTCGTTGAAGGCGCGGAAGTCGGCGGTGGCGACGTCGGCCTGGTTGAGATTGCCGGCGCCGTGGCTCATGTCGATGACGCTGACGCTGCCCTCGGGATCGACGGTGTACGCCTGATTCGGCTGCCCCTCGTTGGCGGTGAGCAGAAAGCGGCCGTTCGGCGTGAACGTGAGCATGTCGGGCAACGCGCCGACCGTGAGCTCCTGCAGGAACGCGCCGGCCGTGGTGAAGAACAGCACTTTGCCCGGGCCGCTGTCGTCGCCGCCCTGCGGCACCGCCACCGCGAGCACGCCGTCGCGCACCGCGACGCTGGTCGAGTGCGCGCCGGCGCCGCCCCACGGCGTGAGATCGATCGCCGCGAATTTCTGCGGTGCTGACGGATCGGACAGATCGACGATCTCGACGCGCGGCTTCTCCGCGAACGTCAGGAACGCCCGCTGGGTCGCCGCGTCATACGCCGAGATCTCCACCGCGCCTTCGTCGAAGAGGCCGGTCGTGTACACGCCGAGCGGCGAGAGCACGATCCCTTTCGGAGGCGGATCGCCCTTCACGCCAGGGGAGCTCAGGAGCACTCCCGCCACCACCACCGCGCCCGCTGTCAGCCACCGACTCTGCCTGCCCATTGCCGCCTCTCTGGGAAACCGCGCCCCCGGACTTGTAGCAGCGGCGTGCAACGACGGCGTGACGTACCGCCCGATTCGAGCCGCCGGCGCCCGTCCGTTCTGCTAGATTTCTCGCATGCGCGCGGCCGGATTACTGCTCGCGGTCACGCTCTGCTTCGCCGGGGCGATCGGCCTCGTCGCTCAGAACATCGACGATCCCGAACCGGTGATCCGCGCGCTGGTGCTGGCGATGTACAGCGGCGACGTGCCGAGCTTCGAGAAGCTGACGCTGCCGCATCCGCAGCGATCCCGGCTCACCGCCGGCGCACGCTCGAGTCCGGACAAGCTGGCGCAGCTCAAGGAGTATCCCGCGGGACTGCAGGTGCGCAGCTCGCGACCGCTGCTCGCGCAGGGCAAGCCGGTCGAGCCCGCCGGCGACGGGCGCTTCCCCATCGGCACCACCGGCCTCTACGTCGTCGCGCACGGCGGCGGTCCGATGACGATGCGTGTCGTCAAGCAGAGCGACGGATGGAAGGTCGATCTCCGATGGTGGATCGCGATGACCGAGATGGGTCGCGAGCCGCCGCCCGGCAGTCCCGAGCGCGCGATTCGCTCGCTGCTCATGGCCATGCTGGCAAACGAACGCGGTCAGGCGGAGGCATTGATTGCGGATCCGCGCACTCTTGACTACCTGTTCCTGGGCGCGCCGCGTCAGCGTGAGCCGTCCGGCGTGCTCGAGGCGAACGCGATGGAGATGCCGCTCGTCGAGGTGGGCGCCGGCGACTTCTTCGCGCTCGTGAACGATCGCGTCGTCGAAGGCGGATCCAGAGCCGATCGGAAGCTGATCGTCGGACTGTTCGGGCCGGTCGAGATCCCGTTCGACATGCGGCGCATCGGCGACGAGTGGAAGATCGTGGCCGAACCGTACTTCGCCTACATGAACCGGTAGGCGCGCCGTCGGGCCTGCGTCGGTCCCGCCGGCCTCGCGGCTGGCTGCACCGCCGGCGCGACTGGCTGCATTGGCGCTTCGGCGGTGCCCTGGATTGCGTCTCATCCGGGCGAGGTGCACCGATGAGAACGCTTCTCGTAGCCTGCGCGTGTATCGGCCTGTCGGCCGCCCAGTCATCTCCCGCTCCGCAAGCGCCGCCCGCCGCGGCCGATCCGACACCCGTCGAGATTCACGTCGCCTACGCGGTCAAGACCCAGTACGAAGCCGTCCGCCGGCTGATGACCGCGCTCGCCGACAAGATGCCGGCCGAGCACTACGCCTTCCAGCCGACGCCGGAGGTCAAGACCTTCGCCGCCAGCCTCGCTCACATCGTCAGCTCGAACGTCAACCAGTGCGGCGTCCTCGTCGGCCGCAAGCACGAGCTCGCCGGCCAGGATCTGTCGAAGACGATGACGACGAAGGAGCCGCTGGTGCAGGCGGTGAGGCAGACGTTCGCGTTCTGCGACGAGTACTTCAACACGCTCACGGACAACGGCGCGTTGACGGGCAAGGCGTACGACTCGTTCACGATGCGCGACGGCCAGCGCGTGCCGGCAAAGGTCCAGGCCGGCGCCGCGGCGACGTCCTTCCTCTCGCACAACAACGAGATGTACGGGTACATGGCGGTCTACCTGCGGCTCAAGGGGATCGTGCCGCCGTCGAGCGAACCCAGGAAGTAGAGAGCCGCGTCGTGCGACGTGCCTGGTGCTCGGTGCTCCCGGAGCACCCAGCACCGAGCACGGCACCCAGCACCTAGCACCCAGCACCCAGCACGGTTGCATCTCTTCCATCTGATGCTATAGTTGACGATGGAACAGATGCCGCCGACACCGTCGCTGCCGCCGCACGATCTGCATATCCTCATCGCCGTCCTCGACGAACCGCGTCACGGCTACGGCATCATCCAGGACGTCGCCGCGCGGAGCGGCGGCGAGACGCGCCTGGGCACGAGCACGGTCTACGCCGCGCTGAAACGGATGCTCGCGGCGCGTCTGATCGCGGAAACCGCGCGGCCGGCGCAGGCCGGCTCGGAGGACGAACGGCGGCGCTACTACAGGGCGACGCCGCTCGGGCGCGAGGTCGCCCGGGCGGCGGCGCGCGACATCGATCGCCTGCACACGCTCGTGCGCGAAGCCCGCTTGCTCGGGCGGCCGCGGGCGCCGGCGGCGCGGAGCCGCTCGTGAAACGGCCATGGACCGTCCGCGGTTACGCCTGGCTGCTCGGCCGCGGCGTGCCGGGCCTGTCGCGCGAGGACATCGACGACGCGGCAGCTGACGTCGACCGGCTGCGCCGCGAGGCGCGGCGCGAATCGCTCGGCGCCGCCGGCCGCTTCTGGCTGCACGAGCTTCGCGCGCTGGCGCGCACGGTTGCCGACGAACGCCGGCGGCTGCGGCCGATCGCCGGCGAGCCGGCCGGCGTCGCCGCCGGCCTGCGCCGGCAGGTCGACACGATCGTCTACGACGTCCGTCACGCCGTCCGCGGTCTCGCGCGGGATCGGCTGGCGACGATCTTCGTGCTCGTCTCACTCGCGCTCGGCATCGGCGCCAACGCGATCACGCTCGGCCTGGTCGACCGGCTGCTCCTTCAGGGGCCGCCCCAGATTGCCGAGCCCGGGCGGCTGGTGCGGCTCTATCGCCGTGCGCCGCGCACCCCCGCCGGCGATCAGGCGTCGCCCTGGCTGCCCTTCGTCACGTATCGCCAGCTCGCCGTGCGGCTCCACGGCGTCGACGCGATCGGCGCCTACGGTGTGCGCGACACGATGGTCGGCGTCGGCGCGCAGGCGCGCATCACGCGCGTCGGCATGACGCAGGGCGCGTTTTTCCCCACGCTCCGCCTCACGCCGGCGCTCGGCCGCTACTTCACCCCCGACGAGGACGCCGCGACCGCCGGCGCGCTTGCGATCCTTTCGGATCGCCTCTGGCACACGGACTTCGGCGCCGATCCCGCCGCGCTCGGCCGAACGATCGCGATCGACGGCATTCCGCACACCATCGTCGGCGTCACGCCGCGCGGATTCTCGGGGCCGCAGTTCGATCGCGTCGACGCCTGGACGCTCGGCAGCACGCGAACGGCGGATTCGTACAACTGGAAAGTCATCGTCCGTCTGTCGCCGGGCGCGTCCGTCTCGTCGCTGTCGTCGGATCTCGCCCGCATCCGCGCCCAGGCCGTCGACGACGAGCCGAAATGGATGAACGGCACGACGCTGTTCGCGGCGCCGATTCGCTACGACGACAGCGGGCGCGAATCGATCGAGGTGCGGATCGCATGGTGGATGACCGGCGTCGCCGCGATCATCCTCGTCGTCGCGTGCGCGAACGTCGTCAACATCCTGCTCGCTCGCCTGACGCGGCGGCGGCGGGAGCTGGCCGTGCGGGTCGCGCTCGGCAGCGGTCGGGCGCGGCTGCTGCGGCTGATCGCGCTCGACGGCGTCGCGCTCTCGGTCGCCGGCGGCACGATCGGCCTGTGGCTGGCAGGCGCGATCGGCCCCACCGTCCGCCAGGCGCTGTTTCCGTCCGGCGGCGACTGGACGACTCGAGGCCTCGAACTCCGCCTGATCGCAATCGTCGCCGGCATCGTTGCGACCACGGCGCTGGCGATCGGCATCGCGCCGGCGATCGGCGCCAATCACC
>DASTCC010000451.1:0-6628 GCA_035711465.1 Vicinamibacterales bacterium
GCGCCCGAGGACGGCCGGATCCTGATGTCGCCGCGAGTGTGCGCCTCGGTGAAGACGAGCAGGCGGATCCGCTCGTACGCCTGGCGCGGCAGCGGCACCAGCACGACGTCGGCGTTCGGCGTCCGATCACTGGTGATCCAGCGCGGCTGATCGCGCTCGTCGTAGAGCGGCAGATCGACGGCCTGCACGTCGCGGAGATCGTCCTGGTTGCGGTGAAGAATCAGGCGGATGTGATCGCCGTTGCGGCGCCGTGAGGGCGGCGCGTGGCCGGTGATCACGTGATAGTTCGTGACTAGGAACACGGTCTCGATCTCGTTCGAGGGCGTCGTGCTGGCGAAGAAGAAGCCGGTGCCCTGAGAGACGGGCTGCGTTCCGCGCAGCAGCCAGACCGGCGTGGTCATCAACGACCGCGGATCGACCTCCGACTGTGCGAAGGCGGGCGAGGCGACGAGCGAAATCGCCAGCGCCGCGACGAGGCTGTATTGGCCGGCGCGGCGCGCGATGCTCATGAGGCCGGCGCGACCGCGCGGGTCGAGGCGCGGCGAAATGCGCCGGGCGGCTGGCCGTTCCACCGCTTGAAGGCCTTGTTGAACGCGGCTTCGGCTTCGTAGCCGACGCGGCCGGCGATCTGACCGATGGTCTCCGAGCCGTCGCGCAGCATCCGCGCGGCGATCGCCATCCGCCAGCGCGTGAGATACGTCAGCGGCGGTTCGCCGGCGAGCTCCGTGAATCGCGCCGCGAAGGCGGAGCGCGACATGCCGACGCGATCCGCGAGCGAATCGACCGTCCAGGCGGCGTGCGGCGTCTCGTGAATCAGCACGAGCGCGCGGCCAATCTGCGCGTCCACGAGCGCGCGCAACCAGCCGCGCGCCTCCTGGCCGGACTCGGCGACGTGCGCGCGGATCGCCTGCACGAAGAGGATATCGGCGAGGCGATTCACGATCGTCTCCGCGCCGGGCAGTCCCGCCGCCATCTCCGCGGCGACGAACTGCAGCGTCGACTCGAGCCACTGTACGGTAGTGCCACCGCCACCTTTGACGTGGATCACCGGCGGAAGCGATAGCAGCAGCGGGTTGTACGCTCCGGCTTCGACCTTGAAGCAGCCGCCGACGAGCGTCGTCGAGCGGCCGCCGCCCCCGTACTTGAAGATGCCGCCGGGCTGGCAGCCGCGCTCGCGAGGACAGTTCTCGAGCACATCTTCGATGGGCCGCGCCGGGGTGTCGAGCGAATCGCGGATCGCATGTCCGGCCCCGCGCGGCAGGACGAGGAAGTCGCCGCCGCAAAGCTCGATGGGCTGATCGATGCCTTCGACGGACAGCCAGCAGGTCCCGCGCGTCACCACGCAGAAGGCCGGGTTGCCGCCCTTGAACGACAGCCCCCACGGGGCGGACAGCTCGACGCGGCCGCTCACCATGCTGGTGACATGGATCGCGCGGAGAACATCTGTCAGTACATCCATCGTATTAAGTAGTGATTATGTCATGAGTCCCGATTGACCCTTGGCCGTCGGACGAATGGACAAAGAGTCGATACGTTTGGTCATCGACTATCCATCTCGACCGGCCCTATCATCGCGGGGTTGACGTGGCGTAGTTCGCTCCCGCTCACCGCCTGCACTTGAGTCTTCGTCGCTCCGTTTACCGGAGCCGGCGAATGGTAGCGCCGAGATCGGCCGTCGGATAACGTAATAATCAGTAATCGAGCTCCCGCGCTCGGAGGCAGTCGCCCGTCGCTTTCGCATCCCCCTTCAAGTCTGGACTTCATTCATGACCGTCTTCCGGTTCGTACGATTTCTATTGCCGTCCACCAGTGAAAAAGTGCGCAGGATCGGCATCGCCCCGGCGGCACTGGCGGTGCTGCTCGGTCTGACCGCCGCGTGCACGGGCGGGGAAGCCGACGCGGCGAAGGCCGGCGGCCCGCCAGGAGGTCCCGGCGGCGCGCCGATGGCGGTGCCGGTCGAGATGGTCACCGTCACGCCGAAGCCGGTCGAACAGAAGACCGAGTTCGTGGCGACGGTGAAGTCGCGGCGCTCGGCGACCGTGCAGCCGCAGGTCGAAGGCTTCCTCACCGCGATTCACGTCAAGTCCGGCGACCGGGTCAAGCCGGGGGCGCATCTGTTCACCATCGACTCGACGACCCAGCAGGCGGCGGTGGCCTCGCTGCAGTCGCAGCGAGCCGCCCGTGAAGCGGACGCGACGTTTGCGAAACAGCAGGCCGAGCGCGCCAAGGCGTTGCTCACCGCCGGCGCGACCAGCCAGCAGGAGTACGAGCAGGCGATCGCGCAGCAGAAGGCCGCCGACGCGCAGCTCAAGGCCGTCGAAGAGCAGATCAAGCAGCAGCAGGCCGAGCTCAGCTACTACAAGGTCACCGCAGTCAACGGCGGCATCATCGGCGACGTGCCCGTGCGCGTCGGCGATCGCGTGACGCGCGGGACGACACTGACGACGATCGAGGACAACGCCGGGCTGGAACTGTACCTCAACGTGCCGGTGCAGCAGGCGCCGAAGCTGCGCCTCGGCCTGCCGGTGCACCTGGTCGGCGAGGACGGCGAGACGCTCGGCACCGAGACCATCAACTTCGTCAGCTCGAGCGTCGACGACGCGACCCAGACGGTGCTCGCGAAGACGCCGCTGTCGCAGCGCGGCGACGTGCGCTTCCGCTCCGATCAGTTCCTGCGCGCGCAGATCGTCTGGACGACGGCGCCGACGATCACGGCGCCGGTGGTCAGCGTGGTCCGCGTCGCCGGCCAGTACTTCGCCTACGTCGCCGAGCCGGCCAACGGCGGCTTCGTCGCCAGGCAGCGGTCGGTCACGCTCGGGCCGATCGTCGGCCAGGAGTACGTCGTGACGTCGGGGCTGAAGGAAGGCGACCGGCTGATCACCTCGGGCATTCAGAAGATCGGCGACGGCGTCCCGGTGCAGCAACTGCCGGCCGGGCCCCCGCCCGCGCCCGGCGGCACGGGCGCCGGCTCGGGCTCGGGCAGCTAAGGGAGGACGCCGTGATCTCTCGCATTTTCATCACGCGTCCGATCCTGGCGACGGTCTGCTCGCTGATCGTGATGCTCGCCGGAGCGATCGCGATCCCGACGCTGCCGATCGCGCGCTTCCCCGAGCTGACCCCGCCGTCGGTGCAGGTCACCGCGTTCTACACCGGCGCCAACTCGCAGGCGGTCGAGAGCGCCGTCACCACGCCGCTCGAGCAGGTGATCAACGGCGTCGAGGGCATGCTCTACATGACCTCGTCGTCGACCAGCTCGGGCGCGGCGACGATCAACGTCGTCTTCGAGGTCGGCCGCGACGCCGACCTGGCCGCCGTCGAAGTCCAGAATCGCGTCAACCAGGCGCTCGGCCGCATGCCGGCCGACGTCCGCACCAACGGCATCTCGGTGCAGAAGAGCACCACCGGGTTCCTCGGCGCGATCGGCTTCTACTCGGAAGAGAACCAGTACGACGAGCTCTTCATCAGCAACTACATCGACCTCTACGTGCGCGACGCGTTCCGGCGCGTGCCCGGGGTCGGCAACGTCATCATCTTCGGCGAGCGCAAGTTCGCGATGCGGCTGTGGCTCGATCCCGACAAGCTCGCCGGGCGCGGGCTGACCGCGACCGACGTCGTCAACGCGCTGCGCGAGCAGAACGTCCAGGTGGCGGCGGGCGCGGTCGGCGCGGCCCCGGCCAGTCCGGAGCAGGATTTCCAGCTGAGCGTGCGCGCTGAGGGCCGTCTCCAGGAGGTCTCGCAGTTCGAGAACGTCGTCGTCAAGGCGGGTCAGGACGGCGCGCTGGTGCGCGTGCGCGACATCGGCCGCGTCGAGCTCGGCGCCGAGAACTACGCGTCGCGGCTGCGCTTCGGCGGTGTGCAGGCGTCAGGTGTCGGCATCACGCTGCTGCCGACCGCCAACGCGCTCGACACGTTCCGCGGCGTTCAGGAGCAGCTGGCGCGGCTCGAGAAGAACTTCCCGCCCGGGCTCAAGGCGCGGATTGCGTTCGACAACGTCGTCGTCGTGCGCGAGTCGATCATCGAGGTGCTGAAGACGCTCGGCGAGGCGATCATCCTCGTCGTTCTGGTGCTGTTCCTGTTCCTGCACAACATCCGCAGCACGCTGATTCCGGCGGTGACGATCCCGGTGTCGCTGATCGGCACGTTCGCGTTCATGAAGCTGCTCGGCTTCTCGATCAACACGCTGACGCTGTTCGGCCTGGTGCTCGCCACCGGCACCGTCGTCGACGACGCCATCGTCGTCATCGAGAACATCGAGCGGCACATGCGCGAGTACGGCAAGAGCGCGATGCAGGCGGCCGTCGACGCGATGAACGAGGTGTTCTCGGCGGTCCTCGTCATCGGCATCGTGCTGGTCGCGGTGTTCGTGCCGGTCGCGTTCTTCCCGGGCACGACCGGGCGCATGTATCAGCAGTTCTCGATCACGATCGCGTTCGCGGTCGTGCTCTCGGTGTTCAACGCGGTGACGTTCACGCCGGCGCTGTCGGCGCTGATGCTCGGCGGCAAGCACCGCGAGCCGGGCGGGTTCTTCAAGGCGATCAACCGGTTCATCGAAGGGATGACGCACGCCTACGTCGCGGTCATCAAGCGGCTCCTGCGGTGGGAGCTGGTGATGCTGCTGATCTTCGCCGCCGGTCTCTACGTGACCTATCTGGTCTACCGGGCGGTGCCGGGATCGTTCGTGCCGGCCGAGGACGAGGGCTACTTCATCGCCATCATTCAGGCGCCGTCGGGCGCGTCGCTCGAGTACACGACGGATCTCGCCAAGCAGGCCGAGAAGATCATCCTCGCGCAGCCGGAAGTGATCGCGTGCTTCTCGGTCGCCGGCTTCAGCTTCAGCGGCTCGGCGTCGAACCAGGGGCTGATGTTCGCGCGGCTGGACAGCTACGAGAACCGCAGGGATCCGCAGCACTCGCTGGGCGCGGTGCTGCAGCGGCTGCAGGGGATGCTGCTCGGCGGCATCACCGGCGGCCTGGTGATTCCCGTCGCGCCGCCGTCGATTCAGGGCGTGTCGCAGTTCGGCGGCTTCCAGTACGAAGTGCTCGACGGCTCGAACGGGCCCATCGAGAATCTCGCCAACGTGACCCGTCAGATCATCGGCAAGGGCAACGCCCCTGACTCGCCGATCGGCGGGCTGTTCAGCAGCTTCACCGCGGACGACCCCCAGCTGGTCGTCGACATCGATCGCGATCGCGCGCGCAGCCTGCAGCTGCCGCTGAGCGCGGTGACCGACACGCTGGCGGTGCTGCTCGGGTCGCAGTACGTCAACGACTTCGACTTCAACAACCGCGCCTATCGCGTCTACGTCCAGGCCGATCAGAAATTCCGCGGCCAGGCGAACGACCTGCGGCAGTACTACGCGCGTTCGTCGACGGGGCAGATGGTGCCGCTCGACACGGTCGTGCGGCTGCGCGAGACGACGGCGCCGGCGGTGATCAGCCACTTCAACCTGTATCGATCGGCGGAGATCACCGGGTCGGCGAAGCCGGGCGTGAGCTCCGGCCAGGCGATCGAGACGATGGAGCGGATCTCGGCCGAGACGCTGCCGCCAGGCTTCGACCACGCCTGGGCGGGCCTGTCGCTGGAAGAGATCACGGCTGGATCGCAGGCGGCCTACATCTTCGCCCTGAGCATCCTGATCGTCTACCTGGTGCTCGCGGCGCAGTACGAGAGCTGGGTGCTGCCGCTGATCATCCTGCTCGGCGTGCCGCTCGCGGTGTTCGGCGCGCTCGGCGCGCAGTGGCTGCGCGGCTTCGCCAACGACGTCTTCTGTCAAATCGGACTGGTGATGCTCATCGGCCTGGCGGCGAAGAACTCGATTCTGATCGTCGAGTTCGCCGAGCAGCTGCGCGAGCACGGCCACTCGATCGTCGACTCGGCGGTCGAGGCCGCGCGCATCCGGCTGCGGCCGATTCTGATGACGTCGCTGGCGTTCATCCTCGGCGTCGTGCCGCTCGCGGTGGCGACCGGCGCCGGCTCGGGCGCGCGTCAGTCCGTCGGCACCACGGTCGTCGGCGGCATGCTCGCGTCGACGTTCCTGTCGATCATTTTCATTCCGGTGCTCTACATCGCGATCCGCACGATCGCGCCGGGCAAGGGGCACCATCGCGGTGAGCGCGCCGAAGCGCTCGCGCACGGAGCGGAGACTTCGCATGCGTAACTCGCGGGAGAGCTGCGCGCGGAGCGCGCTGATGGGGGCCGTGATGATCGCGGCCATGCTGGGAGCGGGCAGACACGCGGCGGCACAGACGCCGGCGCCCGCCGCGCCGGTGCAGACGGCGCCGTTGAGAAGAGTCGAGTTCGACGAGGCAATCAAGCAGGCGCTGGCGAAGAACCCATCGATCCAGCAGGCGACGGTCAACATCGCCAGGGCCGAGGCGCTGGTGAGGCAGGCCCGGGCCGGGTTGATGCCGTTCGTATCGGCCGCGGTCAGCAACGTCACGATCAACTCGGAGCGTGGGTTCGAAGGCACGGTCACGCAGCCGCAGAACCAGACGACGTTCGGCGCGACGGCGGGCGTGCCGATCCTGCCGATCGCGCAGCGCGCGCGCGTCGACCAGGCGCGCGACCAGGTCGAGGTCGCCGGCAGGTCGGTCGAGGAAGTGCGGCAGCAGATCGCCGTCGCCGCGGC
>DASTCC010000452.1:0-12288 GCA_035711465.1 Vicinamibacterales bacterium
GTCTCCAGCGTGATCGCGGCTGCGATGCTCGTCCAGGCCAAACCCTCGACGATTCTCTGGACCGACGTCACCGACAGGACCATCGGCGAGACCAAATACTGGACCAACAAGGTCGAGATCGCCGACATCAACGGCGACGGCCGCTACGACATCCTCTTCGCCAACGGCGGCGACTATTCGACGCCGGGCACGCCGGAGCCCAATCAGGCCTTCGTCAACAACGGGCCAGATCAGCGGTTCAGCGACCGCAGCGCCGAGGTCTTCGGGCCGACACCCGACATCGCCCGCGTGATCAAGGCCCGCGATTTCTCCGGCGACGGCGTCGTCGACGTCGTCGTCGGCACGACGTATCAGACGCAGAGCCGTCTCTATCTCGGCACCGGCGGCGGCAGGTTCCAGGAAGTGACGGCGACGCATCTGCCGCAGCGGCCGGCGAGCTTCGGCGACCTCGAGCCCGGCGACGTCGACGGCGACGGCGACCTCGACCTCGTCCTCGCCGACTGGGGCCCTGGCAACAACATGTCGAACATCGGCGGCCGCACCAGGCTGTGGCTGAACGACGGCGCCGGCAAGTTCACCGACGCGACCGATACGAAGATGCCCGAGGTGCTGGTCCGCTTCTCCTGGGAGCTCGAGGTCGTCGACGTCGAGAACGACTACGACCTCGACGTGGTGATCTCCTGCAAGCGCTGCCCCGGCAGCCTGCTCTTCCGAAACGACGGCAGCGGCAAGTTCACGGACGACTCGCGCTTCATGCCGCAGTACACGAACAACTACGAGTTCGAGGCCATGGACCTCGACGGCGACACCTTCCTCGACCTGGTCACCATCAACGACGGCGAGATCGTCGCCGAGCGCGGCGGCGATCGCCGCGAACACGTCTTCCGCAACGACGGCAAGGGACGCTTTCGCGACGCGACGACGCTGTGGTGGCCGCCGGAGAGCAACCTCGGCGAGGACGACAACAACATCGCCTACCTCGACTACGACAACGACGGCGACGCCGACTTCGTCATGGGATCGCTCAGCGGGCCCGATCGTCTGCTCGTCAACGACGGCAAGGGACGACTGACGATGATCCGCGACGTGTTCGACGGTCCGCCGACGCCGGGCACGCTCGGCCTCGCGCTCGCCGACCTGGACGGCGACGGCCGGATGGACGCGATCCAGGCGCAGGGCGAGAACCCGCAGGCGACGAGCGAACGCATTCACTTCGGCACCGGGTTGGCGAAGGACACGGCGCCGCCGTCGATCACGATCGTCAATCTGCTCGCCGCCTCCGGCACCGCGCCGGCGATGCTGCGTGCGCGCATCCACGATCGCAAGAGTCCGTTGCTCGACGGCGAACTGAAAGACGTAGTCGCCGAATGGACGACGCCGCAGGGGCCTCGCCGCGCCGCGATGACGTGGTACGGCGAGTACCTCTGGCGCGTGCCCGTGCCGGCAGACATCGCTTCCGATACGCCGTACCAGGTCTGCGCTACCGACGCCGCCGGCAACCGCGCCTGCGCAGGGGCGAAGTAGGCGTCCGGCTCTGGGCTCGGGGCTCGCAGCTCGGGACTTGACAACCACCCTCTGCCCAAGATTATCTAGGTCAATGCCTCGCAAGAGCAACGAGCTCCTCCATGGCGCCCTCGACGCCCTGATCCTTCGCGCCGTCGCCGACGACGCCGATCACGGCTACGGCATCGTCCGCCGCATCGAAGCGGCCACCAAGGGCGCCGTCGTCGTCGAAGACGGGTCGCTCTACCCCGCGCTCTACCGTCTCGAGCGCAAGGGCTATCTCCGCGGCGATTGGGGCGTCACCGAAGGCAATCGACGCGCGCGCTTCTATCGCGTCACCGACAGGGGCCGCAAGCACCTCAGCCAGCAGACCGCCCAGTGGGCGACCTTCGCCCGCGGCGTCTCGCGGCTGCTGCTCGGCAAGGAGTAGACGATGCCGCGATCGCAGCGCCGCTTCGGATCGAATCTCTCGTCGCTGTTCGGGTGGCGGCGTCCTGTCGAGGACGTGCAGGACGAGCTCGAGCTCCACGCCGAGCTGCGCGCCGAGGATCTCGAGCGTCGGGGCATGCCCCGAGACGCCGCGCGCACCGAGGTGGCGCGCCGTCGCGCCGATCCGGCGGCGGTCGCGCGTATCTGCGCGGCGGACGCCGGTGCCGGCGACCGTGATTCACACCGCCGGCAATGGCTCGGCGAGCTGATCTTCGACCTGAAGTACGGCTTCCGCATGCTGCGGGCGCAGCCGGGTTTCGCGGCGGTCACGCTGATCACCATCGCGCTCGGGCTCGGCGCCAACACAGCCCTCTTCGGCGTCGTCAACGCCATATTCTTCCGGCCGCTGCCGATCGATCCTGAGGGACGCCTCGTGCGCGTGCGCGAGTACAGCCTGAGCCCCGATGGCCGGCGTCGTCAGGTTGACGCGAGCCGCCGCTCGTTCGACGCCGTGCTGGCGATGACCGACCAGTTCGAGCGCATCGTCGCGTTCAGCGGCAGCAGCCTCAACATTGCCGGGCCGACGGGCGTCGAGCGCGCGTCTGTCATTCGCGTGTCGCCGGGGATGACGTCGCTCATCGGCATCGCGCCGGCGATCGGCCGCACCTTCAGCGCTGACGAAGAGCGCGCTGGCGACGCCTCGGGCGTGCTGATCATCAGCCATCGGCTGTGGTCGCGCGCGTTCGGCCGGAGCGCCGACCTCGCGGCGCTCGACGTCACCGCCGATGGCCGTCGCTTCGCCGTCGTCGGCGTGATGCCGGACGGCTATCACTTTCCCTACAATGCCGACGCCTGGACGCCGGCGACGTACGATCCCGATCAGCGGCTGCTCGCGATCTTCGCGAGAGTGAAGCCCGGCGTCGATCTGCCGGCGCTCAACGCGAAGCTCGAGGCCACCGGCCGCCGGCTGAACGAGCTCTATCCCCAGGTCCTCGCCGGTCTCGGTCTGAACGCCGTGACGGCGCGTGAGGCCGTGAGCGACAACGAAGGCCCGCTGAGCGTCGCGTTGATGAGCAGCGTCGGCTTCCTGCTGCTGATCGGCTGTGCCAACGTCGCAATGCTCCTGACCACGCGGTTCGCGGTCCGCCAGCGCGAGGTCGTCGTCCGCGCTGCGCTCGGCTGCGGCCGCGCGCGACAGCTGCGTCAGTTCGTCACCGAGACCGTCCTGTTGTTCCTGCTCGGCGGCGCCGCCGGGATTGTCGTCGCCGTCTGGCTCAAGGACGCACTGGTCGCGCTCCTGCCGGACACGATGCCGCAGCAGATGGGCGTCACCTCGGTGCCGCTCGACTGGCGGGTGTGGGTCTTCGGCTTGACGTTGTCCTGCCTGTGCGGCCTCGCCGCCGGCATCGTCGCCGCCGCCCGCGCCTCGCGGAGCGACTTCAGCGTCGTCATGAAGAGCGGCGGCCGATCGGCCGCGTCCACCGCGAGCCGGCGCGTGCTCGGCGGTCTGGTCATCGCCGAGATTGCACTCGCGCTCGTGCTCCTGACCGGCGCGAGCCTGATGATTCGCAGCGTCAACCGGCTGCTCAATCGCGACCTGGGCCTCGCCGCGAGCGGGCTGCTGACGTTCCAGATCGAGCTCAGCCACCCGAAGTACCGCGCTGGCGACGCACGCGTCGCGCTCATGGACGAGGCGATCGGCCGCATCGCGGCACTCCCCGGCGTCAGCGGTGTTGGCGCGACCACGGTCAATCCGATCTGCTGCGGCGACTGGGGCGCGCGCATCTCTATCGAAGGCCAACCGGCGGCGCAGCCGAGCCAGCCGCTCGCGACCGTCCATCACCGCCTGGTCACGCCGGACTTCTTCACGACGATGCAGATCCCGCTGCGGGAGGGGCGCACGTTCACGCCGGCGGACCGCGAGGGCAGCCAGCTCGCGCTCGTCGTCGACGCGCGATTCGCGCGGCGCTTCTGGCCGAACGAGTCGGCGATCGGCAAGCGCGTGAAGCGCGGCGGCTACGACTCGCCGCAGCCATGGCTGACGATCGTCGGCGTCGTCGGCGCGGTCGACGACTCGGGCGAGTACACGGAGACCTGGTATCTGCCCTACGCGCAGTTCCCGCTCTCGCCGTCGGGCGATGGCGCGCACGTGATGGTGCGGGCCGCGGTGGGCGATCCGCTGGCGCTCGTTCCATCGATACGGGACGCCGTGCTCGCCGCCGACGAATCGTTGGCGATGTTCGAGGCGGCGACGATGACGGAGCTGAAGCAGAGACAGGTGGCGACCGATCGCGTCGGCGCGACGGTCATTGCCGCGCTCGCGGGAGCCGGTCTGCTGCTTGCGGTCGTCGGCGTCTACGGCCTGCTGGCGTTTGCGGTCGCGCAGGAGACGCGCGACATCGGCGTCCGCGTCGCGCTCGGCGCATCCGGTCGAGCTATCGTCGCGCACATCGCGACGCGGGCGCTGCGACTGACGGCAATCGGCCTCGGCGTCGGCGTCGCGATCAGCATCGTCGCCGCGCGCCTGCTGCGATCGCTTCTCGTCGACGTCGGCACGCTCGACTCGGCGGCGATCGCCGTCGCAGCGTCGGCCCTGGCGCTCGGCGCCGCCGCGGCGACAGTCGTGCCGATCAGACGCGCGTTGAAGCTGGACCCGTTGATGACGTTGAAAGCCTAGGCTGTGCTGGGTGCTGGGTGCTGCGTGCGGGTTCAGAGCACCCAGCACTGAGCACCCAGCACCCCGCACCGGCTCTACGCCAGGATCTCGTGCAGCACGTTCCCGGACACGTCGGTCAGCCGGAAATCCCGTCCGCTGTAGCGATACGTCAGTTTGGTGTGATCGATCCCCATGAGATGGAGGATCGTCGCGTGGATGTCGTGCACGTGCACCGGCTTCTCGATCGCCTTGAAGCCGAAGTCGTCGGTCGCCCCGTAGGTCATGCCGCCCTTGATGCCGCCGCCGGCGAGCCACATCGTGAAGCCGAACGGGTTGTGATCGCGGCCGTTCTGCACCGTGCCCGCGCCGCCGCCGACTTCGACGACCGGCGTGCGCCCGAACTCCGAGCCGCAGACGACGAGCGTGTCCTTGAACAGGCCGCGTGACTTGAGGTCCTTGATCACCGCCGCGTAGGGCCGATCCGAGTCCATCGCGTTCTTGCGGTGCTGCAGGATGTCGCCGTGCGCGTCCCACGGATCGCCGGCCGCGTAGTAGACCTGCACCATCCGCACGCCCTTCTCGACGAGGCGCACCGCCATCAGACACGCACGGCCGGTGCTGCCCGGACCGTAGAGCTCCAGCGTCGCCTTCGTCTCCTTGCGGATGTCGAAGACTTCGGGCGCCTCCGTCTGCATCCGGTAGGCGATCTCCATCGAGCTGATCGCCGCTTCGAGCTGCGGATCGGCCGGCTGACCCTGGCGCTGCATCTGGTCGAGCTTCTCCAGCAGATCGAGCTCGCGGCGCTGCTCGGGCAGCGTGAATTCCTTGTTGTGGATGAACGAGATCAGCTTCTTCGGATCGAAATCCTTGCCGACGATCTGATCCGGCCGCTCGGTCCGGCTCGAGATGAACGTGCCCTGGTGCACCGCGGGCAGGAACGCGTTGTTCCAGAGCGGCGGTCCGACTGTCGTCGGCACCGTCGGACAGAGGACGACGTAGCCGGGAAGATTCCTGTTGTCGGTGCCAAGCCCGTACGTGAGCCACGCGCCGAGCGACGGACGGCCGACCTGCGTGTGGCCGGTGTTCATCATCAGCATCGACGGCTCGTGATTCGGGATGTCGGTGTGCACCGAGCGCACGAAGCAGATGTCGTCCGCGCACTCGCCGACGTGCGGAAACAGCTCGCTCACCTCGATGCCGCTCTGGCCGTACTTCTTGAACGTGAACGGCGACCGGAGCAGCGTGCCGGTCTTGCGCTCGGTCGCGACCGATCCGCCCGGCAAGGGCTGGCCGTGATACTTCGTCAGCATCGGCTTCGGATCGAAGCTGTCGACCTGCGAGAGCCCGCCGTTCATGAACAGGAAGATGACGCGTTTGGCGCGCGCCGGATGATCGAGCTTGGGCGCGCCAATCTCCTGCGCCTGGTCGAAGCCGGCGGCGGCGAGGGACTCGCCGACCAGGCTGGCAAAGGCGAGCATGCCGAAGCCGTTGCCGATGCGGCAGAGCGCGTCGCGGCGCGTGACGGGTTGAACGGCTTTGTGCGACATCTCGCCTCGGTTCGGCTCCAATCGGGCCTAATTGACGAAAATGAACTCGTTCGAGCTGAGCAGCACTTTCACGTAGCGGCCGAAGGTGGTGACCGGCAGCATCTTGTCGTCGGCCGGGCGCGGCGCGCCCGGCACGACGCCGGACATCATGCCGTCGGCGCCGGGCGCGAGCTTGGTCTCCGCGTCCGCCGGCTTCGCCTCGCCCGGCTTCGCCTTCTCCTGTTCGGCTTTCTTCTTTGCTTCTTCAGCCTTGCGATCTTCGTACTGCCGCATCGGCTCGTCGCGCAGGAACTCCTTGCCGGCCGTCACTTCCGCGGCGGTCGGCGCGCGGCCGAAGAGGATCTTGTAGACCTTCTGGATCCGCGCGTCGTCGTTCGCTTCGTTCGCGACCCTGGCGGCCAGCTTCTCCGCGTGCTGCTGCATGAAGTCGCTGTTCATGAAGAACAGGCGCTGCAGCGGCACGTTGGTCGAGAAGCGCTTCTCGGCCGACAGATTCGGGCTCGGGAAATCGAACAGCTGCAGGAACTCGTCGAGCCGGTAGCGGCTGATGCGGCCGTAGAGCGTTCGCCGGGTGTAGAGCGGCGTCAGCGGCTCCGACGGCCCGCCCAGCTTCGTGTCGAGCACGCCGGCGACCGACAGCACGCTGTCGCGAATCTGCTCGGCCGTCATCCGCCGCCGGTTCGCGCGCCAGTAGAGGCGGTTGCCGGAATCGACGTCGAAGCTCTTCTGGTCATGATCCGCGCTCAGTTGATAGGTCGCGCTCAGCAGCATCTCGCGGTGCAGCGCCTTCATCGACATCTCGTGATCGATGAAGTACTGCGCCAGGTATTCGAGCAGCTCGGGATGCGACGGGCGCTCGCCGTTGGCGCCGAAGTTACTCGGCGTGTCGACCAGGCCGCTGCCGAAGTGCGCCTTCCAGATCCGGTTGACGATGACGCGGCTGAAGATCGGCTCGCTGACGATGGTCTCGGCGAGCTCGAGCCGGCCGCTGCCGCGCGAGAACTGCTTCCGCTCGCCGGCGCTCAACACCGTCAGGTAGCCGCGCGGCACCTCGTCGCCGAGCCGGAACGGGTTGCCGCGCAGGCTGACGTTGAGATCCTGCGGCTCGCCGAGATCCTGCACGCCGTGCACGTACGGATACTTCGCCGGCAGCGTCTTCTCCATCGCCTTGATGTCTTCGCGCAGCGCCTCGATCAGCTGACGGCGCTCGGCGGAGAGCTGCCGTTCCAGACCCCAGCCGTTGAACCTCAGCAGCGCCGGCTTGCTCGGCTTGCCGGGCGCGTTGTCGGGCTCGAGATTGAACGCGAACGCGTCGTTCCAGAGCGCGGTGCGCTCGGCCGGCATGCTCTTCAGCTCGAGGCCGCAGCCCGGGCAGAAGTCGTCGTTGGTCTTGAACTCGTTGGGCAGATTGGCGCGCTCCTTGGGCTTGGTGCCGGGCAGCGCCTTGGCGCGGATGATCTTGTTCTCTTCGTCCACGGCGCGCCGCTCGAGCAGCACGTCGACAAGGAGCGTCTGGAAGGCATCGCCGAGCTTCTGCGCTTCGGCTGCCGTGCCGCCCTTCTCGACCATCGCCTGCCAGTCCTTGAGGTAGGGATAGAAGATCGGCGGCTTCGACAGGAAGTACATCCAGCGATCGAACAGCTCGTAGTCGAACTTGCCGGAGTTGATGACCTGATTCTTGTCCTGCTTGGGCTCGCCGGTGACTTTCCAGACGGCCTGCATGTACTTCGACGCCTGGAACGCCAGCGACTCGGCGAGCTGCTGCGACTCGGTCGACATGAACTCGCCGAGCAGCTCCTGCTTCTTCTCGATCTTCTTCTTGATCGACTGGTACTCGTCGACGATCGACTTCGGCGCGTTCGGGTACTCGTGGTACTCGGTGTTCAGGAAGACGCCGGCGAGCGCGTAGTAGTCCTTGGTGAGAATCGGATCGTACTTGTGGTCGTGGCAGCGCGCGCAGCCGACGGTGAGGCCGAGCAGGCCGCGGCTGACGACGTCGACGCGGTCGTGGCGCTCGTCGGCGCGCATGATCTCGACGGCGCCGTTGTCGTAGAACCAGGGCCCGAGGCCGAGGAAGCCGAGCGCCGGCAGGTTGCGGACCCGATCGCCGCGATCGCCGAGATCCGCGGCCAGCTGCGCCTTCACGAACTGGTCGTACGGCAGGTCGTCGTTGATCGCGCGCACGACCCAGTCGCGATACAAATACGCGTTCGGGTACTTGTCGTGCCCTTCGCCGGTGGGCGAGAGACTGCGGTAGTCGTCTTCGCCGTAGCGGGCGACGTCGAGCCAGTGCCGTCCCCAGGCTTCGCCGTACTGCGGCGAGGCGAGCAGGCGATCGACGACCTTCGCGAAGGCGTCGGGGGATGCATCCGCCATGAAGGCGTCGACTTCTTCGGGCGTCGGCGGCAGGCCCGTCAGATCCATCGTCGTCCGCCGCAGCAGCGTCAGCTTGTCGGCGGCGGCGACCGGCTTCAGGCCTTCGCGCTCGAGGCGCGCCAGGACGAAGCGATCGATGTCGTTCTTCGGCCACGCGGTGTCCTGCACCGCGGGCACCTCGACCGTGCGGATCGGCTGGAACGACCAGAACGCCCGCTGCTCGGCGGTGATCGTCTTCTCGCGCGGACCGGCCGGCGCGGCACCCATCGTCGGCGCGGGCCACTGGGCGCCCGCGCGCACCCATTCGACGAGCGACGAGATGTCCGCGTCTTTGAGCTTCGGCGCGCCGCTCGGCATCTTCGGCGCGCCGGCGGCGTGACGAATCGCTTTGATCAACAGACTGGCGTCGGGATCGCCCGGCACGAGCGCCGGTCCGGACTTGCCGCCCTTGAGCAGCCCGTCGAGCGAGTCGAGCCGCAGCCCGGCCGTCGCCGCCTCGGCATGACAGTCGTAGCAGTTGTCGACGAGCACCGGCCGGACGCGCGCTTCGAAGAACTCGACGCTCTTCGCGTCGAGCGGCGCTTGCGGCGCGGGCGCCGCGGGAGCATCTTGCGCTTGTCGCGCGCTGAGCGCGGCGACCAGTCCCACGGCTGTGATCAGCGTGGGACCGGCGCGGCCAATCCAGGTCCGCAGGATGTCAGCCATAGGGTTCGGACGGTGACCCAGTATTATGACGACCATGCAGGCCCTCTGCAAAACCGGTTTTGCGGCTGTTTTCGCGGTTTTTTTCGCGTTTCAGGACCCCAAACCGCCCGCCAAGCCGGCCGGACCGCCGCCCGACGTCATGCCGTTCAGCCGGGTCAGGACCGAAGCCGCGCTAGACCTTATCGGCGCCTCGGACCTGGCCGCCACGGATGACGCGGTCTGGATCACGCGCGCCGCGTCGGGCACCGTCAGCCGCGTCGATCCCAAAGTGAATACGGTGGCCGCGACGATCGCGATCGGCCCGGGCGTCTGCGGCGGGCTGACCTCGGGGGCGTCGTCGGTGTGGCTGGCGCTCTGTGGAGCGGCGGCGCTGGCCCGGCTCGACCCGGCCACCAACACGCTGACGGCGAACATCCCGGCGCCGCTCGCCGAGGGCGGCGGCTCGATCGCGTTCGGCATGAGCAGCGTGTGGGTCCTGCGCGACGCGAAGGGCACGCTGCTGCGCGTCGATCCCGCCACCGGCGAACCGGTCGCCGAGATCTACGTGCCTGCCGGATCGTCATCGATCGTCTTCGACAGCGACGCGATCTGGGTCACGGACACCGAACACAGCCAGGTGGTGAAGGTCGAGGCGCGATCGAATCTGATCAAGGAGTCGATCAAGGTCGGCAAGTCGCCGCGCCGCATTGTCGCCGGGGAGGGGGCGGTGTGGGTGCTCAATCAGGGCGACGGCACCGTCAGCCGCATCGATCCGAAGAGCAACCGCGTCAGCGCGACCGTCGAGGTCGGCATGCCGAGCGCCGGCGGCTACCTTGCGGCAGGTGAAGGATCGGTGTGGGTCAGCGCGAAGGGCGCGCCACTCACGCGCATCGAGACACGCAACAATCGCGTCGCGCAGCAGTTCACCGGCGAGACCGGCGGGCCGATCGTGATCGCCCAGAAGGCGTTGTGGATGGTGCCTTCGCCGGACGTCGTCTGGAGGATCGATCCGAAGTTCGTCGAGGCGTTGAGGCCGGACTGATCGGAAGGCTTGAAGGCTTGCGCCTCCACCCCTGTCGCGCCGCGCGTCCTTACAGATTCGGCCCCAGCCAGCGCGCGGCCTCATCCAGCGTCATGCCCTTCCGCTTCGCGTAGTCCTCCAGCTGATCCCGTCCAATGCGGCCGACGTTGAAGTACTTCGCTTCCGGGTGGCTGAGATAGATGCCGCTGACCGACGCCGCTGGTGTCATCGCGAATGAGTCAGTGAGGTTGATGCCAACTGCCGGCGCGTCGAGCAGATCGAACAGCGCGCGCTTCTCCGTGTGGTCGGGACACGCCGGGTAGCCGAACGCCGGACGGATGCCGCGGTACTTCTCCGCGATCAGCTCCTCGTTGCTCAGCATCTCGTCGGCGGCGTAGCCCCAGTCGCGGCGCGCCTGCTGGTGCAGGTGCTCGGCGAACGCTTCGGCCAACCGATCCGCGAGCGCCTTGACGATGATCGCGCTGTAGTCGTCCTTCTTCTTCTCGAACGCGCGCGCCAGCTCGTCGGCGCCGATGCCGGCGGTCACCGCGAACGCGCCGATGTAGTCGGGCGCGTGCGAGTCCTTCGGCGCGACGAAATCGGCGAGCGATCGATTCGGACGCCCGTCCTCCTTCGGCTCCTGCTGGCGGAGCATGTGGAACCTCGCGATCTCCCGCGCCCGGCCGTCGTCGCGATACACCGCGATGTCGTCGCCAATCGCGTTGGCCGGCCAGAAGCCGTAGACGCCGCGCGCCGTGATCGACCGTTCGCTGACGATGCGATCGAGGAGCGTCTGCGCGTGTGCGAACAGATCGCGCGCCGCGGCGCCGACCGTGGGGTCGTCGAGGATCGCCGGATAGCGGCCTTTCAGCTCCCACGCCGAGAAGAAGAACGTCCAGTCGATGTAGGGCACGAGGTCTTCGAGCGATGGCTCGACGACGCGGCGGCCGATCAGCCAGGGGACCGGCAGCTCGAGCGAGTCCCAGTCGGTGCGCAGGTGATTCGCGCGCGCGTCGGCGATCGTGAGCAGCGGCTTCTCGCGACGGCTGCCGTACTTCTCGCGCGTCAGCGCGTGGTCGGCGCGGACGCTGGCGAGATAGCCGTCGCGCAGCCGATCGCTCAGCAGGCTCGAGACGACGTCGACGGCGCGCGAGGCGTCGAGCACGTGCACGGTCGGTCCTGAATAGACGGGCGCGACCTTGACGGAGGTGTGCTGCTTGCTGGTCGTGGCGCCGCCGATGAGCAGCGGCGTCTGCAGGCCGAGCCGCTCCATCTCCTTCGCCACGAACACCATCTCGTCGAGCGACGGCGTGATCAGGCCGCTGAGGCCGATGACGTCGGCCTTGCGCTCGGCGGCCTCGCGCAGGATCCGATCGCACGGCACCATCACGCCGAGATCGATCACCTCGTAGTTGTTGCAGCCGAGGACGACGCCGACGATGTTCTTGCCGATGTCGTGGACGTCGCCCTTGACCGTGGCGAGCAGGACGCGGCCGTTCGACTCGCGCACCGGGGCTGCGGCGACGGCCGACGCCGCGCCCGCCCGCGCGCCACCCGCCGACGCCTTCTCCGCCTCCATGAACGGCTCGAGATACGCGACGGCGCGCTTCATCGCCCGCGCGCTCTTGACCACCTGCGGCAGGAACATCTTGCCGGCGCCGAAGAGATCGCCCACCGTCTTCATGCCGTCCATCAGCGGCCCCTCGATGACGTCGAGCGGCCGGCCGAGCTTGACGCGCGCTTCCTCGGCGTCGGCCTCGATGAAATCGACGACGCCGTGGACGAGCGCGTAGGCAAGGCGCGCCTCGACCGTCTGCTCCCGCCATGCCAGATCCGCCTCACGCTTCTTGCCGCCGCCCTTGACCGAGTCGGCAAAGGCGACGAGCCGCTCGGTCGCATCCGGCCGGCGGTTGAAGAGCACATCCTCGACGAGCTCGAGCAGATCCTTCGGGATGTCCTCGTAGACCGCGAGCTGGCCGGCGTTGACGATGCCCATGTCGAGGCCGGCCTGGATGGCGTGATACAGGAAAGCCGCATGCATCGCTTCGCGGACGACATTGTTGCCGCGAAAC
>DASTCC010000453.1:0-2097 GCA_035711465.1 Vicinamibacterales bacterium
ACAGCCGTTCCAGGCTCCTGAACAACAGCCCCGAAGCGACGAGCAGGATGAGCGCGAGCGCAACTTCGATCGCGACCAGCGCGCGCCGGAGACGATGATGTCCGCTCGTCTGGCCGCGCGACGCGTGGGCCAGCCCGTCGCGCGGATCGGTTCGCGCCAGGACGCGGGCGGGCACCAGACCGACGCCGATGCCGACGATGGTCACGACGCCGAGCGCGAACAGGTAGATGCCGGTGTCCAACCGGACGGCGTCGATGCGCGGGACCGTGGCCAGACCAAGCTGCGTCACCGCCCGCACGCCAAGCGCGGCGACCGCCAGGCCGGCCGCGCCGCCCGCGCCGGCGAGCATCAGCGATTCGGTGAGGAGCGTCCGGATCAGACGCGATCGTCCGGCGCCGAGCGCAGTGCGAAGCGCGAACTCGCCGCGCCGCCGCACCCCGCGCGCCAGCAGCAGGTTCGTGACGTTGACGCAGCCGATGACCAGCAGCAGCGACACGGCCGCGATCATCGCGACGAGCGCCGGCCGGATGTCGCGCGTCAACTCGTCGCCGAGCGCGACGGCGGCGAAGGACATGTTCTGGCCGTAGGTCTCGGGTTTGAGCGTCGCGATCGCCTCTCGCCCGAGCGCGTCGATCTCGGTCGACGCCTGATCGAGCGTGACGTCTGGGCGCACCCGGCCGACGGTGCGGAGGTGATGCCCCCAGGCGCGACCCTGCGAGAGGTCGTACTGGAGCGGCGTCCAGATCTCGGCGTCCGGCGCGAGCGCATCCTCGAAGGCGGCCGGCATGATGCCGACCACGGTGTATGGCCGGTTGTCCAGCGACAGCGTTCGGCCGACGATCTGCGGATCCGCATCGAAGCGGCGCCGCCATACCCGGTCGCCGATGACTGCCACCTGCGGCCCGTTGGCGCGGTCGTCGTCGACCGAAAACGAGCGTCCGATCGCCGGCGGTACGCCGAGCACGTCGAAATAGCCGGCGGTCACGGAGGCCGCGTGAATCCGTTCCGGCTCGTCGACGCCGGTGATCGTCGCCAGCCACGGCCGCGTCACCGCAATCGAGGCGAACGCGCGGCTACGCTCGAGCAGCCACCGGTACATGCCAAAGGTGCCGTCGATGCGGCGGCCGGTCGAATCGATTTCCCAGATGATCGCCACACGCGCCGCATCGGGGTAGGGGACCGGCTCGAGCAGGATTGGCCGCACCGCGCTCGCGATCGTCGTCACAGCGCCGAGACCCAGCGCGAGCGTCAGGATGACGGCGGCGGCGAATCCCGGCGAGCCGCGCAGACCGCGCCAAGCGTAACGGACGTCGGCGACGGTGGTCTCGACGACGTGCTGCCAGCCGTAGCTGCGAACGTGCTCCTCGGTGCTGGCGAGGCTGCCGAGCTCGAGCCGCGCAGCGCGCCGCGCGTCATCCAACGAAAGGCCGCGTGCTTCGTGATCGGCCGTCGCGCGCTCGAGATAGTCCCGGACTTCATCGCTGATCTCGCGATCGACCGTCGTCGGCCGCACGAGCGATCGAACGCCGTGGACGAGATGGCGCCAGAGAGGCACGTCCGGAGCTTACGGATCTCTCATCTTGATTGTCAAGATGAGTCCGAGCTCGAGGCCGAAGACCCAGCCCCAAGCCCCAGCAACTACTTCGCGGCCGCGAACCTGAACCCTTCCGCCGCAACTTCCGCCGGCACCATGTGGCCGCCGTCGAACTCGCGGAACGTCACCTCGTAGCCGCGCTTCTGCAGCCCCGGCACGATCACGCGGCTGCAGCGATCGATGGGCAGGATCTCGTCGATGCGGCCGTGCGACACGAAGATCCGCGGCCTGCCCACCGGCTCGGCGGGAATGACGAACCCTGGCGAGAAGGCGACGATGCGCCGGAACAGGTCGCCGTTGATGAGGCCGAGCGACAGCGCGTAGGTGGCGCCGTCCGAGAAGCCGCCGATCGACACGCGCTGCGGATCGATGGCGACGATCTTCGAGACGTGCTCGATGGCGCGATCCATGAAGGCGACGTCGCCGGCGAAGCTGCTGCGAATCGCGTCCCAGGTGCCGCCGCGCGAGTCGAGCGCCAGCACCGCGACGCCGGCATCGGGCAC
>DASTCC010000454.1:0-10858 GCA_035711465.1 Vicinamibacterales bacterium
GGTGCTCTCGGTGACGTTCCTCGCAGCCGGTCTCCGGGCGCTGTCGCTCTACCTCTTCCGGCGAACCGCGTCCGGGTCCATCGCGGTCGTGATTCCGCTGCTGATTCTGCTCAATCCGAACGTGCTCTACCTGCAGAGCACGCCGATGACCGAGCCGATGATGTTCGGACTGGCGCTTCTCGCCCTGGCCGCGACCGATCGGTGGATCGAGACGCCGTCGCCGCGCGGACGACGCGTCGCCGGGATCTTGATCAGCCTGCTGATGTTGACGCGCTACGAGGGATGGCTGATCGCCGGCGGCCTCGTCGGCGTCGCCGCGATGGCGCATCGCCGCCGCGGCATGCGCGTCGCGCTCGCGCTCGTGCCGTGGGTCGTCGCGACGGTGCTCGCCTTTCTCGTGTTCAGCAAGGCGAGCACGAACGTCTGGTTCGTCGCCGGCGGCTTCTTCACCGCCGACAACCCGGCGCGGCAGGATGGCGCCAAAGTCTACGCGCAGATTCGAGAGACGACGGACGCGCTCGGCGGTCCGGCGCTGATCTGGGCCGCCGTCGTCGGCGCGGTCGCATGCCTGGTCCGCGCGCCGCGCTCACCCGCGTGTCTTCTGCCGGTCTCGCTCGTCCTCGCCGGCGCGCTGCCCTTCCTCGCGTTCTACGACGGCCATCCGCTCCGCGTGCGCTACATGGCGCCGCTCGTCGTCGCCGCCGGCGCGCTCGCCGGCTACGCCCTGTGGGTGGTGCCGGCGCGGGGGCGCACGCTCGGCGCCGCGGCGCTGGTCGCGATCGCGATCTGGCAGCGGCCGCCGTTGTCGCCCGACGCGCCGGTCGTGCTCGAGGCGCAATGGGAGACGCCGTTTCGCGACGGGCGGCGCGCGGTGACCGCGGCGCTCGCGCGCGACTGGGACGGCACGCCGATCCTCGCGAGCATGGGCTCGCTCGGCCATTACATGCAGGAGACGTCGGCCGCCGGGTTCGACCTGAAGGACTTCCTACACGAGGGCAGCTTCGATCTCTGGCTCGCCGCGACGGCGATGCCGCGGCGCCACGTGCGCTGGATTCTGATCGAGGAACAGGCCGAGGGCGGCGACGTGCTGGCGCAACGCGCCAGAAGCGCCTCCGCCTTCCTCGACGGCTTCACCCGCGTCGCGGAAGGCGGAGGCGTGGCGCTCTATCGGAGAGATTGACCGGCTTGCCGCCTGGCCTTGGAACCCCAAGCCTCGAAGCCCCAAGCCTCCAAGCCTTCGCTCAGAACCTGACGAGGAATCCGACGTTGAGGCTCCAGCCGGAGAGATCGATCTTCGGTCCGAGGAATCCGCTCTCGGGTCCGCCGAGGTCGCCTTCGCCGAATTGATAGCGGTACTCAGCGGTGACGCCGTAGATGTCGCCCTTGATCGGGAACCGCGCGCCCAGCAGAAACAGCGCACCGAAGTCCGTGCTCGACGCCTGGAAGCGGGCCGGGAAGACTTCGAGCGTCACTGGATCGACGAACTCGCCGATCTCCGAGTACTGCCAGTTGAGCGCGGAGATGCCGGCGCCCGCGTACGGTTGCACCGTGCTCGCGTTGCCGAACGGCAGGAACCGCACCACGCCGCTGATCGGCACGATGCGCAGGCGCAGCTCCTGGAAGATCTCGCGGCCGTCGTCGTTGATGAGATCTCGGTAGATGCTCGGCACCGTGTTGGCGTAGTAGCCGACGCCGGCGGCGACCTCGATGTGATTGCCGAAGCCGACCTGCCACTCGCCGAGGATGTTGGCGCCCTTGAAGTCGCTGATCTCGAACAGATACGCGTCCGTAAGGCCGGGCGCGACCTCCCCACGGGTCAGGTTCGCGACGAGCACGTCGCCGTTGGTGCGGCTGTCGAAACCGCGCGGGCCGAAGACGCCGAAGCTGACGTGCAGCGACTGCACGATCTGAGCGGACGCCGGCGCCGCGGCCGCGAACACGAACAGAGCCCCACCCATCGCAGAAAGGAACGCGCGTCTCATGAGCATCTCCTCATGCGGTTCAGCACGACCGAACCTCACCGGTCGATTGAGCAGGAATGATGCCAAGCCGTGCGCATCAAATCGCGCGATTCGCGCGCGCCGATCGGCATCGTCTGTCCCCTTGTGAGCTCAGGACGTCAGGTCAGCGGGGCCGTAGACGCGGCGGATGACGTCGAGGATCGGCGCCAGCAGCGCCGGGTTGGTCGCGATCACCTGCCCCCTGAACGGATCGACGGGCGTCGCGTCGAAACGCGTGGTCCTGCCGCCCGCTTCTTCGACGATGAGCAGGCCGGCCATCATGTCCCAGGCATTCAGGTGCTCTTCGTAGAAGGCGTCGAAGCGCCCGGCGGCAACGTAGCAGAGGTCGAGCGCCGCCGACCCCAGGCGTCGCACCGCGCGCGCCGATCCGAGGAACTCGCCGAACACGCGCACCTGAAGGTCGCGGTCGTGGCGGATGCTGTACGGGAATCCCGTGCAGAGTACCGCGTCGCCGAGCGTCATCTCGCGCGTCACCGAGATCCGCTCGCCGTTCAGGCGTGCGCCCTCTCCCCGTTCCGCGGTGAACAGCTCCTCGGCGATCGGGTCGTAGACGACGCCGATTTCGATCCGGCCGTCGATCTCGAGCGCGATTGAGACGCAGAAGAACGCCAGCCCGTGCGCGAAGTTGGTGGTGCCATCGACCGGGTCGATGATCCACCGCGCGCGGCCGCTACGGGGCCCGCTCCCCTGCGATTCCTCCTCGCCGAGCACGACGTGCGACGGATAGCGCGCGGCGATCAAGCGCCGGAACTGACGTTCGGCTTCGAGATCGGCGGCCGTGACCAGATCGATTGGCCCTTTCTTCTCGATGTGCGGCTGACGTCTGAAGTAGCGGCGATGGACGCGGCCGGCCTGGAGCGCCGCTTCGATCGCGGTAGCGAGGTAGTGAGGAGGCAGTGCCAATCAGGACAGCTTCTTGACCATGTGGACCGCCATGCCGCCTTCGGGCCGGCGCGCGATCGTCACCTCGTCCATGAAATTACGCATGAAGAAGATCCCGCGGCCGCTCGACTTGAGCATGTTCTCGGGATCGAGCGGGTTGGCGACCTCTTCGGGGTCGAAGCCTTCGCCTTCGTCGGCGACGTCGACGACGAACTCGTCCGGTTTGGCCGGCGGCCGCAACCGGAACTCGACGACGACTTTCTTGTCGCGATTCTGGCGGTTGCCATGTTTGATGGCGTTGATCACCGATTCGCGCACCGCGACGCTGACCCAGTGGATGGTGTCTTCGTCGAGCCCGGCAATCGACGACAACCGATCGCTCAAGTGCTGCACGAGATCGAGCAGGTCAAAGGAACTCGGCAGTTCGAGTCGGATCAGATGGCCGCCAGTAGGCATGGGCGCGGAGTAAGTAACATATAAGCGCGACGCGGTTCAAGAACGCCCGCGCGCCGCCGTATCACAACGATGCCCTCGCACGCGACATCCCCTCTCGACCTGACGCCCGTCCGGACGCTGCGGGGACGGCTGCGTGTCCCCGGCGACAAGTCGATTTCCCACCGCTACGCGCTGTTCTCCGGCCTGGCTCGTGGCGACACGACGATTTCCGGGCTCGCGCCCGGCGCCGACGTCGCCGCCACCATCCGCTGCCTGGCGCAGCTCGGCGTCGGCATCGATCGGGTGGCTGACGACACCATCCGCGTCCGCGGCCGCGGCTGGGACGGTCTCCGCGCCCCGTCCCGCGCGCTCGACGCCGCCAATTCCGGCACGACGATGCGCCTGTTCGCCGGCGCGCTCGCCGGCCGTCCGTTCCGTTCGACCCTGACCGGCGACGAGTCGCTCAGCCGGCGGCCGATGCGGCGCGTCATCGATCCGCTGGCCGCCATGGGCGCGTCGATTCGATCCGACAGCGGCCGCGCGCCCCTGGTCATCGACGGCCGCGACCTGCACGGCATCGACTGGCAATCGCCGGTGGCGAGCGCCCAGGTCAAGACCGCGATCCTGCTCGCCGGCCTGACGGCCAGCGGCTCGACGTCGGTGACCGAGCCGCAGCCGTCGCGGGATCATACGGAGCGTGCGTTTCCGGTGTTCGGGCTGGCCCTGGAGCGGCACGGCAACCGGCGTGGCGTGACCGGCGGCCAGGAGGCCGTCGCGCCGTCCAGGCCGCTCGCCGTGCCCGGCGATCCGTCCTCGGCGGCCGTCTGGGCCGCGGCGGCGGCGGCGCTCCCGGGCGCCGAGGTGCGGCTCGAACAGATTTGTCTGAACCCGCTTCGGATCGGCTTCATTCGCGCGCTCGAAGCCCAGGGCGCCGACGTGACGGCCACGGTCGAAGCCGAACAGGGCAGCGAGCCGATCGGCACGCTCGTCGTCCGCTACGGCGCCCGGCGGCCGCTGGTCATCGGCGCCGACGTCGTGCCGAGCCTCATCGACGAGCTGCCGGTGCTCGCCGCCTCGGCGGCGCTCGGCGGCGCACTCGAGGTCTCCGGCGCGGAGGAGCTGCGGGTCAAGGAAAGCGATCGCATCACCGCGCTGGTCACCGGCTTGCGCACGCTCGGCGTCGATGCCGACGAGCGTCCTGACGGATTCGTGATCGACGGCTCGCGACGTCCGGCCGGCGGCGTCGTCGACGCCATGCACGATCACCGCCTGGTGATGGCGTTCGCGCTCGTCGCGCTCGGCGCCACCGGGCCGACGTCGATTCGAGGCGCCGAGGTCGTCGCGGTGTCGTATCCCGGGTTCGCCGCGGACCTGGCGCGGCTGACCGCATGATCGCCGACAAGATCTATCTCGTCGGCTTCATGGCCAGCGGCAAGAGCACGATCGCGCGGGCGCTGGCGAACCGGCTGCGCTGGCGCGCCGAGGACATCGACGATCTCATCGAGGCGCGCGAGCGGCGGACGATCACGCAGATCTTCGCCGAGCAGGGTGAGCCCTACTTCCGCGCCGCCGAGAAGGACATCCTGCGCGTCCTCCAGCCGATGCGGCACGTCGTCGTCGCCACCGGCGGCGGGACGTTCGCCGATCCGGAGAACCGCGCGCTCATCAATCTCGACGGCGTGTCGGTGTGGATCGATCTGCCGCTGAACGACTTGATCCCGCGCATCCCACTCGACGGCCGGCGCCCGCTTGCCGCCAGCCGGACGCAGCTCGAGCAGCTCTACCGGGCCCGCGTCGACGGCTACCGGATGGCGCACGTCCGCGTCAACACCGCGCGGGTGCCGATCGGGGTTGTCGTCGAGCGGATTCTGGATACGATTCAGCAGCTCCCCACGATCGAACAACGTACGCCGGACGCCTGACCGCTCATGCGCTACTTCGTGATCACCGACATCCACGCCAACCGGCAGGCGCTCGACGCCGTGATCGAGGATGCCGAGCGTCTCGGCTACGACGAGGTGCTGGTGCTGGGCGATCTGGTCGGCTACGGCGGGGCGCCCGACGAGGTGATCGACCGCACCCTGGCGCTGAAGCCCTCGGCGCTCATCCGCGGCAATCACGACAAGGTCTGCGCCGGGCTCGAGTCGGCGGCGCTCTTCAACGACGTCGCGCGCGTCTCGGCCGAGTGGACGGCGTCGATCCTGACGGCGAAGCACCGCAAGCTGCTCGCCGATCTGAAGAAGGGGCCGATCCTGGTGAGTTCGCAGATCGAGATCTGCCACGGCGCGCCGTTCGACGAGGATCACTACATCTTCGACGGCGGCGACGCTGCGCGCGCGATCGACGTCGCCCGCGGCCGCATCTGCCTCTTCGGCCACACTCACGTGCCGGCGATCTACACGACCGTCGGCGATCCAGTGGAGCACGCCGAGGAGCTCGAAGAGGACGAGCTGCACCTGCCGAAGACCGGCCCGGCGCTGCTGAACGTCGGATCGGTCGGCCAGCCCCGCGACGGCGACCCGCGCGCCGCCTACGGCTTACTCGACCTGCAGAAGAACACGCTGCGCCTGCGGCGCGTGCCCTACGACATCAAGGGCGCGCAGACCGACATCCGCAATGCCGGACTACCCGCCTGGCTGGGGCAGCGGCTCGACAAAGGACAATGACTCAGACTGTGAAGAACTTTTCCAACTTAGAACTGAAAACTTCGAACTTAAAACTGTGGAGCGGCGCCTTGGGCGCCGGTCAAAGAATTCCCTGATGACGAGCGCACGTCACTCGTTCCTGAGTTTTAAGTTCTAAGTTTAAAGTCTTACGTTGACACGTTTTCAGACCTGCCTGGCCCTCGCCGCCTTCTCTTCTCTCTTCCTCAGCTCGGCGGCGTAGGCGTCCCTCGCGGCGCGCGATCCCAGAATCCACCCGATGATGATGCCGATCAGCAGCACCGCCGGAATGAAGATGAAGTGCGTCGCCGGCGGCATGGTGAGCATGAGGTCTCCCGCTCAGCGCCGCCCGGCGAGCTTCGCCCGGACGTCGGCGAGATCGCGCTCGACGCGGCCGAGGCGGCGCCACATGAGGAAGACGTAGAGCACGAGCCCGACCCAGACGATGGCGTAGGCGGTGAAAACGAGCGGCGCGGCCGGCAGCGACTCGCGCGCCATGTCCTCCGGGCTCATCTTGGTGAAGCCCTCCTGCGCCTGGGCGAACGCCGCGACAGTCAGCGCAACGGCGATCGCCGCGGTCGACATCGCGGTCCGGATTCGCAGAATCGATCGGACGATACGCACTCAGTCCTCCAGCACCGCGTAGGCATCTTCGATGGTCGCGCGGCCCGTCTCGATGCGCACCCGCACCAGGAGCAGCGCCGTGTAGAGCAACAGGAACGCGGCGATCGACCAGACGAACGGCCCCATCATCTCGGGCGGCAGCGACGGCACGACGTTGGTCGTCGGATGCAGCGTCCGCCAGATGTTCACCGACCAGTAGACGAACGGCGCCAGCACCATGCCGAACAGGCCGACGGCGGCGGCCAGCATCTCGGACCCGGTGCCGCCGAAGCGGCGCAGCAGCAGGTAGGCGACGAAGATCATCCACATCACCAGCGTGGACATCAGCCGCGCTTCCCAGTCCCACCACACGCCCCACGCCTTGCGCGCCCAGAGCGGGCCGGTGAGCAGCACGATGGCGCCGAAGACGACGACCAGCTCGGCCGCGGCGACGGCGACGTGATCGGCCGTGCGCGACCGGCGCGCCAGATACACGGCGCTCGCCACGCCGGCGACCATCGCCGAGAAGATCGTGATCATCCCGGCCGGGACGTGGAAATAGAAGATCTTCTGCACCAGGCCCATCGTCGACTCGTAGGGCGCGGCGCCGATCATGAACGGCGCGGCCGCGAGCATCAGGCCGGCGGTGGCGAGGAGAACGGGCACGAGGCGGGAGGCTGCCGACATCGCGTGGCTCTGGCGCTACTCCGACATCACCGGCGCGAACGTCCACAGCGCCAACGTGACGAATATCACATCAAAGAATACCAGCATCGAGAGCAGCGTCTGGGCGCGCACGAAATCGGGCTCGGGATCGAAGATCGCGGCCGTGCCCATGACGCCGCCGATGACGATCGGCACGGTCATCGGATAGAGCAGGATTGGCAGCAGCACGTCGCGCGATCGCGTCCGCGCCAGCATCGCCGAGAACAGCGTGCCGACCGCGGCGAAGCCGATCGTGCCGGCGACCAGGAGCGCGGTCAGCATCAACGGCGCCCGTCCGAGCGGCGCGCCGAAGAACAGGCCGATCACCGGCACGACGACGATCTCGACCGCCGTCATCAGCACGACGAGCGCGACCAGCTTGCCGAGATAGACGGCCGCCCGCTCGACCGGCGCGAGCACCAGGGCGCGCAGCGTCTCGGAGTGCCGCTCGCGTTCGAAGGTGCGGCCGAGCGCCAGCGTGCCCGAGAAGATGACCGCGACCCAGAGGATGCCTGCCGCGGCGCCCTCCATCACCCGCCCTTCCCGGACGAACGCGAACGAAAAGACGAGCACGCACGCAATCGCGAGAAACAGCGTCGTCGACAGCAGCTCGCGGCTGCGCGCTTCGATCAGCAGGTCCTTCCGCGCAATCAGCCAGGCGGCGCGCACGATGTCCATCAGACGGGCACCTCGCGCAGCACCTCGCGATAGCGCGCGCGGAGCGGCGCCGGGCCGGAAGGCACCGGAAGCAGCCGGCCGCGCTCCAGGCACACGGCGCGGTCGACGACTTCCGCGGCGGTGTCGAAGTCGTGGGTCGCCATCAGGACGATCGCGCCCTGCGATCGCAGGCCCTTCAGACGCTCGACGAGCAGCGCCGTCGACGCGTCGTCGAGCCCGGTGAACGGCTCGTCGAGCAGCACCAGCCGCGGCGCGTGCAGCAGCGCGCGCTCGAGCGCCAGGCGCTGGCGCAGGCCGCGCGAGAACGCCGCGACGCGATCGTCGCGGCGATCGTCGAGCCGCGCGCCGGCCAGCGCCCGCGACGCTCGCGCCGCCGCGTCGGCGATCCCGTAGAGCCGTCCGAAGAACTCGAGGTTCTCGCGCGCGCTCAGCTCGCCGTAGAGGAACAGGTCGTGACCGAGGACGCCGATGCGCGCGCGCAGGCGATCGCCAAGCAGCCTGGCCGGCCGATCGCCGTAGAGCACCTCGCCCGACGTCGGCCGCATCAGCGTCGAACAGATCGACAGCAGCGTCGACTTGCCGGCGCCGTTGGGTCCCAGCAGGCCGACGATCTCCCCGGCGCGGCACGTGAGCTGCACGCGCGAGAGCGCGCGGCGGCGGCCGAACAGCTTCGAGACGTCGCGTGCTTCGATGAGATCGAAGTCCGGAGGCGGCGCGGTCACGACGGCGTCAGGCGCGAGCGCGCCGGGCGCCCGGACCGAATCCGGTCCACATCCCGGCGACGACGATGACGCCGGCGAGGCTGAGCGCGAGATAGCGCGGCCACATCGCGTGGTGCGGCAATCCGGTGATGTCGAGGCTGAGCTCGCCGCCGGCGGCGATCGCCGGACCGTTGCCGAAGATCAGCGTCTGGCCCTGGTCCTCGAGCTGCCGCTTGTTCGGCAGCTGCGCGGAGACGAGGTCGAGACCGCCGATCTGGACCGCGAGCACGTTGGCCTGCTGCAGCGCGATCGGCCAGCGCTGCCGGATGCGAGCCGTGTCCCCGGAGTACGGCAGCTCGAAGCCGACGTTGACGTTGGTGACGCCCGGCGGGAACGGGCCGGTGACGGTGATGCTGGGGCCGTTGACGGTGGCCTGCGGCGTCGAGCCTTCCATGACGCCGCCGCCGCGCGCGCCGCGCGGCAGATCGACGACGACCGGCCCGCCGATGTCCACCGGCGTTCGGCTCGTGTTCAGGATCTGCAGAATGTAGAAGAGATTGAGACGATCGTCGCGCAGCTCCGCGATCAGGCGCGACTCGGGACCGAACACCACCGTGCCGCGCTCGGCCGGGCCCGCCGCGAGCTTGCGATCCTCTTCTTCGCGCGCCGCGATGGCGCTGTCGGTCGCCGCCAGCGCGATTCTGATGCCGGTCGCGGCCATCGTGAACGTCTGCGACTCGAGCCGCTCGCCGCCGACGATCGCGACGGCCTGGACGCGCGCGCCTTGCGCGATCCCGGTGAGCTGGACGCGTCCGCCTTCGTCCGTCCGCAGCGTTTCGATCCGGCCGTCGACCGCGATCTCGACCTGTTGATTGGGAAGGCTGTTGGCAAAGCTGCCGCGAATGACCCGCACCGAGACGGTGCCGGCGGGCAGTTCCGGCGCCGGCAGCGGCACGCCCGAAATCTGCTTCGGGTCCGGCATCTGCACCTGCGCGCTCGCGCCTGCGATCGCGGCCGCCAGCATCGCGCATGCGGCGAGGATGCGGCGAATCGCCTTGACGCGATCACGCATGCGCACCGACCTTCGCGCCGCACTGCTTGCAGAAGCGCGCGTCGGCGTCGTTCAAGGTGCCGCACGCTGCACAGGCGCCGCTCGGAGTTGCCGGGGCCGCCGCGGCCGCCGCCGCCACCACGGCGGTCGCCGCCGGTTGCTCGACGGCTGCTGGCTCGCGATCGAGCTCCTGCATCAACGCGATCGCCTTGGCGCGCAGACGCCCGCCGACGTCTTTGAAATCGGCGTCGCTCACCTTCCCCATCGCCCTGTCGAACTCGAGCTCCTTGATTGATCGCAGCGTCAACGCCTTCTCGCGTTCGATCGCGTCGCGGCGTCGTTCCGAGAGCGGCTCGCCCTCCGACGGCTGCGTGCCGGCGAACCCCGACAACGCGTGATGCATCGCGACGCCGACAAAGCCGGCGGCGACCACCGACGCGCTGAGGAGCAGCAGCGCCGCCGGATGGGTGAAGTCCGACAACATCACCGCGACCGTTGCGGCGATCATCGCGATCGGAATGAAGAAGTGCCAGCTCTGAAAGCCCGTGTCGCGCCGCGCGGCGGGACGCCCGGCGGCGGCCGGCCCGGACTCAGTCGAGGTCGCGGAGTTCATCGTCGAGTCTGTTCTCGAGATCCGGCGTCCCGGCCGTCAGCGGCGTGTCCGGCGCCGCGTCTTCGCCGCGCCGCGTCCAGCGCACCGCCATCGCGCCGATGACGACGATGCCGAGGCCGCCGGCCGCGTACGGGAGCAGCCACGCCATGCGATTGAAGCCCGTGTTGATGGGCGCGGCGAGCACGTGCTGGCCGCCGTACTTCTGGACGAAGTGCTGCACGATCTCGTCGTAGGTCTTCCCCGCTTCGACCAGTTGGTGCAGCTCCTGCTGCATGGCGCCGGCGTCGGGACACGTGCACTCGCCGATCCGCTTGCGGCCGCAGGTGCCGCACATGCACACCAGGTGCGACTGCAGCTCGCGCTCGACCGGCGTCTTCGGGACGATCGCCACGGTCACCGCGCCCTCGACGTGCTGCGCATGGAGCGGCCGCACGACGCCCAGCGCGAACAGCAACAGCAGCATCGTCGTGGTCGCCGCGCCTTCCGGCACGGTGCGGGTCGCGAAC
>DASTCC010000455.1:0-16173 GCA_035711465.1 Vicinamibacterales bacterium
GCGAGTTCCTCACCCGCGCGCGCGACGCCTACAAGCGCGCGCTCGACCTCTACACGAGCATCGCGACGTTCGGCGACGCGCCCGATCAGATTCGATCGATGCAACGGCGCGTCGAGCGCGTCGAACGCCAGATCGGGGGCATCGATCGGTGGAGCTGGCCGTGGCGGTGACCTACACGTCGACGCGTGACCGCGATCGGCTGCGCGGTCTGGTCAGCGGCCTCGGCGCGCGCCCGATGGCCGCGCTCGCCGCCGTCTCGCTCGTGTCGATGCTGTCGATCGGCCTCTGCACCCTCGGCCGCGCCCGCGCCTTTGCGATCGCGGAGGCGGCCCGCGGCGGACCGGCGCCGCTCGATCTCTCGCAGGTGACGAGCGTCGATCGGCTCGATCCGGCGCTGGCGGCGGCGTTTCCCAACGCGGCGGACCGCCGGCTTGCGGCGCGCGAGCTGCTGCGCGCGCTCGGCGTCGAGGGCCGGCGGTCGCTGCCGAACGTCGGCGCGATCGCGCGGCTGCACGTGCCGATCGCCGAGGTCGATCGGGCGCGAGGGCTCGACGTCTTCGCGGCGCGAGCCCGCGACGCCCGCGCCCGGGCGAAGGCCGCCGGCGCCGATCCGCCCGCGGCCGTCGCGCTCTTCACCGCGGCCGACGTCGCCGCGTTGAAGCCGGGCTTGACCGCGCGAACGATCGCGGAGCACCGGCGCGTCGTGATCTGGTCTGCACTCGCCTTTCTGGCGGGCTTCCCGCTGGTGCTCGTCGTGTGGCGCATCGCCGGCGTGCCGGGCGATCGGCTGCTGCTCGCCGCGGCCCATCTCCTCGCGACGCTCGGATTCGTCGTGATGCTCTCGCGGCCCGATCCCCTGCGCGACACGCTGCTCCTCACCCGTTACACCGCGAGCGTCGTCGTCGGACTCGCGGTTTGCGCGGTCGTCTCCGTCATCAACGTCCGGCGTGCGCCGTTGCTGCGGATGGGCTATCTCGCGCTTGCCGCCGCCGTGCTGCTCTCGATCGTGTTGATCGTCTTCGGATCCGGCCCTGGTGCGAGCGGCGCGAAGGTGAACCTGGGGCCGGTGCAACCGATCGAAGCCATTCGCCTGCTGATCGCGATCTTCCTTGCCGGCTACCTCGGCCGCCGCTGGGAGCTCCTCCGGCAACTGCGTGAGACCGAGATCCGCGGTCGTTCGGTGCCGGCGTGGCTGAACCTGCCGCGCGTCGATCACCTGCTGCCGCTCGCCGGCGGCGTCGGGCTCGCGCTCGCGCTGTTCTTTGCGCTTCGCGATCTCGGCCCCGCCCTCCTGCTTTCGATCACGTTCATGACCTTGCTGGCCGTTGCGCGCGCCGGCCCCGGCGTCGTCGTCGCCGGCGTCGCGCTCCTCGCCGGCGGCTTCTACGCCGGGTACTGGCTCGGGATCTCGCGGACCCTCGCGGCGCGCGTCGCGATGTGGCAGTCGCCGTGGGACAACGCCGTGCGCGGCGGCGATCAGGTCGCGCATGCGATCTGGTCGATGGCGACCGGATCGACGCTCGGCGCCGGTCTCGGCCTGGGCGATGTCCGTTACCTGCCCGCGGGACACACCGACCTGGTCCTCGCGGCGGTCGGCGAAGAGCTCGGCGCCGCCGGCGTGATCGCCGCCGCGGCGGCTTGCGCGGTGATCGCGTGGCGGGGGATCCGGATCGCGCGCGCCGCCTCGAGCGATGCGACGTTCTTCCTCGCCGTGGCGCTGACGATGTCGCTGGTCACGCCGATGCTCGTGATGGCCGCGGGCATGCTGGGCATCGTGCCGCTCACCGGCGTGGCGACGCCGTTTCTGAGTTACGGCGGATCCGCGATGCTCGCCAACTTCGCGGCGCTCGGCCTGCTGGCCGCGATCCGGTCCGACGACCGGCGTCCGATCGACGCCGCGCCCTTTCACGTGCCGGTGCGCTGGCTCGGTCGATCGCTCGCCGCCGCGGCAGTCGTGCTCGCCGTGGTCTGGGCGCGAGTGCAGGTCGTCTCCGCCGATCGCTGGGTCGTGGAACCGCAGCTCGGCATCCAGGCGGACGGCGGCCAGCGATATCAATACAACCCCCGCGTCCTCGACGCGGCGCGGCTCCTGCCGCGCGGGGCGATCCTCGATCGCCGCGGCGTGCCGATTGCGGCGGAGCCATCGGCCTTGCGGACGGCCGAGGACGAGTTCGCCAGCATGCGCATCTCGCTGCGCGACGCGTGCCCCGACCCGCACGCGCGCTGCCACCCGCTCGGCGGCGCGACGTTCCACCTGCTCGGCGATGAAAAGACTCGCACCAACTGGTCGGCGACGAACACGTCCTACGTCGAGCGCGACGCAGAGAACGCGCTTCGCGGCTTCGACGACCGGGCGATGTCGCTGCGAATCTCGACGGACGCATCGGCGTTGGCGCTTCGCCGCGACTACCGCGATCTCGTGCCCCTGGTGCGTCATCGCTGGGAGCCGGACCATGCCGCCGTCCGCGCGCTGATCGACCGGCCGCGCGAGGTGCGCGTCACCATCGACGCGCGTCTCCAGGCGCGCGTCGCCGCGTTGACGTCGACAGCGGCCGTCTCGGCGGGCCTGGCGCGCGCCGCGGCCGTCGTCGTCGATGCCGAAACCGGAGAACTGCTCGCCAGCGTCAGCTATCCGTGGCCGAGTCCCGAAATGACCACCGCCGACGTCTCGGCGGCGATGCTCGATCGCGCTCGCTACGGTCTCTATCCGCCGGGCTCGACGTTCAAGCTGATCACCGCGGCGGCGGCGCTGCGACTGGATCCCGGCGCCAGTCAGATCCCGTTCACGTGTTCGCGTCTCCCGGCCGATCGTGTCGGCGTCCGGATTCCCGGCTGGTCCCGGCCGATTCGCGACGACGTGCTCGACCATCAGCCGCATGGCACGTTGACGATGAAGGACGGCCTGGTGCGATCGTGCAACGCCTACTTCGCGCAGCTGGCGGTGAAGCTGGGCGCGGAGCCGATCGCGCGCGCCGCCGCCGCCGCGGGCATTTCCTATCCGACGTCGGGGCAGCCCGCCGCCGTCCGTGACAACCTGCCCTACGCCGGCTACGGACAAGGTCCGGTGCTGGCATCGCCGCTGCGCCTGGCGAGGGTCGCGGCGGCGATCGCCACCGACGGCGCGATCCGCGAGCCGTCGATCGTCAGCACGTCATCGCCGGTAGAGGCCAAGCCGTTTCTGTCCGAGGCGTCAGCGGCCCGGCTCGCCGCCTACATGCGCGAGGCCGTCACCAGCGGCACCGGCCGGCTCCTGCGCACGCACGCGACGCCGATCGCCGGCAAGACCGGCACGGCCGAGATCGATGGCGCGCCCTCGCACGCGTGGTTCGTCGGCTTCGCGCCGGCGGGGCCGGCGACCGAGCGCATTGCCTTCGCGGTGCTGCTCGAGAACGCCGGATACGGCGGTCAGCGCGCCGCCGAGCTCGCCGGGCAGATCGTCAGCGCGGCGGCGTCTTTGAGGATGGTGCGATGAACAGGAGAATGGCCGATCTCGTCGCCAGGGCGCGGCATCTCGAGTCGTCGGTCGCCGCGGGCGTCGAAGGTGCGGCCCGCGCGTTCAACCGCCGCGTGCCTCGCCACGATCCCCTCGAGACCGTTCACGCCATCGTCGACGCGCTCGAGCACGAAGTGCAGCCGGCGGGCCGCGGCCGGCACGCGTTCCCGTTCAACCAGGTCCACGTCCAGCTCGCGGCCGCGACGCCGCACGATCAGGCCCGCCTCGACGTCGCCATCGAAGGCCCGCCGTCACTCCACGATCGAATCGCGCAGCGCCTCGAAGCGGCCGGCTGCGAACGACGTCCGCTGGAAGTGCGCGTGTCGTTCGTGCCCGAAGCCGATCCGGGCTGGCGGCGTCCCGACTTTCACGTCACGTTCGCCCGCATTCCCGGGCTCGCAGCGACCGCCGAGCCCGCGCTCGGGCTGGAGCTCACGATCACGCACGGCAAGGCCGCTCGATCCTCCTACGCCTTCGACGCCATGCCGATCACCATCGGCCGCGGCGAGGAGGTCCGCGATCGGCATCGCCGGCTGATCCGCACCAACCACGTCGTGTTCGTCGAAGGCGCCGGCGACGCCAACGACAGCGTCTCCCGCCAGCACGCCCACCTCGACGCCGATCCGCTGACCGGCGGCTGCCGCCTGTTCGACGACGGCAGCGCGCAGGGCACCACCGTGATCCGCCAGGGCCGCGGCATCCCGGTCCTGCGCGGGACGCGCGGATTGCGGCTGCAGATCGGCGACGAGATCGTGCTGGGGCAGGCCCGGCTGCGGGTGAGCTGGAACACCGCCCGTCGAAGTTAGACCTCAGAACTCAGAACTGGGATTCTCGGATCGTGCGCGGTGCGGTGCGCCGGGCGATCCGCGGTTGTGCCGCGAGGCGATACCGCTCCGCCCGGAATCCCGGAACCCCAGAACCCAGGGTTCTACGTTCTGAGTTCTCAGTTCCAAGTTGACAGGCGTCCGTGACGTATACTGTGACTCCCACATATGACACTCCCAGTTGACTCGCGCGAGCTGAAGAAGGGCAGCGCCGAGCTGCTGATCCTGTCCCTGGTCGAGACGCGGGCGCGGCATGGCTACGACATCGCGCGCTTGATCGAGTCGCGGTCCGACGGCGCCGTGTCGTTTCATGCGGCGTCGCTCTACCCGCTGCTCTATCGCCTCGAGAAGCGCCGCTGGATCGAAGGGCGCTGGGTCGAGAAGCCGGGTGAACGGCGGCGGCGCCTCTATCGCATCACGCCCACCGGCCGGAAGAGGCTGGCGGCGCATCGCACCGGCTGGCAGCAGTTCGTGCGCGCCATCAACCGGGTGACGCGGGCCGATCAGTCGTAATCGGGAGGTTGCCATGACGACAGCGGAGATTCGCCGCCTGATTCGCGATCGCGTCGCCGCCGCGCGGCTCGCGCCCGAAGCCGAAGCCAGCGTCGTCGACGAGCTCGTCCAGCACGTCGAGGATCGCCGCCGCGACCTGATCGCGCGGGGTCTGCCCGAGGCCGTCGCGCTGGCAAAGAGCCTGCTCGAGATCGAAGGCCACGAGCGGCTCGCCCGCGATCTGCGCCAGGTGATGCCGCACCAGCACACGCCGTCGCCCGAGCCGGCGCCACGCTGGTGGTCGGGAGCGTGGGCGGATCTCCGCTACGCGGCGCGGACGCTGCGCCGCTCGCCGGGCTTCGCCCTCGCCGCGATCGTCACCGTCGCGCTCAGCACCGGACCGACGATGGCGGCGCTCGGCATCGCCAACGCGATGTTCTGGCGGCCGGTGCCCGCCGCGCCAGAGCCGGACCGGCTCGGCGTCGTCTGGTTCGGCCGATGGGTGGACGGGGAGAGCTTCTCGCCCTGGCGGGTGTCGTACGGGCATGTCGCGGAGATGTCGAAGACGTTCACCACCATCGCGGCGATCGCCGGGACCAGCAGCGACAGGGTGAACCTCGTGGCGCCGGAGCTGCCGGCGCGGCTCGTCGATGCCGAAGCGGTGAACGCGAACTACTTCGACGTCCTCGGCGTGCCGCTCGCCGCCGGCCGCGGCTTCCAGGTCGATGAAGATCGGGCGCCCGGCGGTGCGCTGGTAACGATCGTCTCGCACGAGCTGGCGCAGACGCTTGGACGCGACCGCGCCGTCGTGGGACGCACCGTCATCGTGAACGGCTCCGAGCTCACCGTGATCGGCGTGGCGGCGCCCGGCTTCCGTGGCACGGTGACTGGCCGGCGTGCGGATCTGTGGTTCACCGGCATGACGTCGGCGCGCCTCAACCACTTCCCCGCCGATCGGTGGGCCTACCAGCCGAATCGCGGGCCGTTCTATGCCTTCGTGTTCCGCCTCGCGCCCGGCGCGTCCTTCGATCAGGCGCAGGCGGAATTGACTGGTGCGGCCCGGGGCCTGGCGGCGGCGAAGGCGCCGGGCGCCGAGATCTTCGAGTCCCGCGGCCCGACGGTGTTTCATGGTCTCGGCGTCGAGCCGCTCGCGCGTGGCGAGACGTGGCGCACCGTCCAGTTGCTGCTGATGGTTGGCGCGCTGCTCGCCGCGCTCGGCGCCGCGAATCTCGGCAACCTCTTCATCTTCCGCACGGTCGCCCGCACGCAGGAAGCCGCCGTGCGCCGGGCGCTCGGCGCCTCGGCAGCGCGGCTGGCCCGCCTGCTGGTGACGGAAAGCATTCTCATCTCGAGTCTCGGCGCGCTCCTCGGTCTGGCGCTGACGTTGCTGTCGAGATCCGCCCTCAGCACCGCGCCGCTCACCGGCATCCGGCCGCTCGAGCTTGCCATCGATTGGCGGCTGGTCGCGCTCGCGACGCTGCTCGCGTCAACGATCGGCGTCCTGCTCGGCCTCGCGCCCGCACGAATCGCCGCACGGGCCTCGCTCAGCAGCGCCATGGCCCAGCGCACACGCGGCACATCGCGATCCGGCTCGCGCCTTCGCGTGGGACTCGCGGTCGCTCAACTCGCGCTGTCGCTGATGCTATGCGCCGGGGCCGTGCTGTTCGTCCAGACGCTGCAGAACCTGCGCGGCGTCGATCTTGGTTTCGTGCCCGATGGCGTCGCCACGCTGAGCTTCTCGTTCCGCACTCAGGGCTACGACGACGCCAGAACGAAGCAGTTCCTTCACGAACTGCTGGACCGCGTCGCGGCTAGTCCAGGGATTGAGGCGGCGGCGGTGGCGCAGGACGTGCCGATGGTCGGGGGCGGACTCGTCGTGCAGGCGCGCAGGCCGGATCAGGACGCGACAACCGAAAGCACGGAGGCCGCCGTCGTCGACGTCACCGCGTGGTATTTCCGCACGCTCGGCATTCCGATCATCGCCGGACGCGCGTTCACGGATGACGAGTCGTTCGTCTCGAAGCCCGAACCGCGCGTGATCGTCAACCGCTCGCTGGCCCGGCGCCTGTTCGGGACGGACAACGCCGTCGGCCGCACGCTGATCGTGCCGGCCGCGCTCGGCAACGGCCCGCAGGAAGTCGCCATCATCGGCGTCGCCGGGGATGTCCACTGGCAGTCCGCGAACGCGCCGCCCGACATGCGCATCTTCCGGCCCTACGGCGTGTCGCCGGCCGTGCTCGGCGGCGTGCTGACGGTGAAAGCCTCGCGCGCCGCCGACGGGCTCCGGGTCGCGCGCAGCGAAGCCAGCCGCATCGACGCCCACCTGCCGGTGGCGCAGGAGCGATCGCTGCGCGCGATCGTCGACGGCACGCTCGCGCAACCGCGGTTGTTCGCCTGGGTGCTGGGCGTGCTGGCCGGACTCGGCTTCCTGCTCGCGGCGGTCGGTGTGCACGGTCTGGTGTCGCAAGTCGTCGCCGAACGCACGCGCGAGTTCGGCATCCGCCTCGCCCTTGGCGCCACGCCCCGCGACGTGGTCGGACTCGTGATTCGGAACGGCGCGCTCGTGATCGCGCTGGGCGTGCCGATGGGCGTGGCCGCAACCGCGCTGTCTTCGCGCCTCGTCGCGAGTCAGCTGTTCGGCGTCGGCGCGCTCAATCCCGTCGTGTACGGCAGTGCTGCCGCGGCACTCGTGGGCGTCGTCATCGCCGCAAGCCTCGGCCCGGCGATCAGGGCATCACGCGGAAATCCGGTCGACGTCCTGAGGACGGAATAGCCGATCACCGGCTCGGACCGCCGTCGCCAAATCCTCTGACGCCGTCGACGGTCAGGGCGAGCGCGCCCCATCGTTTCGCCTCGGCGTAACGATCGGGGTGCCGCTTGACGACGTAGCTCGCGTACTCGAACGCGACGACGTCGATGGGCTGGCCGGCGGCGCCGCGCGTGGCGTAGGCGCCATCCCACTGCCAGTACGGCTTGGCGTCCGTGCCGCGCGTCTTATTCCAGCGATCGACTTCCAGACCTGATTTCGGCGCCGCCGCGCCGGAGCCGTAGCGGAAGCGGCGGACCTTGTCGAGCAGGTCGTAGACGAACTGGTCCTCGCGCGTGCGGCCGGCCTCGACGTGCTCGCCGGTGAAGATCCACGTGTTCTGAACCAGCACGCCGTGGATGTACGGGACGATCGGATTCCAGAGCGCCGCGGAGTTGCGATAGGCGCGGCCGTCACCCACCTCCTCCTGACGGCCCGGTGCGTTGGCGTTGCTCGGCAGGTGCACGTAGCGGCGCGCGTTCGGCCAGGTGTCGGCCATCCACTTCGCGACCCATTGCCAGTCGGCCGCCTTCCACTGCGGCTCCCAGGCGGCGACGACGATCGGAAACGTCTCCTGCCATTCGGGACGCGCGTAGATCGGCGTCAGCTCTCGCGCGATCGCGTCACGCTTCACGCCGCCGTGCTCGCATGCGAAGACGCATTGATCGTCGAGCAGGAACAGGACCGGGACGATGCCAGCCGCGGTGAGCTCGCGGGCGCGGCTGATGAACTGGTCGGGGTTCTCGCGGAAGTCGGTGTCGGGCCACCAGCCGTGATAGCCCTTCTGCAAGAGCGGCCCATAGGGCCAGTGCGTGTAGCCCTCGGCCCTGAAGGCGGCACGGGCGCGCGCGCGGGTCTCGGCGTCGAAGACGCTGTCGTACCCCTGTGCGGTGAAGAGCGTGTTGTCGGGCGCGCCGGGGCGCGGCCCGTACGGCAAGCCGGCCACCGGCATCGAGATCGCGCCGCGCCAGCGCGTGAGATCGACGGCCGGGCGAGCCTCGGCTGACGACGGCGCCGACCGCGCCGGTGATGAAAACGTGAGCGCCGCGAGTCCCGCGACGAGGATCCACACGAATCGCATGCTGTTGAGACTCGCGTCGGCCCTCAATCGGTCTCCGCGCGTGGTCCTTACATCCCGTGGATGCGGTAGTAGCGCCGCACGTCCGGCCAGATGGCCACGAGCGCGAGCCCGGCCAGCGTAGCGAACGTCCACATCGCGAGCTTTCTGTGTGTCAGGAGACACCTCCGCGCTTGTGCTGCGTGCAAGTCTGACGCCGCCGCGGCTCGCGCGACGGACAGGCGCCGGCGAACCGCCGCCGCTCGAAATCGACTCGATTCTACGCGGTCCCTCCGCCCTTGGGCGCGGTCAGCCGCGTGAACCCGCTCCGGTCGGGCGGCGCGAACTCTGCAAGTCATGAGTCCGGAGCTCCCAGAGAGGACTCACGATGAAGAAGCCACTGATCGTGACGTTGCCCACTCTTGCGGCCATTGCCGCCACGCGCGGCATGCTCGGCGCAGGTATCGGCCTCCTGGCCTCCGCGCGCGTCGCGCCGAGTCACCGGCGACGTGTCGGTCGCGTGCTGGTCGGGATCGGGCTCTTGAGTACGGTGCCGCTCCTCCGGCGCGTCTTCCGCGGCGCCCGCGAAGCCGAGCCGCGGCAGTTGCCGTTGCGATCGATACGGTAGCACTGCGGCGGAAACGCCTGCGGCGACGAGCAGCCCGGCACCGAGCCGCGAGGCTTGACGCCGCCCACCCGCTTATATAACCTTTAGGTTATAGACGCCGCATGACCACCTCGGACCGTCTCGACGCCACTTTCGCCGCCCTCGCCGATCCGACCCGTCGCGCCATCCTCGCCCGGCTGTCCACGGGCGAGGCGTCCGTGAACGAGCTCGCCGAACCCTTCGCGATGAGTCAGCCGGCAATCTCGAAGCACCTGCGCGTGCTCGAGCAGGCGGGATTGATCTCGTGCGGTCGCGATGCACAGCGGCGGCCGCGAAAGATCGACGCGCAGCCGCTCGCGGCGGCCAGCGCCTGGCTCGAGGAGTACCGGCGGTTCTGGGAGGCCAGCTTCGCGCGGCTGGACGATCTGCTCGACGAGATGAAGACACAGCGCGCCGGCCGCCCGCGACGCGGACGCCGACGCTGAAGGAGATCCGCATGCCGACCGCGTTCCCCCTCACCATCACGATGCCGACCGACCGCGAGATCGTGCTGACGCGGCTCTTCGACGCGCCGCCGGCGTTCGTCTACGAAGCGCTGACGTCGCCCGCGCTGCTACGGCGGTGGTACTCTCCAACGGGCTGGACGCTCGAGACCTGTGAGGTCGACTTGCGCGAAGGCGGCGCATGGCATTTCCGCATGCGTAAGCCCAACGGCAAGACGGTCGGCCAGCGCGGCGTCTACCGGGAGCTCGTGCCCGCGGCGCGAATCGTCAACACCGAGACCTGGGACGACTGGGACGCGGGCGAGACGATCGTCACCACCACGCTCGCCGAGGAACAGGGACGGACGCGATACACGTCCACCATGCTCTTCCCCAGTCAGGAAGTGCGCGACGTCGTGTTCAAGAACGGGCTCGAATCGAGCGCCGGCGATCTCTACGAGCGGCTGAGCGACCTGCTCCGCCACTCGAACGCATAGCCGAGTCAAGCGTCGCCGCCGCGCCTCCGCGCCAGGAGCAGCGCCTCGGCCGCCAGCCAGTCCTCGACGTCATGGCCGTCTTCATGGCCACGCGCGCAATAGAGCATGTACGCCTCGGCGGCGATTTCTTCCGCCGTGGGCGGCGCGGGTTCGAGAAACGTCTCGGAAGCTTCCGCGATGATCGGCGTCTCGGGGGATTCGACGGATTCGAGCGTCATGGGTGGTACTCCGCCGTCCGCAATGCAAATTCGGCACCGCGCCCGTTCCGTCGCCCCTGCCTGCAATTGCGGCGTGCCCCGGGGCAGCGGCGGCGCCTATCGAGTGAAGTTGCGCAGGTCCGCTGAGTGGATTTGCGCTCCTACTTCAGGCCGTGCCGTGCGATCGCGCGGAGATCGTCGACGAACGCCTGACGCGCGCGCCGGCGCTCGGCCGAATCGGGCGCGCGCAAGATCGACGACGGGTGCACGGTGATCAGGACCGGCCCGGCCAGCGGCGACTGGACGACGGTGCCGCGATCGCGCAGAACCCGTACGGACGACCCGACGAGCGCGCTGGCCGCCGTCGATCCGAGCGCGACGACCAAACGCGGACGAATCGCGGCGAGCTCCTGTTCGAGCCAGAACCGGCACGCCAGAATCTCTTCGCGGTTGGGCCGCTCGTGGATCCGGCGCTTGCCCTGCTCGCGCCATTTGAAGTGCTTGACCGCGTTGGTGAGATAGACATCGGCCGGATCGAGACCGGCTTCGGCGAGGCTGCCCCGCAGCAGCGTGCCGGCCGGGCCGACGAACGGTTCGCCCTCGCGATCCTCGACGTCGCCCGGCTGCTCGCCGACGAACACGATCGGCGCCCGCGGCGGCCCGAATCCGAAGACGGTCTGCGTCGCGCGTTTCCACAAGGCGCAGCGGCGGCAGCCGGCGGCATCGGCTCGCGCCGCCTCGAGGGTTGGCGCCGCCGGTCGCGTCTTGTCGGCATCGCGCGGCGCCGCCTTGGCCACTCCCCGGGCCTCAGCTCTCGCCTGACTCGGAAATGGCCACCCGGACCGATCGGGCTTCGAGGCCCTCGCCGAACGATGCCCGCGACGCGCCTTCGAGAAGATCCTTCAGGCGCCGGAGATCGGCGCGGAGCGTGGCCGACGGCGACAAGCCGAAGAGCCAACCGACCGCGGCGCCGGCCTTCCCTCCCGGCGGGTCGTACTGCAACAGCACGCGCACCTCCGTGCCCATCGGCACTGCGCGGAAGCGAACCGAGCCGGCCGTGGCGACGTCGGACCCGGGCAGCGAGCGCCAGCCGATGAGCTCGGGCGGCACCTCGTTGATGATTTCGGCGTCCCACTCGACCGGCATGTCAGCGGGGCCGCGCGCCACCCAATGCGATCGGCGCGCGTCGATCTCGTCGACACGCTCGAGGTGGGTCATGAACGTCGGCAGGTTGCGCAGGTCGCGCCAATACTCGAAGACCTCGTCGATCGGCCGCGCGATGATCGTCGAGGCGACGAGCTTGAGGCCGCGGTGGCCGCCGAGCGCGGTCCGCGTATCGTCGCGCCGCGGATGCCGTCCGATCGCGGCGTTGATCGGGCAGTAGCCGCCCAGCCCGCGCGCGACCAGCGCCGTGCCGGTCACGAACCCGGCGCCGCGCGGCGCCCGGCCGCGAAACACTTGCGAGAGCACGAGCGCGCCGGCGACGGCCGACGCGACACGCTCGAAGCCAGAGACGTTGCGCTGCATGAGTCGAGCTCCATGGGAGCACGATCCAACGCAGCAAGGCAGGTGCCAACGTCGCGCGAATCGACGCGGTGGCGACGAGGTGCAGGCGTTGCAGAAGTGGCACCGCGGCGGCCCAAGGTGGGCGCGCCGCGGGTCACAGAAGGATGGTCAGGCCGTACGGACGCGCTCGACGCCGTCGAGCACCTGATTGCTCGCCTCGAGCGCCGCGGCAGCTGCGGCGAGGATCGCGGCCTCGTGTCCGCCGGCATGCGTCTCGATCAGGTCGCGTTCGCCGGCACTGTGCTCGACGTCGAGCGCTTCGTGGACGGTGAAGTAGTCGTGGCCGGCGGTGACGCCGTAGAGATCCCGCAGGCCTTCGCGCTTGGTCTTCATCACTTCGGGCTGCTGCGATTCGTAGGCGTAGAGCGCGGCGACACCGGCCACCGCCGGCTCGCTGCGGCAGACCTCGCGCATCCGCGCGATGGCGCTTCGCGTCTCCGGCAGGAGCTCGGCGTCGAGCACGGCCTGCCGATCGAGGCCGAGCGCGTCACAGAAGCGCAACCAGAGCTCGGGATGATTCTCGGGGCCCTGCTCCTCGTCGACGAGGTTGGCGAGGATCTCCTGTCGCATCGCCAGCGACGTCGCGTTCGAGTGCGTCGCGCTCAGCCAGGTCGGGAACGCGGCGACCCAGTGGTAGTACTGAGCGGCGTAGGTCTGCAGCGCCTCGCGCGTGAGCTGGCCGTGCGACCAGGCCTGATAGAAGGGATGGTCGAGCAGCCGGCGGCCGGCCACCAGGGAGTCGATCTTCGTCACGACGGACATACGGCAAACCTCCACACGACGTCGATCCTATACGAAATGATCCGCCTCACTGACATCGCAGCAGCGCCAGTTCCTGGCCCCTGGCCGCCACCGCACAGACCGGCGGCACCGTGCAGCCGCTCTCGCCGATCAGCATCCAGCCCGCGCGCGGAGCGCCCGCCGGATCGAGCGAGACGCGAAACAGCCGGCTGATGTACCCGTGCAGGCGCCAGTTGGTGGCTTCGTGTTCGCACGTGCCGATGATGACGTCGCGCGGCATCGACGGCGCGATCGCGCGAAGACTCTCGACGAGCCGGGTATCGCGCGGCTCGATTGCGCCGTGCGTCATCGGGACGATTATTGCGGCGCCGAGCAGCGCCACGGCCGCCGTCGTCAGCCCGGAGCGCGTGCGCGTGCCCGCGCGAGCCACCAGCGCGTTCGCGGGCCCGGCGACGAGCGCCGCGAAGCCAAGCGCGAAGAACGGCACCGACGGCAGGAAGTAGTGCCCGGCGAGCTTCGGACTGACGGCGATCGGAAGCGACCCGGCCAGGCCGACCAGAAGAAAGAACCACGCCGGCGTCGCCGAGAGCGATCCGCGCAGGTGATGCCGGCCGAAGATCCAGAAGAACGCGGCGACGATCGCCATCCGCATCATCACGCCGAGCCCGAGATGCCGCACGGTCGCCAGCGGATCGCCGTTCACTTCGCGGCGCCCCTGGAGCGCCGGCACGAGCTGGGTGTCCAGATAGCCGGCAAGCGCCGTGTGCGGCGCCGGCAGGCTCCAGAGGATCGCGCCCGCAACGATCAGCACGAGAGACATCGTGGCCGCGATGACCACGGCCGATCGCAACGGCGGCCGCGACGGCAACAGCGGCGTGAGAACGGCGGCGCCAATGGGAAACAAGCCGACCGGTCCTTTGATCAGCACCGCCGCGAGCGTCACCGCGCCGGCCACCAGCGCCAGCATCACGACGCGCCCGCCGGACGCGCGCACCGCCACGATCACGAAGAACACCGCGAGCGTCGTGAACACGGTCTGCGTGTTCTCGAGCATGTTGTTGATGGCGCCCCAGGTGACCGTCGACGGCAGCATCCAGAACAGCAGCGGCGTCCAGTCGGTCTCGGCCTCACGCACCAGCCGCCAGATCGCCATCATCACGAGCGCCGTCGTCGCGAGCATCACGACCGAATAGATTCGCTCGATCGCGATGCCGTCGCCGAACGTCCAGAACGCGATCGCCTGGAGGCCGTAGCCGAGCGGCGGATGCTCGAACCAGCCCGACCACGTCGTCGGCGTCACCACGGGCCACCACAGACTGCCGACGCCGATGCTCATGTTGCGCGCCACCACCGCGTAGAGCAGCCCGTCGCCGAACATGCCGACCTGCGCGAGCCGCGGGATCGTGAGCGCGACGATGACGGCGGCGACGAACAGACGGAACGGCCAGGCGGCGCGCATCGGAATCGCGGACGAGGATAGCAGGCCCGGCGCCCGGGGCGTGGTGCGTTACCATCGGCGTCGATGCCGCAGCTCTACGTCTTCGAGATAGCCGGCACGGCCATCTTCGCCATCACGGGCGTGCTCGTGATCACCCGCCGCGGGCTCGACATGTTCGGCGCGATGGTGCTCGGCGTGGTGACCGCGCTCGGCGGCGGCACGGTGCGCGATCTGATCATCCGCGTGCCGGTGTTCTGGACGAACGACTTCAACTACGTGTGGGCCGGGCTCGCCGGCGCACTGGCGGCCTTCTGGATCAGGGCGCTCTTCCGCAGCACCTACCGCGCGCTGCTCTACCTCGACGGCCTCGGTGCGGCGCTCTTCGCCGTCGCGGCGGCGCAGAAGGTGCTCGCTCTGCAGATGAGCGGGCCCATCGCGGTCGCCATGGGCATCCTCACCGGCATCGGCGGCGGTCTCATCCGCGACGTCCTCGCCGGCCGACCGACGCTGCTGATGACGCGCGAGATCTACGCGACGCCGATCCTCGCCGGTTGCGCGCTCTTCGTCCTGCTCCGCTCCTACGCGCCCGGCTTCGACCTGGCCGGGCCGTTGTCGGCGGCCGTGATCTTCGGCATCCGAGCCTTCGCGATCCACCACGGTCTCGAAATACCGTCCTGGCTCACGATCCAGGAAGAGGACAAGAACTGAGCGATTTCCCGTGGCCCACGCATCACGAACGCGAGCCGAGCCACTCCTTGATGAGCGCCGCGCTTCGCCGATCCGCCTGGTAGCCGATGTCCAGCAGATCGCCCAGCCCCGGCACCGCACCGAGCGCGACGTCGACGACCTGCATGGCGAGCAGCCGGCTCAACAGCTCGGGCGGCGCGCCCAGTTGAGCGGCGCGGACGATCACGACGGACGACACGAGCATGCTGGCGACGTCGCCGGCCACCGGGAACAGGCCGAAGACCGCATCGAGGCCGACGCCGCCGACGACTGGCAGCGGCACCAGGCGATCCATCAGCCGGGCGAGCGTGTCGATCTGCGCGATGTACCGGCGCTCGGTCGCCGCGTCGATCACGCGGCGTCCGCGCGCCGCGTCGCGCCGTTGCGTGGCGCGAAGTCCCGGCGCGATCGTCGCGGCCACGCCGCGCTCGGCCGCGCGCACGACGCCGCCCGCGATCCGGAACGCGTAGACACGCACGACGACCATCACGATGACGCCGATGACGATCGCGCCGGCGGCGATCCAGAAGAGCGTGTCGAAAGACGGCGTCATCGACCGCGACGGGCGGCCACCGGGCCGCGGACGCTAAGGGCGAACGGCAATTTTGCGATAGAGGAAGAGCAGCAGGATCGCGCCGATCGTCGCCATGATGAAACCGGCCGGCTCTCCGGGCTGGTAAAGGCCGAGCATGCGCCCGACGAACCCGCCGACCACGGCGCCGGCGATGCCGAGAAGGATGGTGACGATGAAGCCGCCGGGATCGCGCCCCGGCATCATCAGTTTGGCGATGACGCCGACAACGAGGCCGAAGATGATCCATCCGAGGACGCCGAACATGGTTGCCTCCCTGGTTGCCCGATCCGCACCTTATCATCGGGCCGTGCCGATCGAAATCCGGGACTTGCCCGTTGCCAGGCTGCGACCCATGACCGACGGATGACCGCGAAAGCGGCGCCACTTGCCGGCGCGGTGTGGCGCATCTCTTGCAGCGGCAGCAGGCGGTGCGCTTCGCAATCGACTTGCGCTATGCGGCCCGCAGCTTCGCCCGTACCCCAGGCGTCGCCGCGATACTGATCCTCACCATCGCCGCAGGCGTCGGCGGCAACACCGCGATCTTCGCCTTCATCGGCGGCCTGGGCCGCACCACCATCGTGAGTGCCGATCCGGACGCCGCGTCGCGCTTCGCGCGGGTCACGGTGCTGCTCGTCGGCGCGTCTGGCCTCGTCCTGTTTCTGGCCTGCTCGAC
>DASTCC010000456.1:0-5296 GCA_035711465.1 Vicinamibacterales bacterium
GACGGCGTCAAGGTCGATCAGGTGATCACGCTGCGCTTTCCGAGCTACGCGGTGCGCCATCCGCGTCAGGTCTGCTGGCTCAATCACACGATGCGCGAGTACTACGATCTGTGGGACGAGTTCCGCGCGCGGCTGTCGCCGCAGGGCCGGGTGAAGGAGCGCGTCCGCCGCGCGTTGATCCATGCGGCCGATCGTCACTTTCTGCGGCACAACGTCTACAAGCTCTTCGCCCAGTCGGCGGAGGTGCAGCAGCGGCTCGAGGCGTGGAACGGCGTCGAGTCGGAGGTGCTGCACCCGCCGGCTCCGCCGCGTCCGTACCGGTGCGACGAGTACGGCGACTACCTGTTCTTCGCGTCTCGTCTGGTCCCGCTCAAGCGTGCCGATCTCGTGCTGCGCGCGATGGGCGAGCCGGCCGCCGCCGCGGTGCGGTGTGTGATCGGCGGCGAAGGCCCGGAACGTGATGCGCTCGAACGGCTGGCGGCCGAACTGCGCCTCGGCGATCGCGTGCGCTTCGCCGGCCGCCTCAGCGAGGACGCGCTGGTCGAGCACTACGCGCGCTGCCGCGCCGTGCTCTTCGTGCCGCGGCGCGAGGACTATGGCTTCGTCACGGCCGAAGCCTTCGCGAGCCGCAAGGCGGTGATCACCTGCGCGGACAGCGGCGGGCCGCTCGAGTTCGTGAGCGACGATCGCACGGGCTTCGTGACCGCCCCGGAGCCGGCGGCGCTGGCGGTCGCGATGGCGCGGCTCGCCGCCGACAAGGCGTTGGCCGAGCGGCTCGGTGGAGAAGCGGCGCGCATCGCCGCGCCTCTGACGTGGCCCAACACGATTGCCCGGCTGGTCGTGGTCTGATCGCCGCGGTATGCTACCAAAGGTGCTCGGTGCTGGGTGCTGGGTGCGAGGTGCTGGGTGCTGAAAGCGTGACGGCTCGCACCCAGCACTTAGCACCGAGCACTTAGCACCCAACACCTAGCACCCAGCACCTAGCACCCAGCACTTAGCACCCAGCACCGACCAATGTCCTATCGCAGTCCCCTCGAATCCCGTCTCGCGAAGCGAGTCACGCGCGCGATCGTCGACTTCAATCTGATCGAAGACGGCGACCGCGTCATGGTCGGGCTGTCGGGCGGCAAGGACAGCTGGGCGTTGATGCAGATCCTCGACGTCCTGCGACAGCGGGCGCCGATCGACTTCTCGCTCGTCGCCGTCAACGTCAACTCGGGCTACACGAACTTCCGCCACGATCTGGTGACCGACGCCTGCGCGGCGCGCGGATGGGAAGTGCACGTCGAGCACACCACCATCGGCGCGGTGATGGACGACATCCTCGACGAAGGCGACACGCCGTGCTCGCTCTGCGCCCGCTTGCGCCGCGGCGTGCTCTACCGCCTGGCGACGAAGGTGGGCGCGACCAAGATCGCGCTCGGCCACCACCTCGACGACTTCGTCGAGACCGTGCTCCTGAATCTGTTCTTTCAGGGCGCGCTCAAGGCGATGCCCGCGCGCCTCGTGTCGGACAACAAACGGCACATCGTCATCCGCCCGCTGGTCCACGTCACCGAAGCCGAAGCGCGCGGCTACACGCAGGAAGTCGGCTTGCCGGTGATCGGCTGCTGCTGCCCGGCCTGCGGCGATCTCAGCCTCAAGCGGCAGCGCATCAAGCGGCTGATCGCGGAGCTGGAAGTCGAGCACCCCGACATCAAGCAGTCGATGATCAAGGCCCTCTCCAACGTCGCCCCGAGCCATCTGCTCGACACGCGGCTGCAGCCCATCGCCGAAAGCGTCGAGGCGGGCCCCGCCTCGTTCGTCGCGCTGGCAGATCTACGGACGCGGGACCCGGGACCGTTTTGATCTCCGTCGTCCAGCGCGTCGCCTCCGCGAGCGTCACCGTCGACGGTGCGGTCACCGGCCGTATCGACCGCGGTCTGGTCGTGCTCGTCGGCATCGCGCGCGGCGACGGCCCAGCCGATCTCGACTACACGGCGTCGAAGGTAGTGGGCCTGCGGATCTTCGCCGACGACGAAGGCCGTATGAATCGATCGGTCGCCGACGTCGCCGGCGCGCTGCTCGTCGTCTCACAGTTCACGCTGCTCGGCGATGCGCGAAAGGGCCGCCGGCCCGCGTTCGACGCCGCCGCCCCTCCCGAAGAAGCCCGCGCGCTCTACGGCCAGTTGATCGCGCGGTTCAGGACGACGGGCGTGCCCGTCGAAACGGGAGTCTTTCAGGCCAGCATGAGCGTGGCGCTCGTCAACGACGGGCCGGTGACGCTCCTGCTCGACAGCCGGCGCACCTTCTGACCGGCAAGGAGACGAGTCTGGTGATGACGCGAATCGTTTGCTCGAGCCTGATGGCGGCGCTGCTCGGCTGGACGACGGCGCACGCGCAGTCGCGGCCGCTGGTGACCGAAGATCCCGAGACGGTGCCCGCCGGCCACATCCTGATCGAGGCCGGCCTCGATTACCTCGACAACGCGGTCTATCCGGTGTCCGGGTTGATGGGCAACCTCTGGCGCATCGGCACGTTCGGCTTCAGCTTCGGCGTCAGCTCGATTGCCGAGATCCAGATCGACGGCGGCGTCCGCAACCGGCTCAAGATCGAGGAATTCGATCCGACCGCGCCGCTGGCGCCGATGCTCGACATCACCGGCGACAGCACCAGCGACTTCGAGGACTTCACCATCGGCGCCAAGGTGCGATTCCTGTCGGAGACGCCGAATCGGCCGGCGATGGCGCTCCGCTTCTCGACCCGGCTGCCCAACGCCAGCAACGAGAGCGGCCTCGGCACGGATACCACCGACTTCAACTTCGGTCTGGCGATCGCGAAGACGGTGCAGTCGGTGCGCATCGCCGGCAACTTCGGCTTCGGCATACTCGCCGATCCCGTCCGCGGCGATCGGCAGAACGACGTGCTCAACTACGGCGCGTCGGTGGCGCGGGCGGTCGCGCAAGGTGTCGAGCTCGTCGGCGAGATCAACGGCCGCGTGAACACGCGGTCGGGCGAGCCGCCGGTCGGGACGGACAGCTTGTCGTCGGTGCGGTTCGGCACGCGGTTCACCAGAGGCCCCGTGCGTGTCGACGGCGCCTTCATCATCGGCATCACCGAGCGCGACCCGGCCTGGGGGTTCTCGACCGGCGCGACCTGGGTGTTCAGGGCATTCGACGTACGGTAGCCGGCGGCGCGGCCGGGTAGACGCGCTCGACCGCCGCGAGTTCCTCGGCCTTGCGTTCGGGAGACCAGTCCAGGACCTCGGCCATCACGTCGGCAGCTTTCTCGAGCGGCGGCCGGCCGGGATGGCCCGCCGAGCCGAGCGGCGTCCGCCGCAGCACGGCGTCCGCGAGGTGGACGGCGCCGCCGTGCATCGCCGCGTAGGCGAATTCGGCCTCCAGGATCGGCAGCGACGGCGTCAGCCGGCCGAAGCCGCCGCCGGCGGCGGCGAACTCCGCCAGCGGTGACGCTTCGGTGCCGTACCACCCGGTCAGATGCGCGATCACGTCGCGATCGAGCGACGCGCCGAGGTCACGCAGTGTCTCCAGCAGGCGCCCTTCGACGTCGGCGATGCCGGCATGGGGCAGTGGCCGGTCGCCGGTCCGGCTCCGGCCCGACGCCCGGCCGAGCTCCGACGCGACGGCGTCGACGGCCTGGGCCGCCGCCAGCCGCGCCGTCGTCAGCTTCACGCCGACGAGCGAGACCAATCCCCTCGTGCCCTCGCGCGAATGGCGAATGACCTTGGCTTCGGACAGGAGCTCTGCGCGTCCTTTTCTCATCACCGCGGGCGTCAGCCCGTGATGCACGAAGCGGACGTCGGCCGGCGTCGCGCGGAGTCTGGGAAACGTCGCGTCGAGGTCGGACAGAAACGCTTCGATGGATTCGAGCGGCGGCTGCTGTTCGCCGGCCTCGACGAAGGTCGTCGACTGGTGCGTGCCGGCCAGCTGAAAGCCGCGCCAGGGCACGATCGTCAGCATCCGTCCGCCCGGTGACGGTGCGGCGACGGCAATGTCGCGCGCCGGGCGATCGAGCAGCAGGTTCATCGCCCGCAGAAGCGCCGGCGCGCCGCGGACCTCGAACGTCTTCATCAGCGTCCCGAGATGACAGCCGGCGGCAAGCAGCGTGACCGCCGCGGTGACGTCCGCCTCGGCGCCGCCGATGCCGTCCTTGACGCGCGCGCCCTCGATCTTCGCGCCGCTTCGCAGCGGCGCCCGGACCTCGGCGTAGTTGACGAGCGTGGCCCCGGCGCCGATCGCCGCCACCGCCAGCGACCACATGATCCGTTCCGGATGGATGGTCTGGTAGTCGTACCAGACGGCGCCGCCGGAGAGACCCGACTCGGAGATGCCGGGGAACAGCCGCTTGGTCGCGGCCGCCGATTCCAGCTTGGTCTTCGGCAGGTGCAGCTCCGGCGAGACGCCGTGATTGCGGCCGCGGCCGACCAGGTCGTAGGCCTTGAAGCCGACACGCACGACCGTCCTCGAGCGCTTGCTGAAGCGATAGGTGCCGACGAGAAAGGGCAGCGGCCGCAGCAGGTGCGGCGCGATGAGCGCCCACGTCCGCCGCTCGTGAACCTGGCGCCGGGCCTTCGCGACGTTGCCCTGTTCGAGCGCGCGCAGGCCGCCGTGAATCGTGCGTTGGTGATTGAAGGAGAGTCCGCCGCCAAAGTCGCCGCGATCCACGAGCGCGACCTTGAGACCGCGGAGCGCCGCGTCGTAGGCGGCAAAGAGGCCGTGGACCCCGCCGCCGACGACCAGCAGATCGAAGCGGTCTTTGGTCAGGGCAGCAAAGTCGCGAGTCACGGTCTGGAACCGCCTATAGTATTCGCCCGATGGCTGATCCGACCAGCGCGGACGTCCGCGCGTACTGGCACACCCATATCCACGACCTCGAGATCTCCACGCATCCAGCCGGCTCGCCGGGCTTCTTTGCCGATCTCGACGCTTATCATTTCGAGAAGCTGCATCACCTGCTTCAGCTGGTCGACTTCGCCGGCTGGCGCGAACGTCGCGTATTAGACGTCGGATGCGGCGCCGGGGTTGAGGTCGTCCGCTTCGCCCGCGGCGGCGCCCGCGTCGTCGGCATGGATGCCGCGCCATCGGCCGCAGCGCTGACGGCCGCCAATCTCGCGCAGCAGGGCCTCACGGCCGGGGTGATCGTCGCCGACGGCGAGCGGATGCCCCTGCCCGACGCGTCCTTCGATTTCGTCTACGCGCACGGGGTGATCCAGTACGCCGCCAGCGACGCCGGCGTCGTCGCCGAGACGCTTCGCGTCCTCAAGCCCGGTGGCCTGGCGATGTTTCAGGTCTACAAC
>DASTCC010000457.1:0-12226 GCA_035711465.1 Vicinamibacterales bacterium
CCCTTCCGCAGGCCGTGGCCGACGCCGGGATACACCCGCAGCGTGACGTCCACGCCGGCAGCGCGCAGCGTGTCCCATTCGCCGCGCATCTTCGCGATGTCGAAGAGCGGGTCGGCATCGCCGTAGGCGGCGAAGATCGGCGCCGCGGTCTTCGCCAGCGTCGGCCGCGGGTCGTAGTCCATGAACGATCGGTACCAGCGCCACCAGCCGTCCGTGCGCGCCGCGACCGGCAGCGGCGTCTTCGCCCACCACGGCCGCTGGCTGAGCTTCGCGCGGCTGGCGTCGAGCGCCTGCCAGGCGGCGTCGGTATCGGCGCGGTAGGCGGCGAAGGCGATCTGCAACGTCGCGAGCGCGTCGGCGACGTCGGCATCGGCAAGGCCGGCGCGGCGCAGCTGGTTCGCCTGCACGAAGACTTCCTGCTCGGCCGGCGTCACCGGCGCGCCGCCGGAGACCAAGACGTGAAACGCCAGGGCCTCGCCGCGCTCGACGAGCTGGGTGGCGATCCACGCGCCCTGACTCACGCCGACCGTGCCGATGCGAGCCGGATCGATCCGCGGATGCGCGCGCAGCAGCGCCAGACCGCCACCGGCGTCGCCGGCAAGGACATCGAATCCCGCCTGTCGGAACTCACCCGTCGATTCGCCGACGCCGCGCTTGTCGTAGAAGAGCACCGCGACGCCGTGCGACGCCAGCCACTCCGCATGGTTGTAAAGGACGCGATTGCCGGCGTTCGTCAGCCGGCCCATCTGTCCGGAACCATGGAGCAGGATCGCGGCCGGCACCTTCGCGCCCGACTCCGGCAGATACAGCGTCCCGGCGAGGCGAACGTCGCCGTTCGTCCAGGTCACACGCTCGGTCGTGTACGGCGCGCCCGCCGCCGATCCGCACGCCGCCGGCAGCAGGCAGAAGGCCAGCGCGACACAAATAGACATTTGTCTATTTAAGGAAGACAGCAAGCCGAAACACGCACGCAGCATCTGACGCTCCTATCGTTTGAAGGGACGAGCGTTCGACGGCCGGGCGGCGCTTTGCGAGGCGACCCGGCCGGCGATTCGGGCGGCAACCGCTTCGGGCGCGCCGCCTTTGACGATCGCGTCGTAGACGTCGCGATACACGATCGCGGCCGCGGGGCCCGCAGGATTGACCGGCCTCGGCGCTCGTGCCGGCAGGACGAACATCGCCAGCACCACAGCCATTGTCCACACCTGCCATCGCGGCGCCGGCGCGTTGGCGCCGTCGATCAGACGTCGCAGCCGACGCGCCAGCGGATGCGCGCGCTCGGCCAGGGCCGGCACGATCGCGGGCGATGCCGCCAATCTCGCCGCGCGCACCAGCGCATCGCAATAGCGATCGACGTCGAGCCCGCTCCAGCGGACGACGGCGTCGTCGCAGACGTCTTCCTGGACGCGGCGGAGCGCTGACGACGTCCGCCAGGCGAGCGGATTCCACCACCAGGCCGCGCAGAGGAGCGCGCGGATCCAGCTGATCGCGACGTGCCCGCGCGCGTGGTGCGCGAGCTCGTGGACGAGCACCGCGTCGATCTCGGCGTCGGTCAGCGACGCCTGCAGCACGCCGGGAATGACAATGACCGGATGAACGATGCCGGCCGCGAAGGGGGCGATGGCCGCGTCCGAGATCAGGATGGACACCGGACGGCGAAGCCCGAGGCGATCGGCAAGGCGGCCTGCGCGGACTCGCGTCGCTTCGTCGGCCGGGCGCGCCGCCGCAACGAGGCGTCGAAGCTGCCGGACGGACGCGACCAGCATGCACAGCACGACGAGCACACCGGCGGCATGGACGAGCATCACGACGTCGACGACCGTCCGATCGATGGACGCGGCCGCGACCGCGACATCGTCGAACGCCGGCGACGGCAGGATCGCCGGGAACGACAACGCGATTGGCGGCACCAGGAACTTCAACGCCGCGACGGTCAGCATTGCTTCGCGGACGCCGGCGCCGCGCCGGCCGAGCACCGAGGCGACGGCGAGCGCGACCAGCGCAATCGCGCTGCTCTGCAAGATCCAACTCGAGACGAGACTGCTCACCGACGATCCTTCCGGCGCTGATCGCGCACGAGCGCCTCGATCTCGGCCAGCTCCGAGGGCGTCGGCGGCCGCGTTTCGAAGAGCGACGCCACGAGCGCGACCGCGTCGCCGCCGAACACGCGGTTGACGACCCGCTTCAGCAGGGGACGGACGGCCGAGGCCTGCTTGCGGGTCGGCAGGTAGACGAAGGCCTTGCCGACGTCGGCCTTGCGCCGCACGACCAGCCCGCGCGCCTCGAGACGCTTCAGCAAGGTCAGCACCGAACCGTGCGCCATCGGACGATCGGCAGACAGATCCAGGCGAATCTCTCGCGCGGTGGCTTCGCCGCGGCGATAGACGCAGCCGAGCACGTCCATTTCGGCGGGCGGCACATCCGTCTTCATCGCCCACGACTATAAACAGACAACTGTCTACATGCAAGTGCGCCCACCAACGTGTGATGCGGCGATCGCGCAATTCATGCTGCTCGGGAAAGGCCACTATGGCAATTCGCCACGGTGCGCCGGCGCGGCGCACGCGGCGCGATGCACTCGCGGCAGACACGATTGGACGCACGCGTGGCCTGCATCTTGCTTTCTTGAAGAGCGGCTGGAAACGCACGGAGGATCACAGCAATGAAAGCCTTCGGCATGGTGCTCATCGCGATCGGATTGGTCGGACTGCTCTGGGGCGGCATTCGCTGGACCCAGTCGGAGAAGGTCGTCGATCTCGGTCCGCTGCAGGTCAACCGCGAGGAGCGCAAGGCGCTTCCAATTCCGCCCATCGCGGGCGCGCTGTGCGTGGTCGCGGGCGCCGGGCTGCTGATGGCGGGGCGCCGGACCGCCTGATCGTCAATCGGACGTTCGTCTCACAGAGGGATCGTTTCTCAGCGCGATGCCGAACAGTTGGGAAGAGATAGCGCTGCGCGCTGATCTGATCGCGCATGTGAAGGTGATGGCTCGAGTGCGGGCGAGCGGTCCCGCGGCGACGCCCGCGACGGTGTACGAGTGCGACGTGCTCGACATTTTCAAGCCATGGTCCGGGCCGGATCCGAATCCCTCGACCATCAATGTCTTCGTGATGGAAAGCGGCAACTACAAGGCCGGCGGCTATGTCCGCAGTCCTCTCGAAGGCGCGCCGCGATGGCTTGAAGGCAACGAGTACCTGCTGTGCCTGAAATGGAATCACGTGCTGCGCGGCTGGCAGACCGCATTCGGCGTCAGCGCGACGCTCGAAGTCGGCGGCGAGCGCACCCGCCGCAACGTGCACGTCGTCGGCAGCGGCTCGAAGTTCATCCGCGATCAGGAAGGCCGGGCGCTCGAGATCGTCAAGGCCGAGCTGCGCAAGGCGCTCCTGAAAGGCGGCCGCGGGTCCGCGAGCCGCATCGGGTGATTCGGTGCGTCCTCAGAGCTCGATGCGGAACTGATCGCTGACCCAGATCGCGACGAGCGCCGCCGACACCCACAACAGCAGCTGCAGGAAGAACCGCGCGAACGCGCCGACGCGCCGCTGCCAGTGGCGCTCGACGGCGACGACCCAGAGTGCGCACGCCACCGCCCAGCCAATCACCCGCGCGACTTCGAGCGGGAACCAGCTCTCGAGCCAGTCGGGCACGACGACGAGGATGATCACCATCGCGATCCAGACGACGGCGTTCAGCGCCAGGAACGACCACCGCGGCTTGCGGAGTTGCGTGGGCACCGGGTCTGGTTATAGCAGACAGCCCGTATAATCGGTCCGTGCAGCCTCCCGGCTCGATGCGGAGCCACAGCGATCCGATCTACGAGGTGTTCTACGGCCTCCGCGAACAGCCGTTCGCGATCTCCACCGATCCCCGATTCCTCTATCTCAGCGCCTCGCATCAGCGGGCGTATCAGGAGCTGATCACCGGTCTGCAGCGCGGCGAGCCGCTGCTGCTGCTCACCGGCGAGGCCGGCACGGGCAAGACCACGCTGAGCCGCGCGGTCATCGGCGCGCTCGGCGACCGCACCTTCTCGGCGCTCATCCTCAACCCGTACATGTCGGGCGGCGAGGTGCTGAAGCTGATCCTGCGCGATTTCGGACTGATCTCGCGCGAGGACCTGCGACAGGGCGCGCTCGCGCGCGCCGAGCCTTCGCAGCTGCTCGAAGCGCTCGAAGGGTTTCTGCTCTCGATTCGATCCGTCCAGTCCCGCGCCGTCGTCATCGTCGACGAGGCGCAGAGCCTGGCGCCGGCGGCGCTCGATCAAGTCCGCCTGCTGACGGCGCTCGAGCGCAACGGACAGCACCTGATTCAGGTCATCTTCGGCGGTCAGCCCAAGCTGCTCGAGACGCTCAAGAAAGACAACATGTACGCGCTCAACGAGCGCATCACCCGACGCGTGCACCTCGGGCCGCTCCTCGCCGAGGAAGTGCGGCCGTACATCGATCACCGCCTGGCCGTCGCCGGCGGGGCCGAGACGATTCGATTCGACGACGACGCGGTGCAGTTGATCGCGGAGTTCTCGCGCGGGTTGCCGCGGCGGGTGAATCTGCTCTCCGATCGCGGGCTCCAGGAGGGACGCGCCGAGAACGCCTCGGTCATCACCGGAGCGATGGTGAAGCGCGCGGCGAGATCGCTTGCCGGGGTGCAGCGTGCGACGAGCACGCCGGTCCCGCCGCCGGGCGCGCTGTCGATGCCGCCGGCGATCTCGCACTCGGCCCCGGCGACGTCGACCGCACCGCCGGCCGAGACCGCCGAGCCGGCGCTGCCGGCGCCGAATCCGTTTGCCGCGGTTGCAGCGTCCGCCGACACGCCGCCGCCGCAGCCAATGCCGGCGGCGCCTGCCCCGCCGCCTTCGATTCCGGCGGAGCCACAGTCGCCGTTCGCGCCAGTCGCGGCGTCCGCCGCGCCCGCGCCCGCCTCGCCATTCGCACAGGTGGCGACGACGTCGCCGTTTGCGGCGACCGTGCCAGCACCGGCGCCGCCGCCGGCCGCGCCGCCTGGGCCGGTGGAGTGGTCGCCGTTCGCGATTCCGCCGTCCGCTGAGTCCGCGCCAGCACCGCCGCCAGTCGCCGCTGCACTGGCTGCCGCGGAACCCGAGCCCGTGCCGTTGGGATCGCCGTTCGCCGATCTTGCGTCGAGCCTGCGATCCGACACGTCGACGCCAGCCGAGGTCTCCGATGCGTTTGCGGTGCAGGTGCCTGCGCGCCGAGGCCGGCGCTGGGCGCTGATCGTCGTGCTCGCGTTGCTCGCGGCCGCGGCCGTCTTCGCCTACGGCTACTACGCCGGCACGTTGTTCAGAGAGGGCACGTCGCCGCCGGCATCGCCGCCGCGCCCGGAGTCCCGAGCGCGGCCCGCGTCGCCGCTACCGATTCCGTCGGACGAGGATCTGTTCCGCAGCCTCAACGAGTGGCGCATCGCGATGCAGCAAAGCGGGGGCTAGCCTACCCTCTCGCCCGCTTCTTCGGACGCGCCGCCGCGTCTTCCTTGGCCTCCTCGATCTTCGCGGTGCGCTTCTTCTCGCCTGAGACGCGCTCGAGACTCTGGCGCAGCGCCTCCATGAGGTTGACGACCTTCGGCGCTTCCTCGACCTCCGGCGCGACGATCTCCTCGCCGGCGACCTTGGCGTCGATGATCTTGCGCAGCTCCTGCTGGTACTCGTCCTTGTACTCGGTGAGGTCCCCGCCGGTCTCGAAGTTGCCGATCACCTGGCGCGCGAGCTTGACCTCGTCGGGCTTGATCTTCGCCGGCACGGTCTTGAGCTCGTCGATGGCGTTCATCGATCGCACTTCCTCGGCGTGCCGCAGCGTGTACATCACCAGCCCGTTCTCGCGCGGCTGAATCGCGACCAGGTACTCGCGGCCATACAGCGCGACCTTGCCGACGGCGGCCTTCCCCGCCATGCCCTCGCGCATCACCGCGAACGCCTCGGCCGCCACCTGGCCGTCGGGGGCGAGGTAGTACGGCTTTTCGACGTAGATCGGATCGATCGTCTTCGCTTCGGTGAACTGGACGACGTTGATGACGCGGGTCGACTCCGGCCGCACCTTCGCCAGGTCCTCCTCGTCCATGACGACGTACTTGCCCTTCTCGAACTCGTAGCCTTTGACGATGTCGGTGTTGGGCACTTCCTGCTCGCAGGTCGGACACCAGCGCTTCTGCTGGATGCGGGTGCGGCATTCGCGGTGCAGCTGGTTGAAACTGATCGTCGCGGCGGCGTCGGTCGCCGGAAACACGCGGACGGGAATGTTGACGAGGCTGATCTTCAGGTAGCCCTTCCAGGTCGGTCGCGCAGCCATGGGTTCTCCGGGGGAGGTATCGGTCTACAGGATGGCACATTGCAGGCTGCCGGTGGCGGGCGGCAGCTAAGGGAACCCTAGGCCCGCAGCCTGCAGCCTGCAACCCCGCAGCCCGCAGCCCGCCGCCTGCAGCCCGCAGCCTGCAGCCTGATATAAGAACCCGGTGCCCCCATGGCGCGATGACCCGGCCAAGCTCCGTCCCATGCTCGCGTCGCTCGACGATCCGCCCCTCACGCGGCGCGGCTACGTCTATGAGCCCAAGTACGACGGCATCCGCGCCATCGTCGACGTCCGGCCGGCGGCGGGCCGAGGCGCGGAGCCGCACGTCGCACTCTACTCACGCAACGGCATCGACAAGACGAAGCAGTTCCCGGTGATCGTGCGGTCGATCGCGGCGCTCTCGGCATCGCTCGCCGGGCCGGTCGTGCTCGACGCCGAGATCGTCGCCATCGACCGCCGCCGGCGCCCGCTCGGATTCGGATCGATCCAGGGCCGGATCCAGCTGACGCAGGCCGCAGAGATCGAGCGCGCCGAAGCCGTGCAGCCGTGCGTGCTCGTCGTGTTCGACATCCTCCGCGACGGCGAGGAGGATCTGCGCGGTCTGCCGCTCGCGGCGCGCCGGCTGCACCTGCAGAAGGTCATTGCGCCGCGCGGAAAGATCGCCGACTGGATCTGGCTGAGCGAGGTGCAGCTGGACGACGGCCGCGCGATGCTCGAGCGTGCGGAGCAGGAGCGCTGGGAGGGGTTGATCGTCAAGGACGGGCAGTCGCCGTACCACACCGGCCGCCGCACTCCCGCCTGGCGCAAGCTGAAGATCACCAATCAGCAGGAGCTGGTCGTCGGCGGCTGGACCGATCCGCGGCAGAGCCGCCAGCACTTCGGAGCCCTCGTCCTCGGCTACTACGAGGCCGGCGATTTGATCTGCGCCGGCAGCGTCGGCACCGGCTTCGATCAGGCGGAGCTCGACCGCGTCGCGATGCTGCTGGAGGAACGCGCGACCTCGATCTGCCCTTTCAAAGCCGTCCCGAAACTCTTCGCCAGATCGCACTGGGTCGCGCCCACGCTCGTCGTCGCCGTGCGGTTCACCGAATGGACGAGCGACGGGTATCTGCGACACCCTGTGTACTTGGGCACGCGCACGGACAAGGCCGCCAAAGACGTCCGACGGGAGCGGGCGAAGCGCGCCGAGACGCCGGCCATCGAAACCCCGCAGAAACCCTGGCGCCGTGCGAGCGCAGCGGCGCGGGCCGAGCGGGTCACGGTCAAGGCCCCCTCGGCGCCCTCCCGTCGATCGCCCCGGCGCGCGAAAGACGATGCGGTCCTGGGCGGCCTGATCGAGCGGCTGTCGACGCTCGAGGCGGCGCGAAAGGACGGCGAGCTCGAGCTGCCCAACGGCGACACGCTGCGCGTGACCAACCTCGCGAAGGTGTTCTGGCCCGCGCTCAAGATCACCAAGGGCGACCTGCTGCGCTACTACGTCGAGGTCTCGCCGTACCTGCTGCCCGCGGTCGACGATCGGCCGCTGGTGATGAAGCGGTTTCCCAACGGCATCGACAAGCCGGCGTTCTACCAGCAGAAGCACCCGGAGACGCCGCCGCCCGGCGTGCGGCGTGAACGGCTGCCCGACGACGTGGAGCCGATCGATGAAGCCGAGGGCGAGCGCGACCGGCTGATCGGCGGATCGCTTACGACCCTGCTCTACATGACGCAGCTCGCCGCGATTTCACAGGACCCGTGGTTCTCGCGCGTGGCCGATCCGCTGCATCAGGACTACACCGCGATCGATCTCGATCCCGGCGAGGGCGCAGGCTTCGACAAGGTGCTCGACGTCGCGCGCTGGGTTCACGACGAGCTGAACCGTTACGGCATTCCCGGCGTGCCGAAGACTTCGGGATCGCGCGGTCTGCACATCTATATTCCGTTGCCGCCGAAGACGACCTACGAGACCGGACAGCTTCTGTGTCAGATGATCGCGACGATCGTGGCGACGGCGCATCCGAGGACCGCGACGATCGAGCGCATGGTCCGGCGCCGGCCGCGCGGGACGGTCTACGTCGACTACCTGCAGAACATCCTCGGCAAGACGCTCGCGACCGCGTATTCGGCGCGGGCCAGCGATTACGCCGGTGTCTCGACGCCGCTCACGTGGAACGAGGTTGACGAGGGCCTCGACCCTCGCGACTTCACCATCCGTACGGCGCCGGCCCGGTTCGCCGAGGTCGGCGACCTCTGGGCCCGGCTGCGCGAAGGAAAACCGGTCGATCTGCGTGCAGTTCTGCGACCGGGCCGCGGCTCCAAGTCCTGACAAATCTGTCGGTTGCGGGCAACGACCACCGCTAGTACACTCCCAGCGGCCGGCTGTCCCCTGCGTCCCTGCATTCGTCCCAGCCGGCCTTCACACCGATAGAGGATCGTATGCGCCGAAACCTCCTGCTCGCCGCCGTGTCGCTGTCGTCGGTCCTGTTCCTGTCGCTCTCCGCGATGCCGGTCGTCGCGGATTCGAGCGGCGCCGGCGCGCAACAGGAACCGCCGCAGACGCCGCCCGGTCTGATCCGCGCGGCCGCGGTACACAGCGACGTGTCGCGGCCCCTGCGGGAAATCGCGCCGCAGGCCGAGCGCGGTTTCCGCCGCGAGATTCCGGTCGGTCCGGTGCCCGTGCCGCCGCAGGGCGCCGGCGCCGACACCGCGGTGCAGTCGATCGCGGTGGCCGGCCTGCTCGCCGCGGCCGAGCACAACTTCGACGGCATCGGCCAGGGGTTCGCCGGCTTCAACGTCACGTCGGCGCCGCCAGACATCAACGGCGCGGTCGGCACCACGCAATACGTGCAGTGGGTGAACACGTCATTTGCGGTGTTCGACAAGGCAAGCGGCACGCTGCTCTACGGTCCGGCAGCCGGCAACACCTTGTGGACCGGATTCGGCGGCGGCTGCCAGGCGAACAACGACGGCGATCCGATCGTGCAGTTCGACAAGCTGGCGCAGCGCTGGGTCATGACCCAGTTCTCCGTAGACACGCTGCCCTACCTGCAGTGCGTCGCGGTGTCGTCCACCGACGACGCGCTCGGGACGTGGGCGCGCTACGCGTTCGAGTACAACGACTTCCCGGACTATCCGAAGCTCGGCGTCTGGCCGGACGCGTACTACATCTCGTTCAACATGTTCCGCAACGGCTCGTTCTTCACCGGCGGCCGCGTCTGCGCCTACGACCGCGCGACGATGCTCGCCGGACAGCCGGCGCCGCTGCAGATCTGCGCGCAGATCGGATCGGGCAGCCTGCTGCCGTCGGACCTCGACGGCACCACGCCGCCGCCTGCCGGCACGCCCAACTACGTGCTCCGTTTCACCACCGGCGCGCTCCAGTGGTTCAAGTTCCACGTCGACTGGGCCACACCAGCCAACAGCACGTTCGTGCAGCAGTCGAACGTGCCGGTGGCCCCGTTCACGATCTCGTGTAACGGCACCGGCGGCACCTGCGTGCCGCAGCCGGGCACGAGCCAGCGGCTCGACACGCTCGGCGATCGACTGATGTACCGGCTCGCCTATCGCCGGTTCCCGACGCACGCGGCGCTCGTCGTCAACCACGCGGTGACGTTTTCGTCGCGCACGGCGGTGCGCTGGTACGAGCTGCGCGACACCGGCACCGGCCTGACGCTGCATCAGCAGGGCACCTACTCGCCCGACGAAGATCACCGCTGGATGGGCAGCGCCGCCATGGACGGCGCCGGCAACATCGTCATCGGCTACAGCGTGTCGAGCGCGGCGACGGTGCCGGGGGTTCGATTTGCCGGACGCGAGCCGACCGACCCGCTCGGCACGCTCTCGGCCGAAACGCCGCTCGTCGCCGGAACGGGGTCGCAGCAGCAGGGGCTGTCCCGCTGGGGCGACTACAGCAGCATGAGCGTCGACCCGATCGACGACTGCACGTTCTGGTACACGAACCAGTATCTGAAGGCGAACGGCATCTTCAACTGGAGCACGCGAATCGCGTCGTTCAAGTTCGGCAGCTGCGGCGGCGCGCCGCCCGATCCCGACTTCGCGATCTCGACGACGCCGACGTCGCGGACGGTGGTGCAGGGCGGATCGACGTTCGTCACCGCGCAGGTGAGCGCGGCGGGCAGCTTCGGCGAGACTGTCGCGCTCTCGGGCGCGAACATCCCCGCCGGCGTGACGCTGAGCTTCACGCCCGAGTCGCTGATCGGTGGATCGGGCTTCTCGTCGGTCGGCATCACGACCTCCGCGGCGGTGACGCCGGCGACCTACTCGTTCGACATCGTCGGCACGTCGGAAACGAAGTCGCACTCGACGCCGGTGACGCTCGTCGTCGACGAGGCGCCGCCGCCGCCTTCTACCGACTTCTCGATCGCGGCGACGCCCTCGAGTCGCAACATCCGTCGCGGCGAGACGGCGACCTATACGGTCACGGTGACGCCATCGGGCGGTTTCAGCGCGCCAGTGACGTTCTCGCTCACCGGCGCCGATCCGTCGATGAACGTCAGCTTCGCGCCGGCGTCGGTCACCGGCAGCGGGTCGGCGACGCTGACGATCGCCACCACCGCCAGCACCCCAAGAACGCTCTACACGCTGACGGTCATGGGCTCGGATGGGACGCGGCTGCGACAGACGACGGTGAGCTTGCGGGTACGGTGAGGGAGGGACTACTACACCGCAAACTTGAAACTCAAAACTTAAAACTCAAGACTTAAAACTCTGGAACGCGTCGCACTGCGCTTGCCAACTGAATCTTTAGTTCGGCGCGAGGCGCCGCACTGGAAGTTTGAAGTCTTGAGTTTTTAGTTCGAGTTGCCGTTGCCTCCCGTGCGAACCCGCTTCGCCCCCGCTCCTACCGGCTTCCTCCATCTCGGACACGTCGTCAACGCAATCTACGTGTGGGGAGTCGCGCGGGCGTTTGCGGCGCGGGTGGTCTTGCGGATCGAGGATCACGATCGGCAACGGTGCCGACCGGAGTACGAAGCGGCGCTGCTCGACGATCTCGATTGGCTCGGCTTCCGGCCGGACGACTACCCCACCGACGAGTTCAGGCACGGACGATGCGATTCGCGTCAGAGCGATCGCGGCGCGATCTACGAATCGGCCGCGGCCGAGCTGATCGAGCGCGGCCTGGTCTACGCATGCCAATGCAGCCGTCAGGATCTCGCGCAAGTCGACTCCGACCCGGTGACGCACGAGCGCCGTTACGCCGGCACCTGTCGCGACCGCGGGTTGCCGCTGTCGGCGGACGCCGCGTGGCGCGTCAGGCTCGATCCGGGCGAGGAGACGTTCGACGACGTGATCGTCGGCGCCGCCGCGCAGGACCCGTCGGCGCAGTGCGGTGACGTGGTCATTCGCGATCGGGTCGGCAACTGGACCTACCAGTTCGTCGCCGCGGTCGACGACCTCCGCCAGGACATCACCCTCGTCGTTCGCGGCCTGGATCTGCTGCCGTCGACGGGCCGGCAGATCCGCCTGGCGCGGCTACTCGGCCGTACGGTGCCGCCGACGTTCGCGCATCATCCGCTGGTGATGAAGTCGCCGGATCAGAAGCTCTCCAAGTCCGACGGCGACACCGGAATCCGCGATCTGCGCGCCGCGGGCTGGTCATCGGCGCGCGTGATTGCCGAAGCCGCCGCACGCGCGGGGTTGGCTGCTCCGTCGACGCTGTCCGCGGCCGACGCTGCCGATCTGGCCGCCAGGACCGCGCGCTCCCGTCGAGGGTAAGATGACGCCGTTCCCGTCGCGAGGGCAGGCATGCGCATGCGAATCGTCACTGTGACATCAGCGTTGACCGCCTCGATCGCGGTCGCTGCCGCCATCGCGGCGCCGGCCGCCGCGCAGCAGGACACCCGCCAGATCGGCGGCGTCGGCATCACCGTCTACGAGGATCCGAGCTTCGGCGGCCGCAACGCGACGTTCCGCAGCGACATCTCCGACCTGAGCAGTTA
>DASTCC010000458.1:0-2111 GCA_035711465.1 Vicinamibacterales bacterium
ATCGACGACTCGCGCGGCACGCGCAGCGGCACCTGGTGGCGATCGTCCTTGAGCAGCGTGATCGACTTCGCGCCGATCTCCTGCGCGACCGCCGCGCTGGCGCGGCCGCCGACGCGCGCCGGCAACTCGTCGAGCGACACCACGCGAGTCTTGTGCAGACCGAGCTTCGCCTTGGCGGTGAGGATGCGGCGAACCGACGCGTCGACCTGCGCCATCGGAATCTCCTGCCGCTCGACCGCCGCCTTGATCGCCGCCACCGCGGCGGCATCGTCCGCCGGCTGCAGCACCAGATCGTTGCCCGCCTTCACGGCACGGACCGCGGCGTCGCCCGGCTGCAGCCGCCTCGACACCGCGTCCATCACCATCGAATCGGTGACGACGAGCCCGTCGAACTTCAGATCGCGGCGCAGCAGACCGGTCACGATCGGCTCGCTCAGCGTCGCCGGGCTCATCTCCGCGGGATCGAGCGCCGGCATCTGGATGTGGCCGGTCATCACGACGTCGGCGCCGGCGGCGATGCCGTCGCGAAACGGCGCCAGTTCGATCTGCTCGACGCGCTCGCGCGGGTGGGTGATGATCGGCAGCCCCAGATGCGAGTCGACGTCGGTGTCGCCGTGGCCGGGGAAGTGTTTCAGCGTCGAGAGCGCGCCGCCGGCGCGCAGGCCGCGCACGAAGGCGGCGGTGAAGCGGCCGACGTCGGCGGGCGCCTCGCCGAATGACCGCGTGTTGATCACCGGATTGCGCGGGTTGTTGTTGACGTCGGCGACCGGCGAGAAGTTCATGTGCACGCCGATGGCGCGCGACTCGCTGGCGGTGATGCGCGCCGCCTGGAACGCCAGTTCTTCGCTGTTGGCCGCGGCGATGGCCATCTCGCGCGGAAAGACCGTGGCCCCGCTGATCCGGAAGCCGACGCCGGCCTCGAAGTCGCCCGACGTCAGCAGCGGAATCGCCGCCTGCGCCTGCAGCCGGTTGAGGATCGAGGCGGCCTCGAGCGGCTGACCCAGGATCACCGTGCCGTAGCCGTTGTTGAGCAGGACGCCGGGCGAGGCCTCGACACCGCCGAAGACGTGCACGCCGCCGAGGCGGAGCGTCTTCACACGCGTCGCCAGGCTCTCGAACGCGTCGGTGTCGCTCGCGAGGTAGGTCGTGAACGTCGTCGTCATGACGAGCTGGCCGACCTTGTCGTCCAGCGTCATCTTCCTGAACGTGTCGTCCACCCACCGTTGCGCGACGCGATCGAGAGTCGCCGTGATCCCCGGCGCGGGCAACGGCGCCTGAGCGGCGAGCGACGCGCCTATCGACAGGACGACTATGAGCGCTGCGGCCTTGGCCATCGCGACAGATAGTACCCGACGTGCACGTGCGCCGTGCGCGTTGCGGCGTGCTGTGCGGTGTGCCGGTGCCCCGGGCGCGCCCGGCGCGTCTCTTTCCCCGGTCGGACCGCGCACAGCACGTCGCACCACGCGCGCCGCACAGCACGCCGCGCTTCGCACGGCGCACGTATTAGATAATCCGAAGCATGTCAGTTCAGGAGCACAAGGCGCAGCTGCCGACGGGAATTCCCTGCTTCGTCCTGACCGTGAGCGACACGCGCACGCGCGAGACCGACACGAGCGGGCAGACTATCGCCGGTCATCTGGAACGGGCCGGACATCGGGTCGTCGGCCGCGCGGTGGTCCGCGACGAGCCCGCCGAGGTCGCGCGCCTCGTTCGCGGCCACGTCGACGCCGCTGAGGTGCGCGCGATCGTGACCACCGGCGGCACCGGTCTCTCGCGCCGCGACACGACATACGAAGCGCTATCGGCGATGTTCGACAAACGCATCGACGGCTTCGGCGAGCTGTTCCGGGTGCTCAGCTTCGATTCGATCGGACCGGCGGCGATGCTCTCGCGCGCGACTGCCGGCATCGTCGGCCGGACCGTGATCTTCATGCTCCCCGGCTCGGAGCAGGCGGTCGGCCTGGCGATGGAGAAACTCGTTGTTCCCGAGCTCGCGCATATCGTGAGGGAGCTCGACAAGCATGTGGCCTGAGGCGGCGGGCGGCGGGGCGGCAGGCTGGCGGTTCGGACCGCACGTTTTGAGTTTTTGAGTTTTTGAGTTTTGAGTTTTG
>DASTCC010000459.1:0-3047 GCA_035711465.1 Vicinamibacterales bacterium
GCTGATCGAGTCGGAGATGTTCGGCCACGCGCGCGGCGCGTTCACCGGCGCCGTGTCCGACCGGCGCGGCAAATTCGAGCTGGCCAACGGCGGCACGCTGTTCCTGGACGAAGTCGGCGACATGACGCTCAAGACGCAGGCGAAGGTGCTGCGCGCGTTGCAGGAACAGATCATCGAGCCGGTCGGCGGGCAGAGCAGCGTCCGCGTCGACGTCCGCATCATCGCCGCGACCAACAAGGATCTGACCGAGGAGCTGCGCGAGGGGCGCTTTCGCGAGGATCTCTACTTCCGCCTCAACGTCATCCCGATGGCCGTGCCGCCGCTGCGCGATCGCGGCGACGACGTCATCCGTCTGGCCGAGCACTTCATCGCCCAGTTCGGCCGCGAGTACGGCCGCAAGCCGAAGACGTTCGCGCGCGACGCGCTGACCGTGCTGCGCAACTACCGGTGGCCCGGCAACGTGCGCGAGCTGCGCAACATCATCGAGCGGCTGGTGATCATGGTGCCGGGCGACGTCATCTCCGGGATCGATCTCGGTTTTCTCGATCCGCGCGGTTTCGCGCCGCTGCCGGTGCCGGTGACGCGGGTGCGGCCGATTTTCGAGGCTCGCGACGAATGGGAGCGCGACTACATCCTCTCGGCGCTGTCGGCGTTCGACGGCAACATCTCCCGCACGGCCGACGCGCTCGGGCTCGAGCGGAGCAACCTCTACAAGAAGATGCGAAGCCTCGGCATTGGGGGGCGGTCTACCGTGGACTGATGAGTCGGTCCCGAGGTCTTGTATTGCTACCCCTGCCGCAACTTGTGCTCGAGAATCTGCTCCGCGCTGAAGCCCTCGAGCTGCAGGTACCACGCCGCCGACGCCGTCAGCGCCGCTGATGGGATCAGTCCGACGATCTCGCTTTCGAGCACGGCGACGCCGTAGCGCGCCGCTTCGCGCTTGACCAGCTCGAAGACGCGGAAGACCGGTGTCTTCTCGAAGTTGGTCAGGTTCATCGAGACCTGCACGATCTGGCGGTCGGCGAGCTCGATGCCCATCGCCTTGACGAAGCGCAGGCCGCCGCTGCTGTGGCGGACGGCGGCCGCGATCTTCCTGGCGACGTCGAGGCGATCGGTGGCGAGGTTGATGTTGTAGGCGATGAGCGGCATGCGCGCGCCGACGACGGACGCGCCGGCCGACGGATGCGGCGCCGACGGACCGTAGTCGGGTGTCCACTCCGGCTGCTGCATCTTCGCCGCCAGGCCTTCGAACTCGCCGCGGCGGATGTCCTCGAGGTTGTGGCGATGCGGGGCGGTGGCGGCTTCCTCGTACAAATAGATCGGCACGTGATGCCGGCGGGCGATCTCGGCCGCGAGCTCGTTCGCCAGCGCGACGCAGTCCTTCATCGTCGCGCCCTCGATCGGCACGAACGGCACGACGTCGATGGCGCCAAGACGCGGATGCTCACCGGAATGCTGGCGGAGATCGATGTGCGGCAGGGCGGCCTCGTAGAGCGCCAGCACCGCGTTCTTGACCGCGGCGGGCTCGCCGGCGAACGTGTAGACGGTGCGGTTATGCGACGCGTCGGGCTTGACGTCGAGCAGCCGGACGCCGGTCGCGCGGATCGCGGCCGCACACGCGTCGAGCACCTCGGCACGGCGTCCTTCGCTGATGTTGGGGATGCTTTCGATGACGGACATGGCAGAGGTTGTAGCACAGGTACAACGTCCCTCTTGTACTGCGCGACGCCGGTCGCTATAATCCGCACAGCTTCGAGACATGCCTGACTTACGTCGCCTCGAGTCTTCGACGACGCCCGCAGGTGCCGACCGGCACAGTCGGACCGAGACGCTGCTCGTCGAAGGGCTCGACTGCTACTTCGGCGGCCGCTACGAAGAAGCCATCCACATCTGGACGCGCGTGCTGTTTCTCGATCGATCGCACGCCCGCGCCCGCGCCTACATCGACCGGGCGCGGACGGCGCTCGCCGAGCGGCAGCGCCAGTCCGACGAGATGCTGCAGGCGACGCAGGAGCTGGTCGAGCGCGGGCAGACCGACGCGGCACGTCATCTCCTCGCCGAAGTGACGGCGGCGACCGGCGAGGACGATCGCATCTCCGCCGTGCGTGTCCGCCTCGAGCGGCTCGAGCGCGCGCATGCCGCGTCGCGTGTCGCCCGCGCGCCGCACGTCGACACGGCCGAGCCGATTCCGGGCTGGCAGTGGCCGAGACGATCGCCCTCGATGGTCGGCCTGTTCGTGGCGACGGGCGTTCTCGGCGTGCTGTTGATCGCCGCGAGCACGCCGCTCGCCAGCAGCTGGCTCGGGTTGGGGCCGGGGCCCGAACGTCTCGCCGCTGCCGCGGGGCCGATCAGATTTCAAGTGCTCGGGACGGCCGACGCCGCGCTCGTCCGCGCGCGCACGCTCTACACATGGGGCCGGTTGCCCGAGGCGCTCCAGGCGCTCGATCGGATCAGCGAAGAAAGTCCGGCGCGGCCGATGGCCGATCGGCTTCGCGTCGAGATTCAGCAACTGCTGCTGGCGGGCAGTCGCGTGTCATCCGGCGGCCCCGCTCCAGGTGAGCCACGACGATGAGATGTCCGAAGTGCCATTACCTCAGCTTCGAGCCGGAGCCGCGCTGCCGTAATTGCGGCTTCGATCTCGGCGACGAGCCGGGCGCCGATCTGTCGTTGCGGGTGGACGAGCCCGAAGGCGACGCGCTGGCGGACCTCAGCATGCGCGACGCCGAGCCGCCCAAGCGCGCGCGCTCGGGATTGCCGCCGATGCGCCGCCGCGCCCGTGGCGCCGCCGCGGCGCGCGCGGCCGCGCCGGAAGAGTTGCACGACTTCGCCCCGCTGCCCGCTCGCGGCGAGCGGCGGCCGGCCGTCGAGCCCGAGCCGCCAGAGCCGCTGCCCGACCCCGAGTACATCCGTCAACTCGATGCCGATCTCGAGGAAGTGCGCGAGTCCGCGTCGACAGAAGCGCGCGAGGTCGACCGTCCCGCGCCTCCCGCAGACGATGACGTCGCGGATGTCGCTGACGATTCGCTTGCCGATCTTCGGCCGATTCG
>DASTCC010000460.1:0-7026 GCA_035711465.1 Vicinamibacterales bacterium
GTTCGTATCAGATCTTTGATGCCGGCGCAGGCCAAGAGCATGTTCAACCGCTACACCCATGACGTCTCCCCAGGCGACGTTCAGCGGCTGTTCACGCGCGATACGCCCGAGGCCTATCGCTACTTCACGCGCGGCCTCGATCTCGAGCGGCTCGCGGCGACGCCGTGGTACCGGCGCTGGCCGATGCAGCTCCGCGCGCTGTTGTCGGCGTTCGCGATGCGCCTTTCCCCCGGCCGGCGCATCCTCTATGGCTTCGCGCTGGCATCGACAATGCTCGGCATGCTGCTGCTCTTTCGCGAGGTGGCGCCGGTCGACCTGCTCGTCTTTCCGTTCCACTTCCTCGTCCCGATGCCGCGCTGGGCCGACGGCACGCTCTGGTTGTTCCTCGGCTTCGTGGCCGTCAACCTCCTGATCCTGATGGAAGTCGCGGACCGGCTGTCGCTCAAGGGCGATCTCGAGATCGCGCGCGACATCCAGCTCGCGATGCTCCCGGGCGGCGTTCATCGCACGGCCGACGTCGCGGTCTGCGGCGTCACCCGTCCGGCCAACACCGTCGGCGGCGACTTCTACGACATCCTCACGCTGCCCGACGGCCGGCTCGCGATCGCGCTCGGCGACGTCGCCGGCAAAGGCAGCCCCGCCGCGCTCCTGATGGCGCTGCTTCTCGCGATGCTGCGCACGCTCGTCGACGAAGGCCTGGACACCGCGCGCCTCGCGGTACGCCTCAACATGCAGGTGATGCGGCACAGTCCCGGCTCGCGCTTCATCACGCTGTTCTACGGCGTCTACGATCCGCGCGACGGCTCGTTCGAATTCGTCAACGCCGGTCATCTGCCGCCGCTGCTGCGGCGTGCCGACGGCCGCTTCGAGCGCATCGATCACGGCGGCGGCATGGCGCTCGGCATGTTCGAGCACGCCGACTACGAGACGCGCCGGATCACCATCGAGCCCGGCGACGTGCTCGTGCTCTACAGCGACGGCATCACCGAAGCGGAGAACAGCAGCGGCACGCCATTCGATGAAGCCGGCCTCGAGACGATCATCGCGACGCAGCCCGAGAGCGACCCCGAAGCGCTCGGACAGTCGATTCTGCGCGCCGTCGCGCGCCATGCCGGCGACGTGCGCCTGGCCGACGATCTCACGGCCCTCGTGCTCGAGCGCGCCCCGGCCGCAACCCCGGCCATGCCCGGCCAGGACGGCCTCCGATCCGCGACATTGAGTCGCTGGCCCGACGTGGGATAGGGTTCTTGTCAGTTCCGTCCTACCCGACCCGGACTCCCCCCTGCGCCCGGGACGGCGAACGCAGCGATCGTTCGGGAGCCATGCGCCGACTGGCCCTGCTGACCGTTTTTCTGCTCCTTTCGGTCTCGACCACCGCCCAGACGCCGCAGCCCCGGCCTCTGCAGGCCGATGGCGTCGTCCGCCTGCTCGCCGATCTCGAAGCCGGCCTCGGCTCGGCACGGATCGAGGATTTCAGCGCGTTTGCCGGCGCAACGCTGCCCGACGCGGAGGCGGCGCTCTACACCGATCTGATCGGCGGCGGCCCGGCGACGGTCGCCGCGATTCGCGAACGCGCGCGCCGCCCCATCGACAACGGCGTCGAAGTGCTCGCCGAGGTGCTCGTCGGCCACGGCCGGCGCGGCCGGCTCGCGACCTGGCAGATCACGGCACGACCGACGGCGGCCGATCCGTCGCGCTACGAGCTGGTCGGCCTGCAGGAGCTCGCGACGATCGACGATCTGCTGCAGCTGTCGCTGAACACGGAGCAGCAGTACGCGGTGAAGAACCTCGCGTTCCGCGGGCCGGACTTCACGCTCGAGCTGTCGTCGGGGTCCGCGTTCGCAGCCGAGTCGAACGGCGGCATCACCGGCCTCGTGCTTCGCGGCAGGGGCACGGTGCGATTCACGCCGGAGAACGAAGCCGAACGAGGCCAGCTGCGGCTCTTCGCCGGCCGTCCGGCGTTCGAAACCGACATCGAGTCGGCGTTCCTGCGCATCAACCCGAACGACGTGCCGCTGCGCATGAACCAGTCGGCCTTGTCGCCGTCGGCCGTCAACCCCGAAGACGTGCGACGCGCGCTCGAGATCTTCGACGATCGATCGCCGCGCTCGTACACGCTCGACCTGAGCGATCTCACGCAGGAGACCTGGTCGCTCGAGCCGACGAGGGGCGGGATGATTGTCGAGTTCCGATCGCGCCGCCACGGCTGGCTCACGTACTCGCGATCGCCGGGCGAGCCGGAGGACATCTCGTTCTTCGATCGCGGCCGCACCAAGAACATCTCGGTCTACGCCTCGAAGGAACAGCTCGCGGAGCGCGGGCGCTTCTACAGCGACGACGACACCAGGGGCTACGACGTCATCCGCCACGGGCTCGACGTCACCTTCGATCCCGCCCGGTCGTGGATCAGCGGCCGCGCGGCGATGCTCATCCGCGTCGTCAAGCCGCTCGTCAACACGCTGACGTTCAAGCTGGCCGAGCCGCTGACGATCTCGGCGGTGTCGTCGACCGACTACGGGCGGCTGCTGACGCTGCGCATCCGGGGCCAGAGCAACGTCATCGTCAGCCTGCCGCGGGCGCTGCGCGCCGGGACCGAGCTGGTGCTCGACGTGTCGTACAACGGCCGTCTCAATCCGCAGATGCTCGATCGCGAGGCGATCGCGCCGCAGGGTCAGCAGACGCAGGATCCCTTCGCGATCGAACGGATCCTGATCGCACCCGAGCCGCGCTATCTCTACAGCAATCGCGTCTACTGGTATCCGCAGGGCGAGACGTCGGACTTCGCGACCGCGGCGATGCGGCTGACGGTGCCGTCGGAGTTCCAGGTCGTGGCCAGCGGGCGATTCGTCAACTCGTCACTCTCGGAAGTGCCGGCGAGCGAGAGCGGCGCCGGCGACGCGAAGTTCCGGCGCACCGTCGAATACGAGGCCGATCGGCCGGCGCGTTACATGGCGGTGGTCATCAGCCGCTTCGTGCCGATCGATCGCGTGCAGGTGAAAGTGCCCGCGTTGGCGCCGATCGCGTTCGAGAAAGCCGCCGGCGCGCGCGTGGACGCCGAGCCGATCGTCGAAGTCGAAGTGGTGTCGACGCCGCGGATGACCAGCCGGAACCGCCAGACCCCGGCGCGGGTCGCGGACATGCTGCGCTTCTACGCGACCAGGCTCGGCGAGGCGCCGTATCCCAACTTCACGCTCGCCGGTCTCGACGACAACCTTCCCGGCGGACACAGTCCTGCCTTCTTTGCGGTGCTCCATCAACCGCTGCCGACGACGCCGTTTTCGTGGGTGAACGATCCGGTGTCGTTCGATCAGATCTATCCGCACTTCTTCCTGGCGCACGAGGTCGCGCATCAGTGGTTCGGCCAGGCGATCGGCTGGAAGAACTACCACGAGCAATGGCTGAGCGAAGGCTTTGCGCAATACTTCGCGATGCTCTACGCCGAGCAGGAGCGCGGGCCGGAGGCGGTGACCGAGATCGTCAAACGCATGCGCGCGTCTGCGGTGGAGTTCAGCGATCGCGGGCCGATCTATCTCGGCTACCGGCTCGGTCACGTGCAGAGCGACGGCCGCGTCTTTCGCGCGATCGTCTACAACAAGGCCGCGGTCGTGCTGCACATGCTGCGGCGTCTCGTCGGCGACGACGCGTTCTTCGCCGGCGTGCGTGATTTCTACGCGACCTGGCGATTCAAGAAGGCGGGCACCAACGACCTGCGTCAGACGTTCGAGAAGCACACCCCGATGAAGCTCGAGCGGTTCTTCGACCGGTGGGTCCTCGGCGCCGATCTGCCTCGCGTCCGTGTCGCCACCGGGATCGCCAACGACGGACAGACGGCGATCGTCCGCGTCGAGCAGATCGGCGGCGTCTTCGACTTCCCGCTCGCGGTCACGATCCAGTACGCCGACGGCACGTCCGAACAGGTCGACGTGAAGATTTCGGAAGCGACGTCGGAACATCGCCTGGCCCGCCAGCGCGACATCCGCCGCGTCACCGTCCGCGACGAACTGTCGCTGGCGGTAATCGACAGGTAGCGGGCTGCGGGCTGCAGGCAGGCTGCAGGCTGCGGGCGTACGAGGCTCGTCCCCTTTATCATCAGTTCGTGCGGCGCCCGCGTCCGATTGCCACGCCGATCGTCCACGGGCGGGATCTCAATCGCATCGATCTGGTGATCGCGTTCGCGATCGCGGGGCTGGCGGGATGGCTCTACGTCCTCACCGCGGCGCGCGACATCGTCGTCGGCGACACCGCCGAGCTCGCGGCGGCGGCGCTGACGCTCGGCGTCGCGCACGCGCCCGGCTATCCGCTGCTGACGCTCCTCGGCTACCTGTTCAGTCTGTTTCCGTTCGGACCCGAGCCGTTTCGAGTGACCCTGGTCGCGGTCGCATCGGGCGCCGGCGCCGCGGGTCTGACGTTTCTCACCGTGACGCGACTGACCGCGAGCCGCACGGCGGCGGCGGCCGCGGCGCTGCTGCTGGCCGTCAACCCGCTGGTATGGCGATGGTCGATCGTCTTCGAGTCGTTCCCGCTCAACAACCTGCTGGCGGCGGCGATCGTGCTGCTGCTCGCGATCTGGCAGGCACGGCCCGAGCGCACCGGGTGGCTGGTGGCCGCCGCGTTCACGACGGGGCTGGCGCTGTCGAATCACCTCACCATCGTGCTGATCGGACCGGCGATTCTCTCCCTGCTGTGGCGGCACCGCGCGGTGCTGATCGCACGACCGCGCGCGATCGGCTGGTGCGTCGCGGCGCTCGCGATCGGACTTCTGCCGTACCTCCACATTCCGATCGCGGCCGCGCGCGATCCGTTCCTCAACACCGGCCGGGTGTCGTCGCTCGGCGATTTCGTCGGCCTGGTGACGCGCGCCGATTACGGCTCCGGCCAGCTGATTGCCGACCCGTCGCAGCTCGGCGGGACGGCCAGCGCACGGACGGCCGCGCGAATCGGCGCGCTCGCCGCCTCGTTCTCGTCGCTCGAGTGGCTGCTCGGCCTGCTCGGCGTCAGCTCCCTCTGGCGGCGATGGCGGGGGTTCGCGATCTTCAGTCTGCTGGCCGTGGCGGCGGCCGGGCCGGCGTTCATGATCCTCGCCGACATCGACATCGCACAGCGGTACGCGCTGTTCGTCGTCGAGCGTTTCTTTCTGCTGGCGCACGTCCTGGCGGCGCCGTTCGTCGGCTTCGGCGCGGCGGCGGCGATCGATCTGGCGAGGCGCCCTCTCGCGCGCGGCCGGCCGACGATTGCCGCGTCGTTCGTCGGCGCCATCTGCGGCGCGTTCGCGATCTGGACGATCGCCGCGGACTACCGCGAGATCGATCAGAGCGCCAACCACGTCGCGCGCCACTACGCGGAAGACATCCTGCGACCGCTCGATCCGGACACGATCCTGCTCGCGACCGGCGACGACACGACGTTTCCGGTCGCCTACGTCCAGGCGGTCGACGGGCTTCGGCCCGACGTGACGTCGATCTGGCAATCCGCAGTTCGCAACCTCGAGTGGTACCGCCGCCAGCTGCGCGAGCGTGAGCCGTCGCTGGTCGTACCGTTCACCGGCGACCCCCGCTCGCCCGCCGACACGATTCGCGCGCTCGTCGAAGCGAATCCGCAGCGGCCGGTGGCGTTCGCCGGCGATCCTCCGGCCGATGACAGCCTGCGCGGGCGGTACGTGGGCTTTCCGCGCGGACTGGTCTTCCAGCTGCAGCCGTCAAGCCAGCCGCTGCTGCTCGACAGCCTCATTCGCGAGTACGAGCGCCTGACGCCGCTCTACCGGATCCCGGCCGCGGCGTCGATCAAGCACGGCACGTTCGAGGAGCGGATCCTGCGCTCCTATGCGGTGCCCGCGTTCGTCATCGGCAGCGAGTACGAGCGCGCCGGCGCGCGCGCGGAGGCGCGGGCGTGGTTCGAGCGCGCGCTGGCTATCGACCCCGGGTTTTCCGACGCGCGCCAGGCGCTGGCGAGAGTCAGGGGGACGTAGCCCTTTTCCACAGATCCGGCCTCATCGGGGACAGGGGTCGATCTCCGACCCCTGTCCCCGAACAGGCCGGATCTGTGGAAAAGGGCTACGTCCCCCTCCCGGCTATACTTGACGAGATATGGACACGGTGACGTTGAGCATTGATGGCCAGCCGGTCACGGTCGAGAAGGGCAAAACCGTCCTTCAGGCCGCGATTCAGCACGGGGTCGATGTGCCCTACTACTGCTATCACCCCGGCCTCGGCGTCGACGGGTCCTGCCGCGTCTGCATCGTCAAGATTGAGAAGATGGCCAAGCTGCAGACGGCGTGCTCGACGATCTGCACCGACGGCATGGCCGTCACGACCAACTCGCCGGACGTCATCGAGGCGCGCGCCAGCGTCTTCGAGTTCCTGCTCGCCAATCATCCGCTCGACTGCCCGGTCTGCGACAAGGGCGGCGAGTGTCCGCTCCAGGATTTCTCGTACACGTTCGGCCCCGAGCGCAGCCGCATGGAGTTCCCGCGCCGCGTGTTCGACGGCGAGGGCGTCAAGGCCGACGTCGACTTCGGGCCGACGCTGATGCTCAACCGCAATCGCTGCATCCTCTGCACGCGCTGCGTCCGCTTCATGGACGAGGTCGACGGCGACGCGCAGATCGGGATCACGCAGCGCGGCTACCACAGCGAGATCTCGACGTTCGCCGAGCAGGGCGTGATCTCGCTGCTCTCGGGCAACCTGATGGACGTCTGCCCGGTCGGCGCGATCACGACGCGTCAGTACCGGTTCAAGTCGCGGCCGTGGGACAACCCGCACGCCGTCGATACGATCTGCACGCTCTGCGAAAAAGGCTGCAACACGACCGCGTGGATCAAGGCCAAACCGGAATGGGCCAAGGGCGCGCGGCTGATCCGCATGACGCCGCGGTTCAACGCGGACGTGAACAGCTACTGGATGTGCGACATCGGCCGGTTCGACTTCGGCTGGATCGAAGGCGACGACCGCCTGCAGAAGCCGCTCGTCCGCGATGAGAAGGGCGTGCAGCAGCCAGCGTCGTGGCGCGATGCCGTGGCGAAGGTGGCCG
>DASTCC010000461.1:0-9630 GCA_035711465.1 Vicinamibacterales bacterium
CGAGGTCGTGGGTGATGAGGAGCATCGACAGGTGAAACGAGCGCCGCATCTCGCGCAGCAGGTCGAGGATCTCGGCCTGCACGGTGACGTCGAGCGCCGTCGTCGGCTCGTCGGCGATGACGAGTGCGGGCTCGGCCGCCAGGGCCAGTGCGATCATCGCGCGCTGGCGCAGCCCGCCGCTGAGCTGATGCGGGTACTCTTTCGCGCGCCGCGCCGGATCCGGCACGCGCACGGCCTCCAGGAGCTCGATCGCGCGGCGTTCGGCGGCGGCGCCGCGGGCGAGGCCGTGGACGGCGAGCGTCTCGCGAATCTGGAAGCCGATGGTGTAGACGGGATCGAGCGCGACCATCGGCTCCTGGAAGATGAAGCCGATGCGGCGGCCGCGGACGCGGCGCATGGCTTCTTCGTCGGCGGTGAGCAGATCGACGCCGTCGAGCCGGACGTGTCCGCCGGTGATGCGGCCGGGCGGCATCACCAGCCGGACGATCGACAGCGCCGTGACCGATTTGCCGCTGCCGGACTCGCCGACGAGTCCGAGCGTCGCGCCGCGATCGATCGTGAACGAGACGCCGTCCACGGCGGTCGCGTCGCGGCCGTCGGCGAGCCGGAACACGGTCCGGAGGCCGTCGACCTCGAGGAGGGGCGCGTCAGGTGTGGATTTCACGGTGTTCGCCAAACACGCCTCGCATGGCGTCCGCGATTTCGCCGAGGGTGGCGCGGGCTTCGACGGCGGCGACGATCGGCGGCACCAGGTTGTCGCTGCCGCGGGCCGCCGCGACGACCGCATCGAGGGCTGCCGTGCAGGCGCTTGCATCGCGCCGGCTGCGCAGCGCCCGGACCGCGTCGGCCTGACGCCGCTCGCTCTCCGGATCGATTCGCAGGAGCTCGATCGTCGCCGCCTCGTCGGTGGTGAGCCCGTTGACGCCGACGATCACGGCCTCGCCGCGATCGACGGCCTGCTGCGCCGCGTAGGCCGCGTCCTGCACCTGCCGCTGGATCCGGCCCTGCTCGATCGCCGCCAGCGTGCCCCCGGCGCGATCGATCGCCTCGATGAGGCCGCGCGCCTCGTCTTCGATCTGCCGCGTCCGTTCCTCGATGAACCACGCCCCGCCGAGCGGATCGACGGTGTTGGCGACCCCCGCTTCGGAGGCCAGGATCTGCTGCGTTCGGAGTGCGATCCGCGCCGCCTCTTCCGTCGGCAGTGCCAGCGCCTCGTCGCGCCCGTTGCAGTGGAGCGACTGCGTGCCGCCGAGCACCGCCGCGAGCGCCTGCAGCGCCACGCGGACGATGTTGTTGTCCGGCTGCTGAGCGGTGAGCGTGCTGCCGGCGGTCTGCGTGTGAAAGCGCAGCTGCATGGCGCGGTCGGACGTCGCGGCGAAGCGATCGCGCATCACGTGCGCCCAGAGCCGGCGCGCGGCGCGGAACTTCGAGACCTCTTCGAGAAAGTCGTTGTGCGCCGCGAAGAAGAACGACAGCCGTTGTCCGAGACGGTTGACGTCGAGCCCGGCGGCGACCGCCGCTTCGACGTAGGCGATCGCGTTGGCGATCGTGAACGCCACCTCCTGTGCCGCGGTCGAGCCGGCCTCGCGGATGTGGTAGCCGCTGATCGAGATCGTGTTCCAGTTGGGCAGCTCGCGCTCGCACCACGCGAAGATGTCGGTGACGATGCGGAGCGAATGGCGGGGCGGATAGATGTAGGTTCCGCGGGCGATGTATTCCTTGAGGATGTCGTTCTGGATCGTGCCGCCCAGCTTCGCCAATGGTACGCCTTGTGCCTTGGCGACCGCGACGTAGAGCGCGAGCAGGATGATCGCCGTCGCGTTGATCGTCATCGACGTCGTCACCTGGCCGAGCGGGATGCCGTCGAAGAGCACGGCCATGTCCTCGATCGAGTCGATGGCGACGCCGACCCGGCCCACCTCGCCGGCGGCGAGCTGGTGGTCCGAGTCGTAGCCCATCTGGGTGGGCAGATCGAAGGCGACGCTCAGCCCGCTGACCCCCTGGGCCAGCAGGTACCGGTATCGCGCGTTCGACTCGGCCGCGGTGCCAAATCCGGCGTACTGGCGCATCGTCCACAGCCGGCCGCGATACATCGTGGGCTGGATGCCGCGCGTGTACGGAAATGTACCCGGCTCGACGTCTCCGGGCTCGAGAGGTAATCGTTTGTCTTCCGGTCGGGCGAAATGCCGGGCCACGCGCGCAATTATGGAAGAGCGGTGGTGGCGAGGCAACGTTGCGCGCGTCTTGCATCGCTTTCCATGGCCGCGCGATTACAAGATTCTGGTTTGACACCCTGTACACCGGGTGTCTACAATTGCGCCAGTTTTCAACCGCCAAATCCCCTGTCATGTACCCGCAATTCCCCGGCGCGCGCGAATCGACACTTCGCCCGAAGCGTCAGCGTGCTCGTCTGGTCTCCGCGCCGGTCGCCTGGCCCGGCGGGGTGTGGAGGTCTGCATGGAATCGGTAGTGAACAAGTTGGCGCGGGAGCTGAGCGATGCCATCGCTGCCGCCGTCGCCGACGACCCGCGCGTGGCGGCATGCCGTGAGCGCGCGCGCGCGGAAGGGCTCGACATGCGAGTGACGCTCGAAGCGGTGATCGGATTCGTCGATCGATCCGGCACCGGCGCGCGCGAGTCGCTGCTCAAGCCCCAGGCCGCTCGCCAGACGCTCGAGATGAGCGCCAGCGATCGGCGCTTCCTGAAGTCGCTCCGGATTTCGGCAGACGAGCCGACTGAGAAAGAAGTCGACTAGAACTCTGAAGACTTGGAGGCTTGGAGGCTTGGAGGCTTGAGGGCCTCCAGCCTTCAAGCCTTTCTGCCTCAAGCCTCAAGCCTTCTTCCTCCCCTGATCAGCAACCGCCTGCGCCGCCGCCTTGGCGGCTTCGGCGTCGCCGAGGTACGCCGATCCCAGCGGCTTCAGGTCGGCGTCGAGCTCGTAGACGAGCGGGATCCCGGTTGGAATGTTGAGCTCGACGATGTCCTGATCGGAGATGCCGTCGAGGTGCTTGACGAGCGCGCGCAGGCTGTTGCCGTGCGCGGTGATGAGCACGCGGCGTCCGGCTTTGATGGCCGGCGCGATCTCGCGCTCCCAGTAAGGCACGAAGCGCGCGACCGTGTCCTTCAGCGATTCGGTGGCCGGTAAATCGGCATTCGCGAGCGAGGCGTAGCGCGGGTCGTGCGACGGGTGGCGGGGATCGGATGGATCGAGCGGCGGCGGCGGGATGTCGTAGCTGCGCCGCCAGATCTTCACTTGCGCGTCGCCGTGCTGCGCGGCCGTTTCCGCCTTGTTGAGGCCCTGCAGGGCGCCGTAGTGGCGCTCGTTGAGCCGCCACTCGCGCACCACGGGAATCCACAGCAGATCGAGCTCATCCAGCGCGAGCCAGCACGTGCGAATGGCGCGCTTCAGCACCGACGTGTAGGCGACGTCGAAGACGAAGCCTTCGTCGCGCAGCAGCCGGCCGGCGGCGGTCGCTTCCTCGCGGCCCTTGTCGGTGAGGTCGACGTCGGTCCACCCGGTGAACCGGTTCTCGCGGTTCCAGGTACTCTCGCCGTGACGGAGCAGCACGACGCGATGCATGTCAGCGGCCTCCGAGCGCCTTGAGCGCCGCGCGGCCCGCGTATCTCGCGCTCGCGCCGAGCTCTTCTTCGATGCGCAACAGCTGGTTGTACTTTGCCGTGCGATCGGATCTGCTGGCCGAACCGGTCTTGATCTGGCCCGCCGCGGTGGCAACGGCCAGGTCGGCAATCGTCGTGTCTTCCGTCTCGCCTGATCGATGCGAGATCACGCTCGCGTATCCGGCGCGCCGTGCCATCTCGACGGCGTTGAGCGTCTCGGTGACGGTTCCGATCTGGTTGAGCTTCACCAGCAGCGCGTTGCCGATGTGGCGCTCGATGCCTTCCTTGAGAATCGTCGGGTTGGTGACGAAGACGTCGTCACCGACGAGCTGCACCCGGCCGCCGATCTTCGCGGTCAGGCGCTCCCATCCGGGCCAGTCGGCTTCGGCCATGCCGTCCTCGATCGAGACGATCGGGTACTGGCGCGTCCAGTCCTCGTAGAGCGCGATCATCTCGTCGCTCGTCTTCCGGCCTTCGCCCGATTTCTTCAGGTGATAGTTGCCGGCCTCGTCGTCCCAGAACTCGCTCGAGGCGACGTCGAGCGCGACGAACATGTCCTTGCCGGCGTGGTAGCCGGCCTGGCCGACAGCCTTGAGCACGAGCTCGACCGCCTCGCGATTGGACGACAGGCTCGGCGCGAATCCGCCTTCGTCGCCCACGCCGGTGGCCAGTCCGCGCTTCTTGAGGAGACCGCGGAGCGCGTGGAACGTCTCGGCGCCGGCGCGCAGGCCGTCGCGGAACGTCGGCGCGCCGACCGGCATCACCATGAACTCCTGGAAGTCGACGTTGGTGTCGGCATGCGCGCCGCCGTTGAGGATGTTCATCATCGGCACGGGCAGCAGCGGTCCGGCCGTTCTGGACGCTTCGGGCACCAGGCGCGCCAGGTGCTCGTAGAGGGGCACGCCGGCATCGATGGCCGCCGCGCGCGCCACCGCCATGGAGACGCCGAGCGTGGCGTTGGCGCCCAACCGGCCGAGGTTCGGCGTGCCGTCGAGCTCGATGAGCTTCGCGTCGATCGCGCGCTGATCCGCTTCATGTCCGGCCAGCGCCGTCGCGATCTCGTCGTTGACGTGGCCGACGGCCTTGAGCACGCCTTTACCCAGATAACGTTTCTTGTCGCCGTCGCGGAGCTCCAGCGCCTCGCGGGTTCCCGTGGAGGCGCCCGATGGGACGGCGGCCCGTCCCATGCGTCCGGAAGCGAGCGTCACCTCGACCTCGACCGTGGGGTTCCCGCGCGAGTCGAGGACCTCGCGGGCCTGAATTCGGCTGATTTTCACGAGAAATCCTCTCGACGTCGGCGTACCGCCGGCGATGATATCAAGGTCCGGAACTGCTAACATGGCCCGGAGACGCGGCGTCCCCCGACGTGTCTCCAGGAGGATGTATGCCCCGGCACATCCCCGCGTTGCTCGCGTGCATCCTGTTCGTGGCAGCCGGCACGGTCCACGGCCAGACGCTCGATCGCGCGCCGCTCGCGGTGACGAAAACGGCGTCGGCCGCGAGCGGACGGATCCGGGGTGTGGTCCGCGACGAAGCGGGGAAGTTCATCTCGGGCGCCAACGTCATCGCGATGGGGACGACGATGGCGCTGGCGAAGAGCGACGACCGCGGCCGCTTCACGCTGCCGCTGCCGCCCGGCGAGTACGTGCTCCGCGCCACGCGGCAGGGCTACATCTCGCAATACCGTGAGCCGGTCCGCGTCCAGACCAGCGTCCAGCTCGAACGCAACATCACATTGATCCGCCTCGACGAGAGCACCGCCCAGCGGACGATGCTCGCGGCAATGGGCGGGAGCGATCTGCGCGTCCAGCCATTGCTGCCGGCGCCGCCGGACGCCAAGCGCGACGACCATCCGCACAGCGAAGCGGCGTGGCGGCTTCGCCATCTCACCCGCACCATCCTGCGTGATGGCCGTGTCGGCGCCGTGACCGCGGAGACGGTGGAAGCAGCAGACTTCCGGCGGAGCTCGACGTTCATCGAGGCGCTGTTCGGGAGCTCGGCGCGAGCCGCGGCCTCGTTCTTCGGCAGCACCGACTTCGAAGGGCAGGTCAACCTCGTGACCACGAGCCTGGTCGGCGAGGCGACCGACTGGCGGCCGGACAACTGGTCGCGCGGCATTGCCTACGTCGCCGTCGGTGGTCCGGTCGGCGCCGCCGGCGACTGGCGCGTGCGCGGGGCGATGACGCCGGGTGATTTGTCGTCGTGGGTGTTGCTCGGCGAATACGAAGCGCGGGCCGAACGCCGGCATCAATTCATCGTCGGCATGTCGTACGGCGCGCAGGGCGACATGTCGTTCGCCGCGCAGCGACGCTCGGCGGTGTCCGAGACGCGCAGCGTCGGCACCATCTACGGCCTCGACCGGTATCGCGTGACCGACGCGGTCGAGATCGAGTACGGCCTGCGGATGGATCGCTACGACTACGTCGCGGCACAGGACCTGCTCAGTCCGCGTCTGGGGACGCGCGTGCGCGTGCTGCCGCGGACGTCGATTACCGGATCCGCGTGGCAGCGGGTCATCGGTCCCGGAGCCAACGAGTTCCTGCCGCCCGGCACCAGCGGGCCGTGGCTGCCGCCCGAGCGCACGTTTTCCACGCTGCTGCCGGACTCGCCCTTCCGCACCGAGAAGGTGCGGCAATTCGCCGTGGGCCTCACGCAGGACGTCGGCGTGGCGACGAGCGTGTCTTTCGAACGATTTCGCCAAGACTCCGAGAATCAGATCGCTACGCTGTTCGGGCTCGATCCGGGCTCGGACCTCGGCCATTACTACGTCGCCACCGCCGGCGGCGTGCAGATCGACGGCTGGCAGGTCGGCCTGGCCGGCCGCCTGCTCTCGAACGTCCATGGCGGCGTGAGCTACATCGTCAGCGACGCGGCGTGGAGCCCGGGCGCCGACGCCCGCGCGGTGCGCTGGCTGGTGCCGTCGGCGTCGCGAACGACCGAACGGCTTCACGACGTCTCGATGAGCCTCGATGCCAGCTTCCCGTCGAGTGCGACCTCGCTCTCCTTTGCCGCCCGGCTGAGTTCGGGCTACTCGCGCGCCCGGAGCGAATCGCGCGAGCCGACGTTCGGCGGCCGATTCGACATCGAGGTCCGTCAAGCGCTGCCGTACCAGCCGATCCGAGGCGGCCAGCTCGAAGCCGTCTTCGCGGTCCGCAATCTCTTCATGGACAGCTCGACGCTCGGCTCCATCTACGACGAGCTCCTGACGCTGGCCCCCCCGACCAGAATCATGGGCGGCGTGCAGATCCGGTTCTGACCGCGCCAAATCCAACGCCTCGTTCATCTGATACGATGACTTGGATAGGGGCCGGTCTCCTGCTTGGTTGACGCTCGTAACTATCTGATTTCGCGTAAGTTGACTGGGCGTCCGATTTCCCGGATCCGGAACGCTCTTTGCTCTTGAAGAGAGGTCCAGCTGCAGATCTCGATGTCGGCTGACCCTCGACAGCTCCGCCCCTTTCTGCGCGTCGCGCTGCCCGTCGCCGTCGCCGCGGTCTTCGTGTTCCTGGCGATCCTGAACGTCGCGCTGGTGAAGACGTGGCGGCCGGAAGCCGAGGACGGCGTGCTCTGGGTGACGGTCGGCAAGAGCGTCGTGGCGAGCGACGTGCCGCCGGAGAGCGCCGGCGCGCGCGCCGGCATCCGGGCTGACGACGAGCTGATTCAGGTCGACGGCACCGACATCCAGTCCGTGCAGGACCTCATCGCCATCTTCCACGACGCCGTCGAAGGGCAGCGGCTCGAGTACGTCGTGATGCGCAACGCGACGAGCGAGCTGATCACGGTGCCGCTGCAGCTGATGCCGTCGGTGCCGAACGGCCTGTACTTCTCGCTCGCGCTCGTCGGCATCATGGCGATCGTCGTCGGCGCATCGGTCAGGCTGCGGCGACCGAACGACTCGGCGACGCTGCACTTTTTCTGGCTCACGGTCGCCTTCTTCGGCGGGTTCGCGTTCACGATCAGCGGCCGTCTCGATCGGCTCGATTACTTCTTCTACTGGGCGGACGCGATTGCGTGGCTGGCGCTGCCGCCGATGTTCCTGCACTTCGCGCTGGTGTTCCCCGAGCGTCCGAACGCGTGGGTGCGTACCGACGCGGGCCGCGCCATTCTGCCGATCTTCTACGTGCCGGCGCTGCTGCTCGGCGGCGCGCGCGTCTGGCTGATGGCCGGGCGGCTCGGCAGTCCGGCCGGCGCCGAGATGCTGCAGCTGATCGAGACGCTCGATCTCCTGTATCTGGTCACGTGTCTGCTCGCCGGGCTGGCGCTGATGGTGCGGGCGCTGACCAGGCTGCGCTCGGTGACCGCGCGCCGGCAGCTGCGCTGGATCGTCTGGGGCTCGTCGGTGGGCGCGGTGCCGTTCGTGCTGCTCTACGTCGTGCCGTTTCTGGCCGGCCGGTCGCTGCCGCTCTCGCAGTACACCGCGGTGCTGCTCGGCTGCATCCCGCTGTCGTTCGCGTCGGCGATCGTCCGCTACCGGTTGATGGACATCGAGGTCATCCTCAAGAAGGGCCTCGTCGTCACCGCCGTCGGCCTGCTGCTGGTGCTGCTCTACGGCGCGACGCTGGAGCTGGCGGCTCTCGTGCTCGGCACCGATCAGGAGCGCAGCAGTTTCTGGGCGCTGTTGGCGACGCTCGTGGTGGTGGTCGTGGCGCCGTGGCTCTGGAATGCCATCCAGGGCGGACTCGATCGCCTCTACTATCGCGATCGGTACGACTACCGCCGGGCGCTGCTGACGTTCGCGCGCGAGCTCAACACCGAGCTCGATCTCAACCGCCTGAGCTCGCGTCTGGTCGAACGGATCCGCGAGACGCTCGGCGTCGATCGATTCGCGCTGCTGGTGCCGGATCATCCCGCCGAGACGCCCGGACGGTTCGTGCCCGTCGCCTCCGAGGGCTTCGATCCGAATCAGCATCCGGTGATCGCCGCTGACTCGACGCTGTCGGCGCGCCTGCTCGAAGGCCAGACCGTCGTCATCGACGATCCGGTGCCGCTGCGCCGGATGTCGGGTGACGATGCCGCGCCGTGGCGCGACGTCGGGTTGTACAGCTTCGTGCCGTGCGTCTCGAAGGAGGGCACGATCGCGGTGCTCGCCGCGGGCCGGCGTCCGCATGGCGAGCCGCTCAACAGCGAAGACATGTCGCTGCTTGGCGCGGTCGCCGGCCAGGCGGCGGCGGCGCTGGAGAACGCGCGGCTCTACGGCCAGCTCGAGTCGAAGGCGCGCGAGATCGAGCGGCTGCGCGAGTTCGGCGACAGCGTCGTCGAGTCGCTCTCGGACGGGCTCGTCGTCGTCGATCTCGAGGAGCGGGTGCTGCGGTGGAACCGCCGCATGGAGGCGCTGCTCGGCATCGATCGCGGCCGCGCCGTCGGCCGGAAGCTCGAGACGCTGTTCGAGCCGTCGTTCGTCGAAAGTCTCCAGTCGGCGCGTCGGGATACGCCGGCTGGCGCGACGCTGCGGGTGCCGCTGGCGGCCGGGCACGGCGCCGAGCGGCGCATGCTGCTGGTCAACGCGTCGATCGCGCCGTTCCAGACGCAGGGTGGCCAGGCGGGCTGGATCCTGGTCGTCGAAGACATCACCGATCGCGCGAACCTCGAGGAGCAGCTCCGGCTCTCCGAGAAGATGGCGGCGATCGGCCTGCTCGCCGCCGGCGTCGCGCACGAGGTCAACACGCCGCTCACCGGCATCTCGAGCTTCACGCAGATGCTGCTGGAGCGCGCCGAGCCGAACGATCCGAAGACGCAGCTGCTCGAGAAGATCGAGCGGCAGACGTTCCGCGCCGCCAAGATCATCAGCAGCCTGCTGAACCTGGCGCGGCCGTCGACGAGCGACGCCGGTCCGGTCGATCTGAACGCGGTGATCGGCGACGTGCTCTCACTGCTCGAACATCAGTTCAGGACCAGCAAGATCCAGGTGCGCAAGGAACTGGTCGGCAACGGCGCGGTGGTGCGGGGCGTCGAGTACAAGCTGCAGCAGGTCTTCCTCAATCTCTTTCTCAACGCCCGTGACGCGATGCCGCGC
>DASTCC010000462.1:0-2864 GCA_035711465.1 Vicinamibacterales bacterium
GCCATTCGGCCTGGTGAAGCGCCTACTCCGACCCTACTCCGACCCTACTCCGACCCTACTCCGACCCTGCTCCGACCCTACTCCGACCCTGCTCCGACCCTACTCCGACCCCGCCCTCCGACCCCCTCCCCACGTTCCTCACGCCAGTCGCCAGGACGCAGATCGCCGAGTTCGAATTTTCCGTAGGTGATCCGATGCAGACGGGTCACTTCGTGGCCCGTCGCGTCGAACAGGCGGCGGATCTCGCGATTTCGGCCTTCGGTCAGTTCGACCACCAGATGCGTCTCGCGATTCGACGTCTTGCGGATCGTCACCGTCGCTGCCTGCAGGCGTTCGGTGCCGCCGGCGGCGGCGCGCGCGTCGATGCCGGTCTCCAGACGCCGCGCCATCTCGTCGCTGACGCGTCCGCGCACCGTGACGACGTAGCGTCGCACGACGCGATGGCGCGGATCGGTCAGCGCGTCGGCCAGCGCCGGGTCGTTCGTCAACAGCAGCAGCCCCGTCGACGCGTAGTCGAGCCGGCCGACCGCGCGCAGACCGCGACCGGCGTCGCCGAGGACGTCGAACACCGTCCGCCGTCCCTGCGGATCCCGCGTCGTCGTCACCGTCGAGCGGGGCTTGTGGAAGGCGATCAGGCGCGGCGCGGGTTTGCCGACGCGTTGAGCGACGCCGTCGATCGTCACGCGCACTGACTCCGGCACCACCATCAACGCCGCGTCCGTGACGACGCGACCGTCGATGGCGACGCGGCCGGCGCGGATCCAGTCGAGCGCCTGTGCGCGCGAAGCGAGGCCGAGCTTCGAGAGCGCACGCGCGAGTGGAACCCGGCCGCGCCGGTGACGCGAGGGCGCCGCGCTCATCGCACGACGACGCGCGTCTCGGCCGTGCGGCCGGCGGCGTCGCGCACCGTGATCGCGTGTGTGCCGCGGACGAGCGGCCAGCGCAGCGGCGCGTCGGCTGCGGCGCTGCCGACCGGAGCGCCGTTGACGAACCACTCGAGCGATCCGGGCGCAGCGCCGGCGGCGCGAAGCGGCAGCGCCTGAAACTCGGACCGCAGCGTCGGGTCGATCAGGAACACCGCGCCGGCGAGCGGCGCGACGATGCGAAGCGTCGCGGCGTCGTCGTGAATCCGTGTCGCCGCCGGTCGCGTGGTCTCGCGCGCTGCCGGTTGAACGATTGACGCGAGCGCGGTCGATGGCGTCGCCACGCCGCTATCCCGCGCCCAGTTCCGATACTCGGCCGGCCAGAGCGTCACGGCGGCGCCGTCGATCTCGCGATGCCAGGCGCAGGGCTCGAGGTCGTGACCGGCCGGCAGCCACTCGGTGACGCGGGTGTGGCACGCCGGTCCCGGCTTCAGTCCGGAGACCGCGCAGACGTCGATCTGCTGAACGTCGCGCGTCGGCGGCACTACCGGCGTCCAGTCGCCGATCGGCAGCGCGCCGCGCACGCGTTCGACGGCGGCCAGCATCACCGCGTGGAAAATCGGTCCAGCGCCGGTGACGCCCGACGAGCCGCGGAGTGGCGTGCGGTCGAAGTTGCCGACCCAGACACCGACCGTCACGTCGCGCGTGAAGCCGAGCGCCCAGTTGTCGTGATAGGCCTGCGACGTGCCGGTCTTGGCGGCGACGGTGAACGGAAACTCCAGACTGCCGCCGCGGCCGAAGATGAACGCGCGCGCCTCGTTGTCCGACAGGATGTCCGCGATCCAGAACGCGGTGCGCTCCGACATGATGCGCGCCCGCTCGGCGCTGGCAGGCGTCGCGCGTCCGTCAATCGCCCGGACGCGCACCGGATCGACGAGCACGCCGCCGCGCGCGATTGCCGCGTAGGCCGCGACCAGCTGATCGAGACGGACCTCGGCGTTGCCGAGCGTCAGCCCGAGGCCGTAGTGCGCCGCGTTGCGATCGAGCGTCGCCAGGCCCGACTGTCTGAGGAGACGCGCGACGGCAGGCACGCCAATCTCGGACGCCAGCGCGACTGCGGGGACGTTCTCCGATCCGGCGAGCGCAATTCGCGCGCGCATCGGACCGCGGAACTGCTCGTCGTAATTGCGCGGGCTGTAGAGGATGCCGGCTTCGGCCGTCGGAAACTGCGACGGCACGTCGGCGAGCACGCGGGCGGGATGGTAGCCGCGCTCGAAGGCGGCCGCGTAGGTGAAGGGCTTCAGTGCCGAGCCTGGCTGGCGCGGCGTGATCACGCCGTCGATGGCGCCGCCGCGGCCGTCGTCGAAGTCACCGCCGGATCCCTCCCACGCCAGCCACTCGCCGGATCGGTTGTCGAGGACGACGACGGCGACGTTCGCGGCGTGATGCGCGTCGAGCTCGGCGCGATGCGCGCGGATGATGCCCTGAATCGTCCGCTGCAGCCCGGCGTCCAGCGTCGTCTCGATCCGCGCCGGCCGGCCGTTCGCGCGCGCGTCGGCGAGGACGCGCTCGACGAAGTGCGGCGCCAGCGGCGGCGACGACCCGCGCCGCAGCGTCAGCGTTTCCTGGCGCGCGAGCGCGAGCGCCTCGGCGTCGAGCGTCCCCCGTTCGTGCATGATGCGAAGAATCCGCTGTTGCCGGCGCCGCGCCGCCGTCGCGCCTTTCCACGGGTTGTAGCGCGTGGGCTGCTGCGGCAGGGCGGCGAGGAAGGCGGCTTCGGCCGGCGTCAGCGACGCCGCGTCGCGTCCGAAATAAGCCTGCGCGGCCCGCGACGCGCCCTCGATCTGATTGCCGTACGGCGCCAGATTCAGATACCGCGCGAGGATCTCGTCCTTGCTCAGCCGGTGCTCGAGGCGGATCGCCCACACCGCTTCGCGCAGCTTCGACGTCCAGCCGCGCGAGACGCGGCCGCCGGCTGCGGCTCGCGCCCGCAACAGCTTG
>DASTCC010000463.1:0-37092 GCA_035711465.1 Vicinamibacterales bacterium
CTGGACCCTCTGTGCGGTGCTCTGCGTGCCGCCCGTGCGGTTCGCCGCGATGAAGGTGCGCGAGCGGACGCCCGACCGGGCGGCGCCGGCCTGGCGCGAACGCGAAGCGATCCTCGCGCGCGCGCGGGTCTGGATGCCGCAAGCGCCGGACATCGCGAGCGCGGACCTCTCGCGCGATCCGGCCGACGCGCCGTCTGCAACGACCGGCGAGCTGACGTGCCGTTACGCGCCGAAGGCGCCGACCGGCACGACCGCGAAGTTCGACTGCCGGCTCGAGTCCGGTCAGATCCTGAAGGTGAAGTACGGCTGGTCCCGCGAAAAGCAGGCTGAAGTCGCCGCGACGCGGCTGCTCGCCGTGCTCGGCTTCGGCGCCGATCGCGTCAGCCCGCTGCGCGCCGTGCGTTGCATTGGCTGTCCGCCGTACCCGTTCGAGATCTCGAGGCTGACCGATCAGTTCCTGGTGCAGTCGTTCGTCGATCGGGCGTTCATCCGAGCCGGCGTCACGCCGACCTTCGAGTGGGTCGCCGTCGAGCGCAAGCTCGACGGACGCGAGGTGGACGCCGACGACTTCGAGGGCTGGGACTGGCGTGAGCTGGCGCTCGTGGACGCCCAGGCCGGCGGCGCCACGCGCGCCGACCTCGACGCGCTTCGCCTCATCGCCGTCTTCCTCGCGCACTGGGACAACAAGAACACCAACCAGCGGCTGCTGTGCCTTGGCGAAGACGACGATGCCCGGGAGCGGTGCGCGACGCCGTTGCTGATGCTGCAGGATCTCGGCGCGACGTTCGGACCGACGAAGGTGAACTACGAGCGCTGGGCGGCGCTGCCGATCTGGACCGATGCCGCGACTTGCACGGTGAGCATGGCGACGCTGCCGTACGGCGGCGTGCTGTTTCCGCCGACGGCGATCAGCGAGGCCGGCCGCCGCCTGATCGGCGACAAGCTGCGACGCCTGTCCGAAGGGCAGATCGTCCAGCTCTTCACCGCGGCGCGGTTCCCCGACGCCGCGACCGGCGAGACGCCCGCCCGCGATGTGACGCCGTGGGTGCGCGCGTTCCAGGACAAGGTGCGGCAGATCGTCGAGCGGCCGCCGTGCCCCTCAGCGCCGTAGCGCCGGCGGCGGCGCCGGATGCTCGGCGCGCTGGAGTCGGCCGGCATCGACGGTCCGCCCCGTCCTGCTGATGGCCTGAAAGTAGAGCAGATCATCGGCGATCTCCATCAGGATGAAGTGGGTGTCGGCGTCGAAACCGGCGGCGGTGATCGACGAATCGCGAATGTCGCCGACCCGCAGCGCGCCCGCGGCGCCCGAGATGAAGTACTGGATGCCGCGCTGCAGCGTCAGGCGTTCGTAGAAGTGTTCGTGCCCGGCGAGGGCGACGTCGAGCCCGTTGCGGACGAAGATCGGCTCGAGGGCGTGTCGCATCCGGAGCGCGGTGACGCCGTAGCGGCCCGACGTGTAGAGCGGGTGATGGAAGAACGCAATCTTCCAGTCGGCGCGTGAGGCCGCCATCTCGCGATCGAGCCAGGACAGTTGCGCGCGATCGAGCGTCACCGTGTCGATGGCGAAGAACTGCACCTGCCGCGTCTTCAACGCGCCTTCGGCCCTGGTGAACGTGTAGTAGCGGTCGCCGTGCATGTTGTAGGGGGCATAGTGCTGCTGATCGGGCGGGTCATGATTGCCGAGCACCGCGTAGAAGGTCACCCCGGCATCGAGCAGCGCCTTGTAGGGCCGTTCGAAGCGCGCCGCATATTCTTCCGGCGATCCCGGTCCGTAGTTGTTGTCGCCGAGCATCAGCACGAACTGGAACTCGAAGCGATCGCGCCAGCGGGCCATCTCGTTGGCGGTGTCGTATTGCGCGCGATCGCCGCGGCCGACGTCGCCCATCACCGCGAAGCGCAGCGACCCGATCGATTTGGGCAGCGCCAGCCCGGAGGCGTCAGGCTGGATCTCGGTGACCTCCGCCGGAGACGGCGCGGAGCCAGACGCCGCCGTCGGCGTCGATGCCGGCGTCGGATCGAAGCCGGACGGCCGCCACCACGCGACCGCCACGGCCACCGACAGAACCGTGATCGCGGCTGCGATCCAGACGCGGGGCGACCGGGGCCGCGCGCGGGGCATGTCTCCACGATAGCAGCGCGCCGATAAGAGAACGGGACCTCGATGCGCGCCCTGCTCGTTCCCGTGGCCGCGGCTCTGACGCTGGCGCCAGCCGGTCAGCAGGCGACCTTCCGCGCCGCGGTGGATCTGGTGCCCGTCTTCGCCACCGTCACGTCGCAGGATGGCGCCTTCGCGCGCGATCTGTCCGTTGAGGACTTCGTCGTCCTCGACAACGGCAAGCCGCAGACGATCGCGTCCTTTGCCGCGGAGGCCCAGGCGATCAGCGTGTCGGTGATTCTCGACACCAGCAGCAGCATGGTCGAGGCGCTGCCGCGCGTGTTCGCCGCCGCCGGCGTCTTCCTCGACAACCTGCGCGCCGACGATCGCGCCATGGTCGGATCGCTTTTCTATTCAGGCCCCGCGTTCACCTCGGATCGCGGCCGCCTGCGGGCGTCGATGGATCTGCTGCCCAAGGATCCGGGCTCGCCGCTGTGGATCGCACTCGATCGCGCGGTGACGGCGCTGCAGCCGGAGACGAACCGGCGCGTCATCCTCATCTACACCGACGGCCGCAACGCGGATCTCGGCCGCTTCTCGGCGGTGAAGGTCAGCGAGTCACAGGTTCGCGCCCGCGTCGAGCGCGAGGGCGTGATGCTCTACGCGATCGGCTTCGAGGGCGTCTCCCTCGGCGGCGGCCTCAAGGCGATCGCCGCCCGCTCGGGCGGCCGCGCCACCGAGCTCGGCCGCGCCGACGACCTGGCCGCGGCGCTGGCCGCGGTCGCCGACGAGCTGCATCATCAGTACCTGCTCGCGTTCACGCCGGCGACGTTCGACGGCGAGACCCACCGGCTCGAAGTCCGGCTCAAGCGGCCCGGGCTCATCGTGCGCGCCCGCCAGTCCTACGTGGCGTCACGTCCGCGGCGCTGAGGCGGCTATACTACGCGCGTCCGCACACAGCCTTCTGGAGGATCGGCCCATGCGCACGCGCTCCATCCTGTTTTCCGCTGCTCTCATCGCCCCGGTGCTCGCCCTGACGATGGTCACGGCCGGCACGCCGACGGTGTCGGCGCAGGCGACCAATCCGCGTTACGGCAAGTGGCGGCTGAAGCCGCAAGACGCGAACGCCGCGCCGTCGACCAACGTGATGACCTACGAGCAGCACAACGGCACCGGCATGAAGATCACGATCAACCGCCTCGAAGCCGACGGCACGCTCACGCCGCAGTGGGGCTACACGACGATGTTCGACGGCAAGGACGAGCCGATGACCGGCAGCCGCTCGAAGGATCTCGCCTCGGTGCGGATGCTGAGCGATCGCGTCGCCGAGATCACCTACAAGCGCGACGGCCGGATCAACCAGATCCTGCACAACGTCATCTCGACCGACCATCAGACGCTCGGCATCATCTACATGACGATGGACGCGCAGGGCAAGACGACGCGGGTGACGTTCGCGACCTACGAACGCATGCAGTGACGTGCGCGACGCGTCGATTCGGCGCCGGCCGCGGCTGACTCGCGGCCACGCCGATCACGCGGCGCCCGGCGTTGCCGGCAGGGTGAGGACGAAGGTCGTGCCGTCGCCGACGGTCGACTCGACCGCGATCGATCCGCGCATCGCCTTGACGCATTCGGCCGCGATCGCCAGGCCGAGTCCGAGGCCGTCGTTGCCGAGCTCGCCGTCTCGGGCCGCGTGAGCGCGAACGAATCGCTGGAAGATATGCGGCCGATCGGCTTCGGCGATGCCCAGGCCGTTGTCGCGGACGCGAAACTCGACCGAGTCTTCGCCGCCGACGAACGAGACCTCGACGAACGGGTCGGCCTTGGCCGGATCACGGTACTTGATCCCGTTCGACACAAGGTTGATCAGGACCAGCTCGACTCGCGCCAGGTCGATGGTGATCTCGGCCGCCGCGATGGCGTGGCGTGTCGCGACGCCTCGCGCCTCGGCAGCCTCGGTCACCTGACGGAACACGTCGTCGACGATCTTGGCGACGTCGACAACCTGCACCTGCGGGTTGTCGCGATCGGGCACGGCGAGCGCGCCGAGCATGCGCACCAGGTCGCCGAGCCGGCGAACGTTGCGCCGCGTCAGCTCGGTGAGCCGGTCGCGCGTCGCCGAATCGACGCCGCCGTCGTCGGCGAGCAGCTCGACGGCGTACTGCAGGGTCGTCAGCGGCTGGCGCAGTTCATGGCTGACCATGCGGTTGAAGCCCTCGAGCCGGATCGTCTGTTCTTCGATGCGTTCGGTGTAGCGGTTGACGAACGTATCGACCGTCATCTGCAGCAGCACGAACACGGCATCGTTCAGGCGGCTGAGCACCGCGATGGCTTCGCCGGGGCGGGCCAGTGATTCGTCGGCGTCGAGTTGCTCGCCCAGGAACGTGGCGACGACGCTGCCGAGCACGCGGTACTCGCGGAGCAGCTGGTGCACCGATGCCTTCTGCTCGAAGCGCAGCTCGCCGAGCTCGTGCGCCTTGGACTGGATCGCGGTGTTGGCGGCCACCGCGTCGCCGCTGCCGATGTAGTCGGCGATCTCGCGGATCAGCGCCGGGATGTGGTCGAGGACGTCGGCGCTCGGGAAGATCTCGTTGGCGCCGAGCGGCAGCAGCGCCTGGAGCTGTGCCAACCAGCGGCTGGCGATCTCGGAATGCGCGGCCCGGATGCGTGCAGCGGCGAGGCCGCTGAAGTCGTTCGAGAGTTGTGTCGTCATCGGGGCGAGCCGCGAGGCGGCAAGCGAACGGTGCTGGCAGTATACGTGCGGCCGAACCGCCGAAACAACGGGCCGCCCGCGCGGGCTGATCGAATCATCGCCGGGATCCGCACATCCTGCGAGCGCGAGCGCCTGATTAGGGGTGGTCGGCGATGACGACGTGGTCTATAAGATCGCGACCGCGGCCTCCCCACGCAGCCGCGGCCGAGCGGGCATGATCCGGCGCGGCAGCGGCACTCACGACCGTTGGGCATCGTCCGCGGCTTCGGCGCTCACGAGTCCGTCGCCGGGCGCCACGCTGCTGTTCACCGACTTCGGGGCGCCGTAACGGCACGCCAGCGGCGCCGGCTCCGCAAGCGCGGCTAGGACTTCCCGTCGGTGATCTTCTTGTCGGCCCTGGGGTCGCCGAGGCCGAGCGCCGCGCCCGGAGCGAGCAGCCCTGCGTTGGTGTAGATGCGGAGCTTGTCGCGCGTGTCGGTGATGTCGAGGTTGCGCATCGTCAACTGCCCGATGCGATCCTGCGGCGAGAACTCGCCCTCGCCCTTTTCCATCGTCAGCCGCTCGGGCTTGTAGGTCAGGTTCGGGCTCGCGGTGTCGAGCAGTGAGTAGTCGTTGCCGCGGCGCAGTTCGATCGTCACTTCGCCGGTGATCGCGCGCGCGACCCAGCGCTGCGCGGTCTCGCGCAGCATCATCGCCTGCGAGTCGAACCAGCGGCCCTGATAGAGGAGGCGGCCGAGCCGGCGGCCGTTCTCGCGGTACTGCTCGATCGTGTCCTCGTTGTGGATCCCGGTGACCAGCCGCTCGTAGGCGATGAACAGCAGCGCCATGCCGGGCGCTTCGTAGATGCCGCGCGACTTCGCCTCGATGATGCGATTCTCGATCTGGTCGCTCATTCCGAGCCCGTGCCTGCCGCCGATCGCGTTGGCCTCCGCCATCAGCTTCACCGGATCGGCGAAGGTGACGCCGTTGATCGCCCGAGGTTCGCCTTCCTCGAACCGCACCGTCACGGTCTCCGGCTTCACGGCGACGTCGTCGCGCCAGAACGCCACGCCCATGATCGGCTGGACGATCTTGATGCCGGTGTCCAGATGCTCGAGGTCCTTCGCCTCATGCGTCGCGCCGAGCATGTTCGAGTCGGTCGAGTAGGCCTTCTCGACGCTCATCTTGTAGACGAAGCCGTATCGGGCCATGTACTCCGACATCTCCTTGCGTCCGCCGAGCTCGTCGATGAAGGCCTTGTCGAGCCACGGCTTGTAGATGCGGAGGCTGGGGTTGGCGAGCAGCCCGTAGCGGTAGAAGCGCTCGATGTCGTTGCCCTTGAACGTGCTCCCGTCACCCCAGATGTTCACGTCGTCGTCCTGCATGGCGACGACGAGCAGCGTGCCGGTGACGGCGCGGCCGAGCGGCGTGGTGTTGAAGTAGGGCACACCGGCCGTCGAGATGTGAAACGCGCCGGCCTGAAGCGCCGCCAGCCCCTCGCGCACGAGCGGCCCGCGGCAATCGACGAGCCGCGCCTCCTCGGCGCCGTACTCTTTCGCTTTGCGGGGAATCGCGTCGTAATCGGGCTCGTCGGGCTGACCGAGATTCGCGGTGTAGGCGAACGGGATCGCGCCTTTCTGGCGCATCCAATGTAGGGCGGCGCTCGTATCGAGCCCGCCGGAAAACGCGATGCCGACTTTCTGGCCCGCCGGCAGGGCCTGAAGAATCTTGGACACGGGGGAGGATCTTACAAGGGTTGCGAGGCGTGGCGGCGGAGATGCCGCTACGTTCGCAGCTGCGGCGCAGGCGACGGCATCGTCCACCGCCGGAACAGCGTGCGCAGCCCGCGGAAGATCCAGCGGATGGCGAGAGCCATGAGCACGAGGACGACGAGGACAGTCGCCGCGGCCAGGAACGGATGCGTTACCGCGAACCAGGTCAGGCCGATCGCGGCGGTGTCCTCGGCCAGGCTCAGCGCGATGTTCGACACCGGCTCGGGCGAGGGCGTCACCGAGGCGCGCACCGAGATCTTCCACGTGTGCGACGCGAGGGCCAGCGCCGACCCGACCGCCATCGCGAGCAACTGCATCGGCGGCGACAACGGCTCGCTGGCGGTGTAGGCGAGGAGTCCCGCAACCGGCACGCGGACGACCGTCTGCAGCGCGTTCCAGATCAGGTCGAAGGCCGGGATCTTGTCGGCGAAGAACTCGAGCGTGAACATGACGCTGCAGATCGCGATCACCCACCAGCTCGCGAGCGGATCGAGCGTCGCCGGCAGCTCGATGGCGCCGGTGCGGTCGAGGAGCCCGAGCGTCGCGACGGTCGCGTAGACGTTCAGGCCGGCCGCGAAGCTCGTGGCCACGATCAGCGCGAGGATCTGCGAGGCGGGCATCTCTTGATCGCTAATCGGATGATCGGCGCACTTTCATGATTCTACGCCGTTCGCGCTGCCGGCGTTCCGCCGCCGGAGGCCATAGAATCTTCCCGTGCCGGTGCCGCGCGCAGCCGCGCGTCTCTCGCTTCCGTTCCTGTCAATCGTCGGACTGCTGCCGGCCGGTGGGTGCGCGCCCGCGCCGCCGACGCCGGCGGACCTGCGCGCCCGCGCCCACATCGAGATGCTGGCGACGACGATCGGCAGCCGCCCGCTTGGCACGGTCGCCAACGCGCGCGCGCGGAGTTATCTCGTCGGCGAGCTCGAAGCGATGGGCCTCTCGGTCCGGCTTCAGCGCACCGAGATCACCGACGACCGTGGCATCACCGCGCCGGTCGCCAACATCATCGCGGTCAAGGACGGCAGCCGCCCGGAAGCGATCGCGCTCGTCAGCCACTACGACTCGCAGCCCGACGCCTTCGGGGCGCTCGACGATGGGCTTGGCGTCGCGATCTGTCTCGAGGCGGCGCGCGAGCTGCTCGCGTCCGGCCTTCGTCATTCGTTGTTCGTGATCCTCACCGACGGGGAAGAGCTGGGGCTGCTCGGCGCGAAGGCGGTCGTCAAGGACGCCGACGTCGTTGCGAGGCTCCGCGCGTTCCTCAACTTCGACGGCACCGGCGCAGCCGGGCCGGGGTTGCTGTTCGAGACGTTTCCCGGTTCGAGCACCGCGCTCGAGGCGTGGAGCGCTTCGCCCTTCGCGCCGACCGGCGCGTCGTTCTACCGCGAGATCTATCGCCGCCTGCCGAACGACACCGACTTCAGCATCCTCCGGCGCACCGGCGCGATGGGCCTGAACTTCGCCCCCATCGGCGACTCCTACGCGTATCACAACGACCGCGACGTCGCCGCGCGCGTCCAGGACTTCACGATCCGCCACGAGCTCCGCAATACGATCTCGACGGTCAGAGGCATCGACGCCGCCGGCTTCGAGCAGCACGAGTCGCCGACGACGTTCTTCCGCGCGCCAGTCGTCGGCGTGGTGCGTGTGCCGGCGCAAGGCGCGCGCATCCTCACGTTCGCGGCCGTGATCCTGGCCTGTCTGGCGTGGGCGCTGGTCACGACGGAGGGCTGGCGATTGCGAGGCGCGGTCGGCCTGATCGCGACGGCCGCCGCCACGATCGTCCGCGCCACCGTCGTAGTCGGCGCGATGATTGGCGCGACGGCGCTCGTCCGCGCCACACGCGCCGAGCTCCATCCGTGGTACGCGGCGCCGTCGTGGCTGCTGATCTATCTCGTCACCGCAGGAATTGCCGCTGGCTTCGTCATGCAGGCCGCGGTGGCGCGGGTGCCGGGACGCTGGCAGCCGTGGCGCGGCGCGCGGGCCGTGTGGTGGACCTCGCTGCCGGTCTGGATCGCGCTCGCGCTGATCTGCGAGCGGCAGGCGCCGGCGGCTGCCTATCTCATCACCGTGCCGCTCGCCGCCGCGGCCGTCGCGGTCCTGATCGCGCCGCGCCTCGGACGGCACGCGTGGATGGCGTTCGCCGCGGTCGCGGCGATCGCGATCGTGATCTGCGCACTCGATCTTCTGCGGCTGTTCCTCTACGCGGTCGCGATCGTCGGCTGGGCAGCGGCGGTGTCGCCGGTGTGGATGCAGGCCGTGTTGCTCGGCCTGGGCGCGGTGATGATCGTGCCGCCGCTGATCGCCATGGCAAGCGCCCGCGCGCCGATGCCTCAGCCGAATGGCGTCGCCGCCGTCATCATCGGCGGCGCGTTGATCATGACCTTCGCCGGCGTGTGGATGCAGGCCGCATATACGCGCGACCGGCCCGAACGCCGCAGCGTGCGCTACGTGGACGATCGGGTGTCCGGAACGACCTGGTGGGAGATCGGCAGCGTCGAGTCTGGGCTGGGACTGCGATCGGCGGAAGGACCATCCGGATGGCGCGTCGCCGACGCTGGCGAGCGCGTGCATCCGCGTGCCGGCGCGCTCAGGCAGCCGGTCGTCCACCGCGCGGACTCGTCCGCGCCGATGGGCGCGCCGCCGGCGACGGTCGAAGGCCGGTTTGCCGTCGTGTCCGGCGTCGCGCCGACGCTCGACGTTCGCGTCGTGACGACCGAACCTGTCTGGATTCGATTGGAACTGCCGCCGAACGTCTATCCGATGAGCTCCTCCATCGAAGGCCGGTTGAATCGGGATCGATGGAATGCGACGTACGTCTCGCCGGCGGCCACCGCGTTCGACTGGCGGCTCACGTTCGGCGGCGGCGTCACCGCGAGTTCGCTCATGGAAACGGCCGTCGTGCTCACGACTTCGGGGCTGCCCGGAGGGGCCGGTCCGATGCGTCTGCCGGGCTGGCTGCCGCTCGAGCGAGCGACGTGGCAGGCGCGATCGGTGTACGTTCTGCCGGTGCTCCGCTAGCTCGCGGCCCCTATTCTGTTATACTGCAGCCTCTTACGGCGTTTTTCCCACGCTTTGCTGCGTCCAGCGTTGATCGAGTCTCGACTCGTTCCCTGCATGCCAGTCGAGCTGAGGACGGTGGCGATGGCGCGTTTTGCAAAAGGCGACCGCGTGACCCAGGCGAGGTATGGCGCGGGCACGATCGTGGAAGTCGATGACGACCACACCGTGATCGATTTCGACGAGCACGGCGTCAGGAAATTCGTGAATCGAATCGTAACGCTCACGCGGAGCACGGAGCCGGCGCCGCCGCGCCCGGCCACGCGCCGTCGCGCGCCCGCCAAGAAGGCGGCCGAGAGCAAAGCCAAGCGGGAGGACAGCTGACCGTGGCAATGAGGTCGCGCCCGACGGTCCTCAAACGCGAACGTGAACGCGCGAAGGCCGAAAAGCAGAAACAGAAACAAGCCCGCCGCCAGGAACGCGCCCAGCGCGCCAAGGATCAGCCACGCTCGTCCGGCGACTACGATCCCGATCTCGAGGGCATCACCGCCGGCCCCCAGCCGCTTGCGGATTGGCAGGTAGACAGCGAGCCAGACGAAAAGTGACCTGGTAGTTCTGCTCGCGTCCGGGTTCTCGCGGCCCAGAGAACCCGGACCCGAACGACTTGCCCGATTGCGAACTCTTGACAGTCCGCCCGCCTCGCAGCACTATCCCTAAGGAACTTATGGGAGAGAGATCGCGTCCTTCAACCGGTGAGTTCATGCCGGGCACGCTCGACATGTTGATCCTCAAGACCGTCAGTCGCGGCGAGATGCACGGCTACGCGATCGCGCAGGCGATTCAGCGCGCATCCGACGATGTGCTGCGGGTCGAGGAGGGGGCGCTCTATCCGGCGCTGCATCGGCTCGAGGTGCGCGGCTGGCTCCGGTCGTTCTGGGGCATGTCCGAAAACAACCGGCGCGCGAAGTACTACCGCCTCAGCGCGCTCGGCGAACGCGAGCTGACGCGTGAAGCCGAGTACTGGCACCGCGTCGCCTCCGCGGTGACGCGCGTGATGCAGGCGACCTGATGCCTCGAGTCAACGACGCGATCGGGTTCTGGCAGCGGATCACGGCCTTCGTGCGCCGCCGCCGGATCGAGCGCGACGTCAACGAGGAGCTGGCTTTTCACCTCGCCATGAAGCAGGCCGAGCGCGAGCGCGATGGGCAGCCGCCCGACGCGGCGCGTCGCGACGCGCGGCGGCAGTTCGGCAACGTCACCGCCCTGACCGAGGAGACGCGAGAGATGTGGACATTTCCTTCGTTCGAGAGTCTGCGGCAGGACGTGAAGTTCGCCATCCGCACGCTGCGCAAGTCGCCCGGATTCACCCTCGTCGCCGTCGTCGCGCTCGCGATCGGCATCGGCGCCAACACCGCGATCTTCAGCCTCGTGGACGCGACGCTCCTGCGCGGACTGCCGTACGCCGATCCGGATCGCCTGGTCGTGCTGATCGGCAATGTCCAGCGCAGCGCGGGTGTCGAGCGCCGGGGGAACTCGTATCCCGATTACCTCGACTGGAAGGCGCAGACCACTCGTTTCGAAGACATGGCGGCCTACACGTCGACGACCTTGACGATCGGCGGCCGCGGAGAACCGCAGCGGATCAACGCCGAAGCCGTCTCGGCGTCCTACTTTTCGGTCCTTGGCGTCTCGCCGGCGCGCGGCCGTGGATTTCGCACCGAGGAAGATCAGCCCGGCGGCGCCAGCCAGGTCGTCGTCCTGTCCGACGGCCTTTGGCAGCGGGCGTTCGGATCGGACCCATCGATCGTCGGCAGCAAGATTCAGCTCGGCGGCCGGCCGTTCGACGTGATCGGGGTCATGCCGCCCGGCTTCAGCGGCCTCAGCGATCAGAGCGAAGCCTGGGTGACGTTCGTCTACAGCGGATTTCCGCGCGACAACCGCGGCGCGCGCGGATTCCAGGCGATCGCGCGTCTGAAGAAGGACGCGACGATTGCCCAGGCCGACGCGGAGCTCTCCGCGATCTCGTCAGCGCTCGAGCAGCAGTTCCCGCAGACGAACGACCAGCGTGCGGTCGAGATCAGCCCGCTGTCGGTGGAGACGTTCGGCCAGCTGCGTCCGGCCGTCCTCGCGCTGATGGCGGCGGTCACGTTCGTCCTGCTGATCGCCTGCGCGAACGTCGCCAACCTGCTGATCAGCCGCTCGGAAACGCGTCAGCGCGAGATCGCACTGCGCACCGCGCTTGGCGCGGGCCGCGGACGGCTGATGCGGCAGCTCATCACCGAGAGCTGCGTCCTGGCGCTGATCGGCGGTCTCGCCGGCGTGGCGCTCGCCAAGCTGGCGCTGCCCACGCTCATTGCCAACAGCCCGATCGGCGTGCCGACGTTCGCCGATCCGCGGCTCAATCTGCCGGTGCTCGCGTTCACACTCGCCGCGTCGATCGTCTGCGGGCTGGTCCTCGGCCTGGCGCCCTCGATGCACGCCCGCCTCGGCGGACTCGGCCAGATCCTCAAGGACTCGGCGCGCGGCTCGAGCAGCGGCGGCGCCCGGCGCCTGCGCGGCGCGCTCGTCGTCGTCGAGGTCGCGCTGGCGGTCGTGCTCCTCGTCGGCGCGGCGCTCATGATTCGCACGGTGCAGAACATCGTCGCCGTCGACCCGGCGTTCGCGACGGAGAACGTGCTGACGCTCAATCTCAACGTGCCGCGCGAGCCGGCATCGGCGTCCGCGGCGCCAACCGCACCGGGCGCGCCGGCGCCGCCACCGCCGCCGTTCGTCGCGACCTCGGGCGTCCTGCTAGAGCGCCTCGCGGCCGTGCCTGGCGTGACCAGAGCGGCGCTGCTCACCGATCTGCCGCTCGGCGGAAACTCGTCGGCGGTCTTCTACAGCGCGGAAGGCGACGCGACGATGTCGGCCGAGAATCGCCCGCGCGCCTACGTCCACCGGGTGACGCCGGCATTTTTCGACGTGCTGTCGATCCGCCTGGTCGCCGGCCGGACGTTTGAACCGAGCGAGGCGTCGCCGGACAGCACGGCGGTGATCGTGTCGGCGCCGCTGGTCAGGAGGTTCTGGCCCGGCCAGGATCCGATCGGCAAGCGCATCAAGGTCGGCGCACCCGAGTCGCCGAACCCGTGGCTCACGATCGTCGGCGTGGTGCCGGAGCTGAAGTACCGCGGTCTGCCCAACAACCCGACCGCCGATCCGGACCTCTTCTTCCCGTTCACGGACCGCAGCGCCCAGGGCGTCGCGCTCCGCACCGCCGTCGATCCGGCGTCGATCGGGCCGCTGGTCCGCAGCGCGATCCGCGAGATCAACCCCAACATCGTCGTCTTCGGGATGCAGCCGCTCGAGGATCTCGCCGCCGCGCAGACCGCGCAGTCGCGCTTCACGACCTGGCTGATGGGGCTGTTCGCCGCCACCGCGCTGATGCTGGCGACGATCGGACTCTACGGCGTCATGTCATATCTGGTGACGCAGCGGCGGCGCGAGTTCGGCATCCGGCTGGCTTTGGGCGCCAGCGCCCGCGAGATCGTCGCGGTCGTCCTCCGCGACGGCACCAAGATGGTGGGGCTGGGTCTCGTCCTCGGCACTGCCGGGGCGTTCGGTGTGGCGAGACTGCTCGAGACGCTGCTCTTCGGCGTGCCGTCAGTCGGCGAGTCGACCGCGCTGGCCGTGGGGCTGCTCGCCGTCGTCGCAATGGCCGCCTGCCTCGTGCCGGCGCTGCGTGCCACGAGAGTGGACCCGGTGGTGGCGCTCAGAAACGACTGAGGTTCGCCTCACCGGTCGCGCACCGCGCCAGGCTTACCGTCTTCGATTCGGAACGACGCGGCCAACGTCATCGGCGCGCCCGGCCTGCTGACGTACTCGACGACACGGTAGTCCGCCGTCAGAAAGCCGCGCCGCATCTCGCAGACGACGTAGCCGCGCTGCCCGTTGTAGTACTTCACGAACGGATTTTCGGCCATCATCGACTTCATGCGGGTCTCGCCCGTCGAGCCGTCGCCGCCGGATGAGAGCGACGTGCCGACGAGCTCGGTGGCGACGGCCGGCGACTTCGGATCGCGGAAGTCGACCTTCAGGTCGTTCACCCAGCTCGAGTGGATGTCGCCGGTGAGGACCACCGGGTTGGCGGGGCGGCGCGTCGCGAAAAAATCGAGCACGCGCGTGCGGCCGGCGTCGTACGCCGACCACTGATCCATCGAGTAGCGTTCATCGGGCCCGGCGGCGAGATCGACCTTGGCCATCATCACCTGCTGCGGAATCACGTGCCAGCGGGCCCGTGACTTGTCGAGCGCGTCGAACAGCCAGCGCTCCTGATCGGCGCCCAGGAGCGTGGCCGCCGGGTCCGCCATGGCCGGGCACGGCGCCTTCGAGCCGTCGCCGCACGGCTGGTCGGTGCGGTACTGACGGGTGTCGAGGATGCAGAACGACGCCAGCGTGCCGTACGAGCACTGACGGTAGAGCTGCAGCGACGGGCCCCTCGGCACCGACGATCGCCGCAGCGGCATGTGTTCGTAGTAGGCCTGGTACGCTGCAGCGCGCCGCAGCAGGAAGACATCGACGGGGTCGAGCCGTTCGGACAGCTCACCGGCGTAGTTGTTGTCGACCTCGTGATCGTCCGGGGTGACGAACCACGGACACGCGGCCTGCGCGGCCTGCAGATCCGGGTCCAGCTGGTATTGCGCGTAGCGCCGGCGGTAGTCGTCGAGCGCGATGCATTCGAGCCCGTGATGCTTGCGGACGCGCCCGTCCATGCCCGGCCCTTCGTAGATGTAGTCGCCGAGGTGAAAGATCAGGTTGACGTCTTCGTTGGCGAGATGCCGGTGGGCGGTGAACAGTCCCTGTTCGTAGTGCTGACAGGATGCGAATGCGAACCGCAGGCGATCGACGTCGGCGCCGGCGGCGGGCAGCGTCCGCGTGCGCCCGATCGGACTCTCTTCGCTGCCGGTCCGGAATCGATACCAGTACCAACGATCGGGACGCAGCCCCTCGACCTCGACGTGCACCGAGTGCGCCCATTCGGGCCGCGCCGACGTCGCGCCGCGCTTGACGATCGTCGCGAACCGATCGTCTTCCGCGACTTCCCAGGTCACGTCAATCGGAACGGGTTCGATCGCGCCGTCGAGCGGATCGGCGCCGATTCTCGTCCAGAGCACGACGCCGTCGGGTGTCGGATCGCCGGAGGAGACGCCGAGCGCGAACGGGTTCGCCGTCCATCGGCGCGCCGACGCCGGGCGCGCGGCATAGACGCGGGCGTAGGGAAGTCCGCAGAGCGCCAGGCCGCCGGCGAGCAGCGAGCGCCGGCTGACGTGACGATGGAGCCACGACTCGAGTGGATGGCTTCGGTTCATATCGCGTCGAGGATGCCAGCCCTTCCGTGTGACGGCGACGAGACGCGCGCTAGCGATTGTGACGATGTCCGTGCGCCGGATCGTCGCGATGCTTCTCGTAGTGCTGCCGCAGCAGGTCCTTGCCGTAGTCGTTGCCGTTCGGAGTCCGGACGACGGTGTGGACGTGGACCTTGCCGGGGACCCGCGGCCCGGGCAGCGCGACCGGGTTCTGATGATCGAACTCGATCAGCACCACCGGGCTGTGGATGCGGTAGTAGAACGGATCGTCGGGTCCGGTGCCGCCAATCCAGGCGAACCAGGTGGCGTCGAGGCGCGACTCGACTTCGGCCATCTTCACCTTCGCGTGGCCGTCGTCCATGTTGCCGATGTATTCAGCAATCAGGGCGACGAACGCGGTGCGTTGCGCCGGCGTCAGCTCACGAGCCGGCAGGCCGGCGTAGTCGAGGACGAGATTGTCCTGGAACGCCTGGGCGACCGCGTTGTTGCCGGTCTTGCTCGCCTGGAGCGTCGCCCGCCGCTGCTGATCGGTCGAGAGCGAGCGCATGAACGCGAGACCCTTGTCCTGCTCCTCCTGCAGCACCGTCGTGCCGGCGTACTGGCCCGTCGTCGCCGAGACCGGTTCGGATCCCATGAACGTCGGCGTCATGACCACCTGATCGCCGAGGACGAAGTAGTTGATCGCGAGGTGATGGCCGTCGAGCTGCCAGCCCCATGGCGCGGTGTCGGACGGCGTCCCCATCACCGTGAGGTGATAGAGATACTCGCCGTACTCGTCGAAGTTCTTCACGACCTCGGCGATGTAGCCGTTGAGGCGCATGACGTTCCGCGACTTCTCGAAGCCGCGGGCGCTGAGGCTGGCGCGCATCAACGCGAAGGCGCGCTCGCGCTGCGCCTCGGTCATCTCCTTGAAGCTGACGCCCTGCCGGACGTAGCGGTGGACGTTGTTCCACTTGCGCCACTCGCTGTCGTCGACGGGGTAGCTGGTCGCGGTGCGCTGCGCGTCGGTGAGCGCGGCGAGGAAGCGCGTCACGGCGTCGCGGACCGGCGCCGTCGACACACCGGAGGCCTTGATCGGGAAGAGGCCGGTCTCGATCTCGCCCTTGGCGGTGACGCCCTTGAAGGGATCGGCCAGCGGGTCGCGCCGCGGCTGCTGTTCGCGCGCCGAGACGTGGACGAGTGACGTGAGCGCGGCGACCGCGCCGGCGAGCAGCAGGGTGACGAGACCGGTGCGAACGGGTGGCAGCGCCATGACAGGTCCTCCGTGCGTCGGGTCCGGCCGGATGCGCGCGCCTGCGGCGAGCGGTCGGTCAGGTCCGGCGTAAGCGGTCGGCCGTAGTGTAGCGCCGGCCGACTAGAATGCGATCGGAATGCCGTCCGGCGTGCGCTATTTCGGCCCCGAGTTCTTCGCCTTCCTCCGCGATCTCGAGGCGAACAACACGCGCGAGTGGTTCGCGTCCGAGAAGGCGCGCTACGAGCGCGACGTCGAGGCGCCGATGCGTCAGTTCATTGCCGATCTGGCCGCGCCGCTGCGGCAGATCAGCCCGCGCATCAGGGCCGATCCGCGGCGGATCGGCGGCTCGATGTTCCGCATCCATCGCGACACGCGCTTCTCGCCCGACAAGACGCCCTTCAAGACTCACGTCGCGGCGCGCTTCCGCCACGATGCCCGCGGCGTCGACACCGCGCCGGGCTTCTACGTGCATCTCGCGCCAGCCGACTGCTTCGGTGGCGGCGGCATCTATCACACCGATCCGGGAGCGCTCCGGAAGATCCGGACGCGCATCGCGGAGCATCCCGATCAATGGCGCACGGTCGAGCGATCGGGCCTCGAGATTCAGGGCGAGTCGCTCAAGCGCGCGCCGCTCGGCTTCGACGCGCGCGATCCGCACGTCGAGGCGTTGAAGCGGAAAGATCACTACGTGCTCGATGCCTACTCCGCCCGCGATGCGGGCGCGCCTGATTTCTTCGATCGTTACCTGGCGACGTGCGAGCGCGCGGCGCCGCTGGTCAAGTTCCTGTCCACCGCGCTCGGATTGGCCTGGTGACCATGTCGTCGATGCTCGGCTCGATCGTCCGTCCGGCAGTGCGCGCGCTCAGCGCGCGGCCCGGCCTCTCGGCGACCGTCGTCGGTTCGCTCTCGCTCGGCCTCGCGGTCACCGCCATCGCGTTCGGCGTGCTCGACGCCGCGGTGCTCCGGCCGTTTCCGTTTCCCGAGCCCGACCGCCTCGTCGGCATCGGCAGTGCGTATCCGCGTCTCAATCGGCCGCTCGGCTTCTTCGAGGCGATGTCGGCGCCCGAGTACCTCGACATCCGCGACGGCGCCCGGACGCTCGATCGCGTCCTCGCGTTCGATCTGAACAACGAAGCGATCGTCTTCGGCGATCGGCCCGAGCGCGTGTTCACGGCCTTCGTCTGGGCCGACCCGCTGACGACGCTCGGCATCAAGGCGGCGATTGGGCGCGGCTTCACGCGCGAGGAGATCGAGGGCGGCGCCGCGGTGGCGATCGTCAGCGATTCGCTGTGGCGGAACGTGCTCGGCGCCGACACCGGCGTCATCGGCCGGCAGGTGCGCTGGAACGGCCGGCCGGTCGAGATCGTCGGCGTGGCGCCGCCGCGGACGCGCATCTACGGCACCGACATCTGGATGCCGATGGGCGATCGGCCGGCGACGCTGCCGCGCGATCGCCGGCAGTTCAACGTCATGGCGCGCATCGGTCCGGGGACGCCGCTCGAGGCGGTGCAGCGCGAGCTCGAGCAGATCGCGCGCAGGATCGAGCTCGCCCATGGCCCGGGGTTTCCGGAGTACGAGCGCTTTCAACTCGGCGCGCGGCCGTGGACCGAGATCGACGGGTGGGGCTACGCCGGCGTCAACGTCATCGCCCTGGCGGCGCTGGCATTGCTGGTCGTGCTGATCGGCGCGAACCTGGCGGGGCTGCTGCTGGCGCGTGCGGGCGCGCGGCGTCACGAATCGGCCGTGCATCTCGCCCTGGGCGCCGGCCGCGGAAGAATCGTCTCGAATCTGCTCGCGGAGGCGGCGGTGCAGGGGCTCTCGGCGGCGGCGTTGGCCGTCGGCCTCACGTGGGTCGGCCTGCGTCTGCTGCCCGTCGTGATGCCTGCGGGCATCCTGCCCGGCGAGGCCGCGCTCGGGCTTTCGCCGCGGCTCGTCGCTGGCGTCGTCGCCGGCGCGCTCGTCCTGACGGCGCTGATCGGGCTCGTGCCGGCGTGGCAGCTGGCCCGCGTCAAGCCGGCCGACCTACTCAACGCCGGCGCGTCGCGCGCGATCGGATCGCGGACGACACGGCGGCTGCACGAGTGGGTCGTCGGCTTCGAGCTGGCCGTGGCGACCGCGGTCACCGCCGCGGCGATGCTGCTCGCGGTGCACACCGGCCGCGTCCTCCGCGTCGATCGCGGCTTCGACACCAGCGGTCTCATCGTCACGCGCGTGACGCTGCCGGTCGCGAAGTACGACGGCGAGCGCAGCCTCGCGTTCTTCGACGCCGCGCTCGAGCGCGTGCGGGCGCTGCCGGCGGTGGCTGCCGCATCGGCGTCGAATCAGCCGCCGCCCGGCGTGTTCAGCCGCAGCCAGTTCGAGATCGCAGGGCAGTCGACGGCCTCGGCGCAGACGCTGCCGTCGGCGTTCTACACGACCGCCGCCTCGGGCTATCGCGAGACCCTCGGCCTGCGGCTCGAGCAGGGGCGGTGGTTCGACGAGACCGCGCCGGACACCGGCCCGCGGGAGGTCGTCGTCAATCGCACCGCCGCCGATCGCTTCTTCCCGACCGCGGGCGCGGTCGGCCAGCGCATCCGCATCGTCGGTCCCGCGAACGACGGCAGCGTCGCGGAGATCGTCGGCGTCGTCAGCGACGTCCGTAACGCCGGTCTGGTCGCCAACCCGGCGCCGGAGATCATCGGCAGCGTCCGTCAGATTCCGGCGCGGCGCCGGACGCAGCTCTATCTCGCGATTCGATCGACCGGCGATCCCGGCGCCGTGGTCGGCGACGTCCGCCAGATCGTTCAGTCGCTCGATCCCGATCAGCCGATCTATGCGATCTCGACGGTCGAGGATCAATACGAGGGCGGCATCGCCGCGCGCCGCGGCGCCGCGTGGCTGCTCGCCGCGTTCTGCGGGGTGGCGATCGCGCTCGCCGGCCTGGGCGTGTTCGGCGTGCTCACGTATGCCGCCGCCGATCGGGCGCGCGAGATTGGCCTCCGTGTCGCGCTCGGCGGACGGCGCTCGTCGATCGTCCGGCTGATGCTCGCGCAGGCGGCGCGCCCGCTCGTCGCCGGGATCGCTGTCGGCGCGTTGGCCGTCGTGCTCGGCGAGCGCTATCTCGCCGCGTGGCTGTTCGGCGTCCAGCCGAATCCGATCGTGCTGGCGCTGACGGTGCTCGCGCTGTTCGCGATCGGCATCCTCGCCGGTCTCGTGCCATCGTTGCGGGCCAGCCGGTTGTCCCCGCTCGACGCGCTGAGGCAGTAGGCCGACGGCGCGGGCGGGCATCGCGCAGCTTCCATACATAATTGAAGGACCGACGCGGGGCAGCGCTCCGATGCCCATCGTGTCGCAGGGAGGCACGATGGTCAGGCTGCTTTCGTGGACGACGGCGGTGGTGATGGTCGTGGCAGGCGTCAGCGTGATGGCGGTGCGCGAGCGCGTGCGCGCGCAAGGGCTGCCGGTGCAGCAGGAAGGGCGTCCTGGTTACCCGTCGCTGGCGACGGTGATGGTCCTCAACAAGAGACCCGAAGAGGCCGTGCCGGTGAGCATCGAAGCGAATCGCTTCGGCCCGCTCCCGGTCGCGGTGACGACCACCGTCGGCACGGTGGCCAACGCACAGCGCTGGGAGTATCGATCGGTCAGAATCAAGACCGGCGACGATCCCATCGGCCCACTCAACGCCGCCGGCACCGACGGCTGGGAGGCGATCTCGACGATGGCCGTGCCTGACGGCGCGGTCATCCTGCTCAAGCGGCCGCGGCCGTAGAGGCGATTCGATGTTCCGAGCGATCTCCGTGATCGGGCGCGGGCGTGTGGGCGCCGCCATCGCCGCGCGCCTCGACGAGCGCGGCCTGCTCGTCGAGAGCGCCGCCGACCTCGTCGTCCTCTGCGTGCCCGACGGCGCGATCGCGCCGGTGGCGGCGTCGATCGCGCCCGGGCCGTGGATCGCGCACGTCAGCGGCGCGACGCCGCTCTCGGCGCTGGCGCCGCACGCGACGCGATTCGGCGTGCACCCACTGCAGACCTTCACGCGATCGCGCGGCGCCGAGCAGCTCGACGGCGCCTGGGGCGCGGTCACCGCCGAGACCAGCGACGCGCGCGCGCGCGGCGACTGGCTCGCGGCCACGCTCGGCTTGCGCGCGTGTCCCATCGACGAGCGCGCGCGCGTGCTCTATCACGCCGGCGCGTCGATGGCGTCGAACTATCTGGTCACGATCTATCGCGCCGCGGCGCGGGCGTTCGAGGCCGCCGGCGCGCCGCCCGAAGCGCTCGTGCCGCTGATGACCCGGACCATCGAAAACGGCTTCGAGCTGACCGGGCCGATTTCGCGGGGCGACTGGGCGACCGTGCGCGCGCACGAAGCCGCGCTGCACGCGGCGCTGCCCGACGTCGAGCGGCTCTACCGCGTCCTCGGCGAGGCGACATCGCGATGATCGTCGTTCGCAGCGTCTCCGACATGCGCGCCTTCGTCCGCGCCCGGCATGCCGGCGAGCGCGTCGGCTTCGTGCCGACGATGGGCGCGCTGCACGAGGGACACGTCTCGCTGATGCGGATGGCGCGTTTCGAGTGCGAGGTCGCCGTCGCCAGCATCTTCGTCAACCCGACGCAGTTCAACGATCCCGCCGACCTGGCCCGCTATCCGCGGCCCGAAGCGGCCGACATCGAGCTCGCCGAAGAGAGCGGTCTCGACGCGCTCTTCATGCCGGCGGCAGCCGAGATGTACCGCGCCTCGCGGGTGACGACGATCGACATGACCGGTCCGGCGCTCGGCTTCGAAGGCGAGTATCGTCCCGGCCATTTTCGCGGCGTCCTGCTCGTCTGCCTCAAGCTCTTTCACATCGTCGAGCCCGACGCCGTCTACCTCGGCCAGAAGGACGCGCAGCAGGTCGCGGTGCTCACCGAGCTCGTGCGCGATCTCGACCTCGAGATCGAGATCCGCGTCGGCCGCACGGTGCGCGAGGCCGACGGCCTGGCGATGTCCTCGCGCAACGCCCGGCTGTCGCCGGACGAACGCCGCCGGGCGCTGGCGATCCCGCGCGCGCTCCGGCGCGCGGTCGAGGCGCACGGCCGGGGCGAGGATCCGGTCGTCGCGGCCCGGGCTGCGCTCGACGGCCTGGCCGTCGATTACGTCGGTATAGCCGATCTCAATGACCGGCAGACGCTGGTCGTCGCGGCCTCGGCCGGCGCAACGCGGCTGATCGATAATGTTCCTCTGGACCAGCCGGAGCTGGCAGGCTTCGAGGTATGAACAGCAGTTCCGATTCCCCGTCCGGCGCCGGCAAGATCGCGCTGCCCGAGCTCGCCGATCGCGTGCGCCGCGGCGACCGCCTCGCGGTGATCACCGCCTACGACGCGCCCAGCGCGCGCCTGGCCGACGCGGCCGGGATCGACATCATTCTGGTCGGCGACTCGGCCGGCACCACGGTGCTCGGGCTCGACTCGACGGTGCCGGTGACGATGGACGAGATGCTGGTGTTCACGCGCGCGGTCTCGCGCGGCACGTCGCGCGCCATCGTCGTCGCCGACATGCCGTTCGGCTCGTATCAGATCTCCGAAGAAACGGCGGTCGCCAACGCCGTCCGGTTCGTGCAGGAAGCCGGCGCCGACGCCGTGAAGCTCGAAGGCGCGGGGCGGACGCTGACGCGCGTCAGCGGCATCGTCGACGCCGGGATTCCGGTGATGGGGCACATCGGGCTGACGCCGCAGTCGGCGACCAAGCTCGGCGGCTACAAGGCGCAGGGGCGAACGGCCGCGGCGGCGCGCCGCCTCGTCGACGAAGCGATCGCGCTCGAGCGCGCCGGCTGTTTCTCGATCGTGCTAGAAGCGATTCCGGCGGCGGTCGCCGCGCGCATCACCGATGCCGTGTCGATTCCGACGATCGGTATCGGCGCCGGCGCGGGCTGCTCGGCGCAGGTCCTGGTCTGGCACGATCTGCTCGGGCTCATCGACGGGCCGATGCCGCGCTTCGTCAAGCAGTACGCCCGGCTGGCGGAGACCATCCGCGGCGCGCTCGACACCTATGTCGCCGAAGTCCGATCCGGCGCTTTCCCGGCCGACGAGCACACCTACGGGATGCCCGACGCCGAGCGCTTCCAGTTCGAGGTCGACCTCGCCAAACCGCGGTCCCAGCGGGGCCGCGACCGCAATCCGATCCGATAGGACCGTGGCCGGGAACTTCCGGACTCCGGCCGACATTACCGTAGTGAAAGGCCGCGGCAGGCGCCGTGGCCGGCCCTGGCGCCGTGCAGACTGATCACGAGCTGATGCTCGCCTATCGGGGCGGCGATCGCACCGCGTTCGAGCTCCTGTTCGATCGCTACCGCGATCCGGTCTGGCGCTTCTTCCGGCGGCGCGTCGTCGACCCGACGCGCGCCGAGGAGCTGACGCAGGAGACGTTCCTGGCGGTCATTCAGGGCGCGAGACGGTACGAGCCGCGGGCGGAGTTTCGCAGCTATCTCTTCGGCATCGCGTTCAACCAGCTGCTGGCCGATCGCCGCCGGGCGCGGCGCGAGCAGGCGCGAACGGCCGAGCCGCGCGACGTCGCCGGCGAGGGCGCCGATCCGAACGCCGTGATCTGGGTGCGGCAGGCGCTGGCGTCGCTCGACGACATCGATCGCGAGGTGCTGATGCTGCGCGAGTACGACGCGTTCAGCTACGACGAGATCGCCGCGCTGCTCCGGATTCCGGTGGGCACGGTGCGATCGCGGCTGTTCCGCGCCCGCGAAGCGCTCCGCGGCGCGCTCGCCGGCAGGGAAACGCAAGAGGTGATGCAGTGACCGATCCTCACATCGCTCGTCGTGAAGAGGTCATGGCGTGGCTGGACGGCGAGCTCGGCGGCGAGCGCGCCGACGCCGCGCGCGCGCATCTGGCGTCGTGTGCCGAGTGCGCCGCGCTCGCGGGAGAGTGGCAGAAGGCGGCGACGGCGCTCTCGGCTTGGCAGGTCGAGGCGTCGCCCGATCGGATGGCGGTGCGCGTGCTGGAGGCCGCAGCGAAAGGGCCCGAATCTCGACGCGCGTGGGCGTTCCCGCTGCTTCCCGCGCTCTCGCAGTGGAGTCTGGTCGCCGCCACAGTTGCCGCCGTTGTCGTCGGCAGCGTGATCGTGCTGCGCGTGCCTGGGTGGATCTCGGACAGCAGACTCACGGTGCCAGAGGCGCTGAACACCGAGCAGGCGCCGAACGCGCCCGCGACGGTTCCGCCGCCGCCCGTTCAACAGCCGGCGCCGGAACGACCCGCTGTCGATCGCGAGACGCGCGGTCGGCCGACGGAGGGCCCAGGAGCAGGGAGCCTGTCGCGTCGTGCACCGGCCGACACGAAGAAGCCCGCGGAAGGCACGCGCGCGGAAACCGCGGATGCGACGCGGCCGCAGGGACAGACGTTCAGGAACGCGGCGCCGCCAGCGGCTGCGGCTGTGTCCGCCGCTCCGCCACCACCACCGCCGCCGGCGCCCGTGGCAACGCCGCCGCCACCCGCGGCGCCGCCGGCCACGATGGCGGAGACGGTTGCCAAGCCTCCGATCGCGACGACGACGCCGACGCAACCGAGCCGGACGGTGCAGAGCCGCGCCGGCGGGGGAGGTCGCGGCGGCGGTATCAGCGGCCTCGGCTACATACAGTCGCCGTTGCTCAAAGCCGGCTCCGATGCGCCGGCGATCGTCCGTCACGCCGAGCTCGCCGTCGTCGTCGAGCGCTTCGACGACGCGCGCCCGGCGATCGAGCGCATCGTCCAGGAACGATCTGGCGCGATCGGATCGCTCGATGTCGCGACCGAGTCGGCCACGCCGCGGACGATCGTGGCGGTGCTGCGAATTCCGGTGGCCAGCTACGAAGCGGCGCTGAACGATCTGCGGCGGCTCGGCAAGGTCAGCCGCGAATCGCAGTCGAGCGACGACATCTCCGCGGCGGTCCGCGATCTCGGCGCGCGCCTCACCACTGCGCGGCAGCAGGAGACGCGGCTCCGCGATCTGCTGCAACGCCGCGGCGAGCTGAACGACGTGCTCGCCGTCGAACGCGAGCTGGCGCGCGTCCGCAGCGACATCGAGCGGATGGAAGCGGAAGCGCGCGCCAATGCCGATCGCGTGGCGCTCGCGACGATCACATTGCGAGTGGAGGAGGGCTATCGCGCGGCGCTCTTGCCTGAATCGGATTCGATCGGCCGCCGCATCTCGAACGCGTTCGTCGACGGCTGGCGCGCGGCGTTCGATCGCGTGGTCGAGCTGATGATCGGCGTGCTGCAGGTCACGCCGACGCTAGTCCTCTGGGGTCTGCTGGCGGTCTATCCGTATCGGCTGATTCGAAGACGAACACGGCTGGGGCCGCGAGGCTCGAACCTTCCGGCCTGAACCCGCAGCCCGCAGCCTGGAGCCTGCCGCCCGTTACCGCTTCAGACGCGAAATCAACTTAGCGGTGGCGTCCTTGACCGCCTTGTCCGTCGCCTCGCCGAGGATCGTGTCGCGGAAGTCGCGGCTGTTCATGTCGATCGAACCGAAGTTGCCGTTGACGTTCGCTCCGAGCAGCAGGCCGGCGCGGCTCGACTTGCCCTCGCCGGTGACGCTGGCGAGGATCTCGCCGGTGGTCGAATCGACGGCGCGCACGGTGATGGCGACGTTGGCGGTGGTGTTCTTCGCGCCGGCGCCGCCGATGAAGCGGCCCGCGTACGATCCCGCCGTGCCGCCGACGTTCTTTTCTTCGGAGCCGAACTTGGTCACCGATCCGGTGATCAGCAGATTGGCGCCGAGCACCTTGCCGAGCGACGCCGCCTGAGCGGCCGACGGCGCGGCGCGGTTGCTGTTGGCGAGGTCCTGCTCGGCGAGCACGGCTTCGATCGCCTTGCGCTCGAGCATCCGCAGGTCGCTCGTGTTGAGCAGCTGCTCGACGAACATGTCGGCGACGCCGCGGCCGATGTCCCAGGTGCCCGACCACCAGTGCTGCACGGTGCCGTAGTCGAAGTTCATGACCGCCGCGGTCTTGCGCTCGGCAGCCGTGGACGCCGGTGCCGCGGCGGCCGCGCCAGCAGCGGGGGCAGCCGTCGCGCGCACGGCCGACTTCAGGATGAAGCCGACACGATCGAACCCGGAGCTGTCCTTGGGCAGCCGGACCTGAAAGTAGGTGCCGGAACTGCCGACGACTTCGAGCACCGCGCCGACCGGCACGGGCGTGACGACGGGGCTGTTGGCTTCAGCGGAGAGGAAGACTTTGGCATCGGCGGTCACGACCTGCACCGCGCCCGGCGTTTGTGCGGACGCCACGGCGGGCAATACCGCGCAGGCCAGCACGAACACGCTGCGTCGCAACCAGTGGGAGACCTGATTCATAGACCCTCGCGAGGATGGTAGATCGTCCTGCATCTCATCGGCCGAACTGATTGGCCGCGTTAGCCTGCAGCGCCCATTATCGGACGATGCGTGCGCTTCGGTGCGGCCCCGCGATCCTGCGTTTCGACACGGCATTTTGCTGTTAGACTCGGCCTTGAGGGAGAGCAAAAACATGGCCGCCGACACACCCGAACGCGAGCATCACGGCGAGAAGGAACTGGCGGAGTTCATTCGTAACGGGATGAAGAAGCGGCCTGACCAGGCGTTCGGCGACTACTACCAGGGCATGAACGCGTCCTGCGCGCTCGGCGCGGCCTACGAAGCGATGTACCGGCTGCCCGACGATGCCAACGGCAAGCGGCCAACGCGCGACCTCGACTGGTTCTTCGACTGCCTCGACACCGTCAAGGCCTGTCCCGCCGAAGGCTGCAAGAAGAAGATCTTCCTCGCCGCGCTGCTCGTCCACCTCAACGACGATCACCGCTGGAGCCGGGAGCAGATCGCCGACTGGCTCGCCAAGGGCAACGGTCCCAAGCGCAGCGCATGAGCGCGTTCAATCCGATCGGCACGCTCGAGACGCTGCCGATCTGGACCGGGATCATCGCCCGGTGCGTCGAGGGCCGCGAGATGACCTTCGCCGTCGTCGAGCTCGACGCGCACGCCAGCGCGGTCATGCATCAGCATCCCAACGAGCAGATCGGACTGGTACTCAGAGGCACGATGACGTTCACGATCGGCGACGAGACCCGCGAGCTGCGCGCCGGCGACACCTACGTCATTCCCGGCAACGTGCCGCACGAAGCCATCGCCGGCGCGGACGGCGCGGTGGTCATCGACGTCTTCGCTCCCATCCGGGCCGACTGGCAGCGCATCGAGCCACAGCCCTCCCGGACGCCGATCTGGCCATAGACTCGTGCGCCGTGCGCCGTGCGCCGTGCGCCGTGCACGGTGCGCCGTGCACGGTGCGCCGTGCTGGGTGCGCGGTGCGCCGTGTTGCGGGGGGCACCGACGCCCGATCAAGGTTTCGAAACGCACCCCCGTGTCAGCGTCGCACCGCAACGATCGCGGCGACCGCCGGCGTCACCACGCGCATGGCCGGCATCTCTGAGGACCAGCTCTGCGCCCTCGCTCGCAGGCCGTCCCCGCCCTCGGCCGACATGTCGCCGAGCGACTCGAGCCGTCGCGATCCGCTGTCGACGAACGCGTGCAGCCACTCCCACTTCGGATGCGCGCTGTCGACGATCTCGACGAGTGCCTGAAGATGCAGGATTCGGAAGCCTGCGTCTTCGAGCCATCGTGGCAGCATCAGGCCGACGTCGGGTTCGCCCCCGCTTTCGCGCCACCGCGTGATGATCGTGTCGACGAACGAACTGAGCGTGTCATCAGGCGGAACCGCCTGCCAGGCGCCGTAGTCGAAGTACTCGTGCATCGCGATCGTCCCGCCGGGTTTGACGTGTTGCGCGAGCCGTTCGATCAGCTGCCGCGGGTTCTTGACGAAGGCGAAGACCCACCGCGCCCAGACGCCGTCGAACGGCGAAGCGGTGCGAATCGGATCGTCGAGATCCTGATGCACGAGATCGACGTGCGCGACGCCGCGCGAGGCGGCGGCGGACGCGAGCACGTTCAGGAAGCGCCGCGACGCGTCGACCGCGGTGACGCGTCCGGACCGCCCGACGAGCTCCGCGAGATCGAGCGTGGCGAACCCCGGGCCGCAGCCGAGATCGGCGATGTGCTGCCCGGCGCCGAAACCGGCCCGCCGCCACGTCTCGCGTACGTCGGCCTGCCAGACGCGGTGTTGCAGCGCCAGTCGATCGACCTCCTGATCGTTCGTCCCCAGGACGTACTCGTGATCCGTCATCGGGTCAGCCTAGATGCGGCCGACACCGGCGGCATATCTGAATCTTGCGTTCGAGTTCACGAAGGATGGCCGCGGCACGAGTCGCGCTGACCAAGTGAGCTGACTGGCGGACCTGTTCGGGCATGATCCCGGGCCTGGGGTATGATCGGGATCTCCGGCGCCTGCGGAGGTTCGAGCAACATGCGGAGCCATTTGCGCATTGCATGGGTGAGCGCGTTGAGCTTTGCGCTCGGCGGGCTCGCGATGACCGGTCGCGCGCAGGATCCCGTGCCAGCGCCGGCCGCCTCACCGGCCGCGACATCGTCCGCTCCCGTGGTCGCATTCACCGGCACCTGGGACTACAACGACAAGGAAAGCGTCAACGCCGCCAACGGCCGGCCCGAGCAGGGCACGCCCGGACAGCGCCGTTCGACGCCGATGCCGTCCGGCGGCGGCGCCGTGGCGGGCGCGCCGAGCGGCGACCCGAGCGGCCGCACCGGCGGCATCCAGCGCAGCGGCCTGTACGGTCCGCCGCAGGGCTACAGCGGCGTGCCGCCCGGATTCAGCAATCCCAATCGCCTCGCCGCCAACGAGACGCGCTCCATCATGCGAGACCTGATGGAAGTGCCGGAGACGCTCGTCATCGAGGTGACCGCCGACGCGGTGAAGATGACCGACGACCTCAAGCGCGCGCTGACGTTCGTCACCAACGGCAAGTCGCAGAAACAGCGGCTGAGCGCGTCGAACTTCGAGACCAAATCGATCTGGCAGGATGGGCAGCTGCGGGTCGAGGTGGAAGCCGCGCGCGGCTTCCGGATGCGTCACACGTACTTTCTCAGCGAGGACGGCAATCGGCTGTTCATGATCGTGCGCGTCGGCGATCCGAAGCCCGACAAGCCGGACGATCCGGTCGTCGGCGTCGATCGAATCTACGATCGCGTGCGCATGCCGTCCTCGTCGAGATGAACCGTTTGCTTCCCAAGGAGCAGATCATGACTGGCACGATCTTCGGCAGGGCTGTCGTGTGCGCGGCAGCCGCAGTGGCGCTCGGCGTTTCGGGTCGGACCGTCGTTTCCGCGCGGCAGGATCCGGCGGCGATGTCGGGTAAGTGGAAGCTCAATGCCGAGGCGAGCACCAACCCGAACGGGCCCGCCACCGGCCGCGCCCGGGGCGGCGGAGGCGGCCGCGATTCCGGCGGCGGCTCCGGCGGCGGCTACGCCAGCGGCGCCAGCGGCTCGACCACCGACCGGACGACGCTGAGCGCGGAAGAGCAGCAGCGGCTCGAGCTCACCAAGAAGATGCTGTGGACGGCGCCGGCGATGCTCACCATCGACGCCACCGCCACCGACGTGCAGATCGCCTTCGAGAACGCCCAGCCGTTCAAGCAGACCACCAACAACAAGGCCGCGGAGATCAAGGAAACGCCGGTCGGTGCGCTCCAGATCAAGGCGAAGTGGGACAAAGGCAAGCTGCACCGCGAAATCGAGACCAGGGACGCGGTCAAGGTCACCGAGGACTACGAGCTCAGCCCGGACGGCAAGCAGCTCTTCGTGACCATCAAGACCGAGAGCCGCGTCGTCCGCAACGTGCAGACCGCGCCGATGCGGCGCGTCTACGATCGGGCGCAGTGAGCCGCGCGTGATCTCGCGTCTGCTCGTCATCGCGCTGGCGGCCGGCGCGGCCGTCGTCAAGGCGATGCAGGGCGCGTGGGTCGAAGCGGTCGGCCTCGCCGGCCTCGGCGCCGGCCTCGCGGCGCTGCGCTTCATCGAGAATCGATCGATCGCACGGCCGATCGCCTGGGCCTGTTTTCTCGTCACCGCCCTGGCGATCGGCGTCGTGCTCATCCGCCAACTGTCGTCGTAGAAGGCTTGGGCTTGAACGCTTGAAGAGAGGCGTGAAGGCGAGAGCCTCGAGCTTCCAAGCCTCACCTTCAAGCCATGCAGCACGCTGGCGAAGCGCGAAGCGCAAGCTCACATCAATCTATTGACATAAACAGATTCGAGTCGTATATTCTCCCGGTCCGCAGTTCCACGCGGACGCTTATCGCGAGTGGCTGAGGGAACAGGCCCGACGACGCCACAGCAACCAGGCGGCAATCGCCCAGGTGCTAACTCCTGCCCGAGACCGGGGCAGATAAGACGAGGTCGATCGCGTCGCGATCGACGGGCTCTCTCGTCCCCACGGTAGACCGACGGCCGCACACCCATCGGGAGGGTGCGTGCGGCACGTGCCGACGGCGTGCACGGCGCTTACGGGCGCGGCGCGCGCGAGAGGAGAGGTGTGTCCATGAGTACGGCTTCACCGGCGGCGAATGCCGTCGATCGCGATCTTCTGTTGCGCCCGCGGGTGACGGCGGCGCGGGTAGCGCGGCGGGTGCGGGTGCGCATCGCCGGCTACGGCCGGGTCGGGCAGGCGGTCGCGCGCGCGCTCGAGTCGTCGAGCGTGCGGGCGCGGCTTGCCGGTGCCGGCCTCGACGTCCGTTGCGAGGGCGCGCTCGTCCGCCGCGCCGATCTCGCGCGGCCGGATGCGCCTGCGGTGGCGCTGACGACCGATCCGGGGGCGATCGGCCGGCCTGGCGCGGACGTGATCGTCGAGACGCTCGGCGGATGCGATGTCGCGCTCGACGTCGTCAGCAGCGCGCTGCGCCAGGGCGTCGCCGTCGTCACCGCCAACAAGACGCTGGTCGCGGCGCACGGGCCGTCTCTGCGGGCGCTGGCCGCGGCGCATCGCACGTCGTTTCTCTACGACGCCGCGGTGCTCGCAGGCGTGCCGTGTCTCGGCTGGCTGGCGCGCCGGCCGGTCGTGTCCGCCGCTCGGCGTCTGACCGGCATCGTCAACGGCACGTCCCACTACGTCACCTGCGAGCTCGGGCGCGGCGCGACGTTCGCGGCGGCGCTCGCCGACGCCGTCTCCCGCGGTTTCGCGGAGCCCGACAGCCGCGCCGACATCTCCGGCCGCGACGCCGCCGAGAAGCTGACGATCCTGCTGCACCTGGCCGGCCGCGACGACGTCCGCACCGAGACGCTGACGACGAGATCGATCGACGTGCTCGACGAAGGCATCCTCGCGGCCGCGCGCGATCTCGGCGGCGTCATCAAGCCCGTCGTCACGGCGTCGCTGGAGGCCGACGATCCCGGCGCGTGGGTCGGCCCCGCGTTCGTGCCGTCGACGCACCCGCTGGCGTCGCTGACGGGTGTCGCCAACGGCATCCGAATCACCATCGGCCGCGATCACACGCTCGCGTTGAACGGGCCAGGTGCAGGGCCCGATGCAACCGCGGTGACGATCCTCGACGACATCGCCGAGGCGGCCACCGGCGCGCACTACGGATCGCCGGCGACGATTTCGATCGGACCGACGCCCTGCTCGCTCGGCCAGCCGCCGGCCTCGGCATGGCTCGGCGTGTTCTCGAGCGCAGCCGACGACGTCCAGGCGCCGCACGCGACGCTCGCCTCGCTCGGCGTGCCTGTCGCCCTGGCTCTTCGCCGCGCGCCCCGCTGGTTCGTGCTCACACGACGCGCTGGCTGGTCGACGATCACCGGCGCCACCGAGGCCTTTCGCGCGCAGGGCATCGACGCGCTCTTCCTGCCGTCGGTTGCCGCCGACGACGCCAACTGACGACTGCGGACAGACGATTGCGGAGTGACGACATGGAATTCTCGACGCGCACCATTCACGCTGGACAGCCTTCCGAGCCGCACACCGGCGCCGTCGTGGCGCCGATCTTTCAGACCACCACGTATCAGCAGATCGGTCCTGGCGAGCATCGCGGCTTCGACTACACGCGCACGTCGAACCCGACGCGCAAGCGCCTCGAGGCCGTGCTCGCGGATCTCGAGGGCGTATCACATGCCGCGGTCTTCGGATCGGGCCTGGCGGCCGAGAACGCGATCCTCACCGCCTATCTGAAGCCAGGCGGCCGCATCGTCGTGCCGCAGGACGTCTACGGCGGCACCTACCGGCTGCTGCATCGCGTGTTCGCGCCGAATGGCTGCGAGGTAGTGCGCACTGACTTCGCTGATCTCGACGGACTCCCGGGCATCGTCACGAAAGGCACGACGCTCGTCTGGCTCGAGACGCCGACGAATCCGCGCCTGCTGATCTACGACATCGCCGCGATCAGCAGGATCGCGCACGACGCCGGCGCGCTCGTCGTTGTCGACAACACGTTCGCGACGCCCTGCTTCCAGCAGCCCTTCGCGCTCGGCGCCGATCTGGTGGTGCACAGCGTCACCAAGTACCTGTCCGGGCATTCCGATCTCATCCAGGGAGCCGTGCTCGCGCGCGACCCGGCGGTGTACGAGCCAGTGGCGTTCCTGCAGAACGCGCTCGGCGGCGTGCCGAGTCCGTTCGATTGCTGGCTGGCGCTGCGCGGGCTGAAGACGCTCGAGCTGCGGATGTCACGGCACGACGAGAACGCCCACGCCGTCGCCGCTGCGCTCGAGCGGCATCCGCGCGTGGCGCGCGTCTACTATCCCGGCTTGCCGACGCACCCGGGCCACGACATCGCACGCGCGCAGATGACCGGGTTCGGCGGCATGGTGTCGTTCGAGCTGCGCGGCACCCCAGCCGAGGCCGCGGCGCTGGTGTCGTCGTTCAAGTACTTCGCCCTCGGCGAAAGCCTCGGCGCGGTCCGTTCGCTGGTGTGCCTGCCGTGTCGCATGACGCACGCGTCGATTCCGGCCGAGGACCGCGCCGCGCTCGGCCTCTCGGACACGTTGATCCGCCTGTCGACCGGCTGCGAGCATCCTCGCGATTTGGTCAGCGATGTGCTGGAAACGCTGGGAAGGACGGGGGCCAAGAGCACGGAGAACCAGCACGCAGCACTTGGCACCTAGCACCCAGCCCGACGAGCACCGGCGGAACGGCGGGCGCCGATCCGGTGTCCAATGACCCCATGCGCCGAGTCTGGGTGGCAGCGCTGGTGCTCGCGGCAGGGTGTGCCTCGGCGCCAATCAAGAAGGCCGACATGGTGGAGCTGGCCACCGCGGACGCCAAGGTGCACGAGGGCTGCTACGACTGCCTGCTGGCCGCCAGAAATACCTACGCGCGCATCGCCGTCGGCAAGGCGCGTCCGCTCGTCATCGGCCGGCTCTTCGAGACCGAGCTCCTGATCGCGGTTCGCGAGAAGGCGCTCGCGCTGCCGAGCGACGAGACGATCGCGCGTGCCCGCAGCCTCGTTCCGGACCTGCCGCCGGGCTACTCAGCGGATCGGTTGTTCGCGCTCGTCGATGCGATCCTGCCGTACGACATCGGCACGCCGAACAGCGAGCTGATCCAACTGCGTCGGCCGCGCGCGGCCTACGTCCGGACGATTGACGGCGAGATCGCCTGGCTGGCCAGCTCACCGTTGACCCCGGTCGTGAGTCAGTCGCTCACGCTCGCGATCGACTGCGCGTATCCCTTTCGTACGCCGCCGGCAGGACAGCCGCGGCGTCCGCCCGGCTGGCGCCCGCAGGCGCCGCCCGACGCGCCGCCGCTCATTCGCTTCGGCGTCGCCAATTGCGGCAATCCGATCTTTGCAGACCTCGAGAAGCTGCGCGCGGACGTGCCGTCGTTCATCGACGCCGCCGTGTTCCTGCTCCGCCTCGGGTTGGTGACGGCGCGGGACGACGGCGGCCGCAACGTCAAGGAACGATTCACCGAGGTCTACGCGCGGTTCTCGAACTCGCCCGCGGTGACGTACCTTGGCGGCAACTACTATCAGATCATCGGCGACTGTCGCGAGGGCCTGCGCTATTACGATGAGACGATCGCCCTCAAGCCCGTCCACGAACGGGCGCTGCTCGGCCGCACCATCTGCCTGACGTATCTCAAGCGCCAGCAGGACGCGATCGCCGCGGCCACGCGGATGATCGAGCTGAAGACGTTCAACGTCAGCGAGGCGTACTACTGGCGCGCCTGGAATCATCACTTCCTGAAAGATCTGCCGCAGGCCCGCCGCGACATCGAATCGGCGAAGGCGATCGCCGCCAGTGGCGAGATCTTCACGCTCGCCGGCATCATCGAGCACGACCAGGACGATCTCGCGGTCGCGGAGAAAGACTTGAAGTCGGCGCGCCAGGCCGCGTACGGCAACCGCAACTGCACGGCCGCGTGGTATCTCGGCCTGGTCGGCATGAAGCGGCAGCAGTGGCTCGAGTCGAGCGACTGGTTCCTCGGCGCGATGACCTGCTACGAACAGAACGTCGCCGAGTCCGAGACCGGCCTCGCGCAGATGCAGGCGAAGACAGATCTCGATCCGGACTTCAAGGCGCGGCAGATCGCCAACTTCGAGGCGGCCCTGAAGGAGGACCGCGGCCAGTTCCACGCCGCCGCGTTCAACGCCGCCAACCAGGGCGCGCGCGGCGGTGACTTCGCCCGCGCCAAGACGCTGATCGAAGTGGCCGCCAAAGATCCGGCACTTGCCGACCTCGTCAAGCAGCTGCGCACCTTCCTCGCTGGCAAGGATTCGGCGCGGCGTCCATGACAGAATAGGACGCCATGGCTGTATACGCGCACTTCGATACCTCGATGGGCAAGTTCACGGTCGAGCTGTTCGAGAGCAGGACGCCGAAGACCGTCGCCAACTTCGTCGGGCTCGCCGAGGGCAGCAAGGAATGGAAGCACCCCGGCACCGGTGAAAAGTCGACCAAACCGTACTACGACGGCGTCGTCTTCCATCGCATCATCGATGGCTTCGTGATTCAGGGCGGCGATCCGCTCGGCCAGGGGTACGGCGGGCCGGGCTACCAGTTCGAGGACGAGTTCCATCCGGACCTGCGCCACGATCGCGTCGGCATCCTCTCGATGGCCAACGCGGGTCCCAACACCAACGGCAGCCAGTTCTTCATCACCCTCGGCCCGACGCCGCATCTCGATCGGAAGCACTCGGTCTTCGGCGCCGTCGTCGACGGCCTCGACGTCGTCGAGAAGATCGGCAAGGTCAAGACCGACCGCAACGATCGGCCGGTGACGCCGGTGGTGATGAACAGCGTCACCATCGAGCGCAAGTAAGCCCTCACTCGTTGCGCAGGGCGATCACCGGATCGATCCGCGCCGCGCGCCGCATGGGCGCCATGCAGGACACCAGCGCGACGGCGAGCACGAAGCCGGTGACGCCCAGGTAGACGCGGCTGTCGGTCGCGGACATCTGGTAGAGCTGCGTGGCGATCAGCGAGGCGAGCCATCGCGCGCCCAGCCAGCCGAGCGCGAGCCCGCCAGCGACACCGACGATGACCGGTCTGGTGATCGTGCGAGAGATGTCGCGGCGCTTCGCCCCGAGCGCCAGGCGGATGCCGATCTCGCGCGTCCGCTGCCCGACCTGGTAGGCGAGCAGGCCGTAGATGCCGATCGCGCAGAGGGCGAGCGCGATTCCCGCGAAGCCGCCGAGCAGCGACAGCACGAACCGCCGCGACGCCGTCGCCTGTCCGACGATGTCCTGCATCGTCCGGACGTTGGCGAGCGCGAGATCCGGGCGGAGCTCGCGAAGCAGGGTCCGCAGCGGACGGGCGAGCGTGTCCGGCGGGACCGTCGTGCGGAGGATCAGACGCTGCGGCATCGGCCACCCGCGCGACGCCGACATCCACACCTGCCGCGTGAACGCCGACTCGAGTGCCGAGGCGCGGATGTCCTTGACGACGCCGACGACCGTGAACAGCGGCCCGGAGACCAGACCGATGTGCACGCGCTTGCCGACCGGATCCTCACCGGCGGGCCAGAGCGCCTTGGCCATCGTCTCGTTGACGATGGCGACCGAGTCCGTTTCGACCCGCTGGAACGCGCGGCCGCGCACGACCGGAATCCGCAGCGCCTCGAAGCAGCCGTGGGTGATGCCCATCGGCAGCGCGCCTTCCATGTCCGAATCGGTCTTGCCTTCGGCGACGAAGGTCATGCCGCCGCCCTCGTTGTCGAGCGGGATGTGATTGATCGCGCACGCGCGCTCGACGCCCGGCAGCGCGCCGGCGCGTTGGACGAGCTCGTCGAAGAAGCGGATGCGATCGGAGGCGTCACCGGTAGTCGTGCGGACGTCGGCGATGAGCCCGCGATCGATCTCGAAGCCGGGATCGACACGCAGGACGCGGCCGAGGCTGAGCGCCGTCAGTGTCGCCGCGATCAGCAGGACCATCGTCGTCGCCACCTGCGCGGCGATGATGCTGGTGCGCAGTCTGGCGGTCTGCCGGCCGGCGGTGCCGCCGCGCGACTGCATGCCGACGTGGCGGGTCGCCGATGCCATCACCGCGGGCACCAGGCCCATGATCAGGCCGGCGACGAGCGTCAGCCCGATTGTGAAGAGCACCACGGGTGTCGTGAGCCGCGGCGAGATCTCGTACCAGTCGACCGATGGCGCGTAGCGCGCGAGTGCGCCGAGCGTCAGCGACGCGGCCAGCAGACCGGCGAGTCCGCCGGCGGCCGCGAGCACGAGACACTCGATGGTGAGCTGTCGCACGAGCGCCACGCGGGCCGCGCCGAGCGCACGCCGCACCGAGAGCTCCTGCCGTCGGCCGAGGTGACGCGCGATCTGCAATCCGCAGATGTTGATGCCGGCGACGATCAGCACCAGGCCGGCGCCGCCCAGCAGCAGCATGAACGCCGGCCGTACGGGACCGGTCAGGCGCTCGCGAAACGACTCGGCGCGGGCCAGCACCGGTGCGCCGGTGCTCGACACCGTGTTCGTCACGGGATAGCGATCGGCGACGACCTTCATCAGCGCTGCGAGGTCGGCGTTAGCGGCCTCGAGGCTGACGCCCGACCGGAGACGGCCGATCATCGCCAGGAAGTACGAGCGCTGCTGGCGGGCGGTCGCGCGATTGAGTGGCTGCGTCGACCAGGCATCCGCTTCGACGGTGCCGACCGCCGTCGCGTCCGGCATTACGCCCACCACTGTCCAGGGAGCGCCGTCGATCGTTAATGACCTGCCGATGAGCGTCGGATCGGCGCCGAACTGCAGGCGCCAGAGCCGCTCGTTGAGGACGATCGGCCGCGCGTCGGGCGTGAAGTCCGAAGCGTCGAGCGGGCGGCCGGCGACTGGCGCCACACCGAGGACTTTGAAGAAGTCCTCGGTGACGGTGGCGACGCGAATCTGCGCCGGCTCGCGGCCGTCGATCAGCAGATTGCGCTGGCTGACGAACATGTTGAAGCCGGCCAGCGATTCGAACGATCGTGCCTCGAGCAGATCGAAGTAATCGCCAGGCGAGATCGGGTTCGATCGGACGCCGCCGGCGCGTTCGGCCGACAACAGGATGAACGCGAGGCGATCCTCCTGCGGAAACGCCAGCGGCGCGCCGAGCGCCGGCCAGGCGACCGAGAAGATCGCGACGTTGGCGCCAATGCCGAGCGCGAACGTCAGCACGACGGCGGCCGAGATCAGCGGCGTCCGCCGTACCAATCGAAGCGCGAAACCGACATCACGGATGAACGCGGACATGGAGACTCCGGAGCGAGGAACGTCGTGAACGGGATCTCTGGAAACGCGGTGGGCCAGACAGCGAAACGCCTGTCGCCACGCCCAGGCGCGGGCTGCAAACGTGCCGTACCGCCGGGCGCGGTCGTGGAACTCTTCGATCAGGTCGCCCGCCTGGTGCTCGCGATCGCCGGCCGGCAGGCGCAGGCCCGCAAGCCAGATCGCGATCGCAGGCGGCGAGCCGGGCCGGCGCCGCGGTTCCGAGGGCGCGCTCATAGCGCGTCGAACTCCTCTTCGAGCCCGTCCACCATGCCGCGATACGTGCGGTACGCCTGGGCGAGCGCCCGGCGTCCCGGCGGCAGCAGCGCGAAGTGCTTGCGCCGCCGGCCGCCGCGGGTTGGACTCGGATCGCCGACACGCGATTGCACGAGGCCTTTGGTCTCGAG
>DASTCC010000464.1:0-16067 GCA_035711465.1 Vicinamibacterales bacterium
CTTCCGCGACGATGACGCGCAGCCGTTCCTGATCGGCGCGGCGACGCGACGGGTGTCCACCATCAATCTGCCGAGCGCATGGAGCGCCAACCGGCTGCGGGTGCGGCAGGCGGTTTGCGACAACGGCCCCTTCAGCGAAGAGACCATCGTCCGCGTGCGGCCGCCAGCGCCGCCGATCGATCTGCGCGCCGTCGGCCCGCTCGTCGCCTGCGGCACCGCCGTCGCCGCGACCGGCCTCGGCGACCCGCCGGGAACGGAGCTCGGCTTCAACACCGGAGCCCATCTCCGCGTGTTCTCGAAGCGATGGCACGGCGTCATCGGCGAAGCCGTTGCCGCCGGCGACTGGATCGCGACGATCGATCTCTGGCTGCCGTTGATGCCGGAGGACCAGATCTGGATCGACGCGAGCCGCGGCGCAGCGTCGCGCTCGTCCGGGCGCGTCGCGACCGAACCGGAGCCGCCGAGCTCCGTGACCCTTCCCCCGCCCGAGATCGATGTGGACGGCGACGGCGGCATCGACGATTGCACCGGATCGATCCATTTGATCAGCGAGCCGGGAGTGATCGTCGATCTCGAACAGGTGGCGGATCCGTCGTTGCCATCGGACACGACCGGTATCCTGCTCGCATCGGTGCGCCACGGCGGCGCCAGAAGCCTGCCGGTGCCGCCGCTCGAGCCTGACCGCTTCGTGCGCGTACGCGCGCGCCGCTGCGGCACGCGATCGGAGCCAGGAGAGGCGGCACGAGTGATCGACCGCGGGCCGATGTTCAAGGTCGACGGCACCTATCGGCTCTCCCAGCTGACCGGTGCCGCCGATCCCGTCGATCGTCCCCATCACCAGGACACGCGCGAGATCTCGTTGAAGGGAACGGACCTCGGCATCGCCGTGAGTCACCGCGGCACGCTCTGGTTCTTCTTCGGCGACACCGACGCCTTCCAGTTCGGGCCGGCCGAGTTCTACGGCGACGACGACGGGTTCGCGTGGACGGAGGACGATCCGGAGCCTGACGGTCCGCGCCTCCACTTCGTCACCGACGACACCGATGTGTTCATCTCGCTGCTGGAAGAAGCCGTCGGCGCCCTGCCCGGCGGCTTGCTCGGCATCGGACTCGGATTGCTCGTGTCGCAGGTCGGCGTCGCCGGTGCAATCGCGGGAGGGGTCGCCGGCGCGGCGCTCGGCGCTCTCGTCGGATGGGCGATCGACACAGTGCCGTCGAAGCGATTTCGACAGCTCGCGGTCCAGGGACTGCCCGACCTCGGCAATTTCGAAGTGCCGGCCGGCGGGTTCAGCTTCGACGAGCGGCTGTTCCTCTTCATCGCTCGCGAGAAGCACCCCGCCGACGGGCCGACCGCCAAGATGCGCGCGTCGCATCTCGCCGTCAGCGTCAGCGCCAGTCCGGCCGACAACTTCAAGCACCTCTTCAACGTCTCGCTGATGGTGCGCGACCTGATCGACGCCAACCAACCGGTGCCTGCGCACCTGAACACCGCCGACTTCAAAGCCGATCAATGGCTCGTGCACGTATCGCCCGTGCGCGTGCGCAACGCCGATTGGCCAGACCTGCCGTCGGATGTCGGCGATGGACTGCTCCTCTTCGGCACCGACAACTACCACGCCGCGAACATGCGTCTCGCCTGGGCGCCGCTCACACCCGGCCAGCTGCCGCCGCCTCCCGAGACATGGCTCTTCTTCATGGGACCGAACGCGCCGAAGCTGTGGATGACCGCCGCCGACGCGAAGGCCGCGAACAGACCGCCGGAGCCGTTGTGCCCTGACAATCCCGGGCTGGGTGAACTCTCGGTCTCGTGGTCACCGGGTCTTCGCCGCTGGATCATGATCGGTGACTGGGGCCGCGTTCGCTACGCGCGTCGACCGCAAGGACCCTGGACGCATCCCGACGTCATCTTCGACGGCAACGACCCGCTGAAATCGGCCGACAACATCGCACCGGATGGCACCAAGCGCTGGGTCGGGTTGACGCATGAGGAGGATCCATCACGCACGACGGGGACGTACGCGCCCTACCTGGTGCCCGACTGGACTCGGGTCGATCGATCGGTTCGCGAAGCGGTGATCTACTACACGCTCTCGACCGAGCATCCTCCGTACAACACCCAGCTGATGCGGACCCGGCTGTTTGGAGGATGAGCCCCGGCGGCTAGACTTCGTGCGCCGCCAGCGCTTCTCGCACGTCAGGGTCCTCGGTCATCGCCAGCGCGCGGTCTCTCGCTTCCTGCTTCGTCGCGCCGGCGGCCGAGACGAGATCGTCGTCTTCCGGCATGCCGTCGCGCCCCATGCGTTGGACCACGCAGGTCCACGTACCCTGACTCGGATAGAACCGGACTCTGAGGTTCGCGTGCTGGTCGGTCATCACCGCCCCCTTCGTCGTCCCTCGATGGCACACCGGGTGGATGGGAAGTTCACTCAGTGTAACGTCGCACGCGCTGGTCCGCTCACGTCCGGCCGACGTTCGGTGGATGCTTGCTTGAGCCCTCGCGCGATCGCGATTAGCATGCTCTGACCCGACTATCGCCGGCGCCACGCTCTGCGGCCATGGACGATCTGACGCGCCTTTCCACCGTCAACCCGAACGAAAAGACGGTCCTCTCGAACAGCGAGGCCGCGACGATTCTGTCGCCGCTGAGCGGTTCGGGGATCCCGCCAGGCGACGGCCTCCATCTGGAGGACGGGCAGACGTTCGGCCCGTACACGATTCGCCGGCTGCTCGGCAAAGGCGGGATGGGCGAGGTCTACGAGGCGGATCACGCCGACACCGGCCGCCGCGTCGCGATCAAGCTGCTGCGCAGCCGCATGCACGACCGCGAGGATCGCGAGCGGTTCCTGCGCGAGGGCCGGCTCGCGGCGTCGATCAGTCATCCGCACACGGTCTACGTCTTCGGCAGCGAGGAGGTCACGGGCATGCCCGTCATCTCCATGCAGCTCCTGCCGGGCGGCACGTTGAAGGATCGCGTTGTCGAACGCGGTCCGATGCCGCCGCCCGAAGCAGTGGCGGCGATTCTCGACGTGATCAGCGGACTGCACGCCGCCGAGGCAGCCGGCATCCTCCATCGCGACGTCAAGCCGTCGAACTGCTTCGTCGACGACGACGGCGGCGTGAAGGTCGGCGATTTCGGACTCTCGATCTCCACCAACGTCCGCGGGTCGGAGGCCGGCGGATTCCAGGGCACGCCTCAATACGCGCCGCCCGAGCAGCTGCGCGGCGACGCGCTCGACGTGCGCGCCGACATCTATGCCGTCGGCGCGACGTTGTTCTATCTGCTCACCGGGCGGGCGCCGTTCGAGGCGAAGGACTTTCAGTCGCTCGTCGAGCAGGTGAAGACGGCGGCGCCGCCCCAACCGCGGCGCGTGCGTCCCGGCATTCCCAAGAAGCTGAGCGCCGTCGTCGTCAAGTGTCTGGCGAAGGATCCGTCGGATCGACCCGCGTCGTACGCCGAGCTGACGCGGCTGCTGCAGCCGTTCACGAACGCGGGCGTGCCTGCACGCCGCAGCGTCCGTCTCGTCGCCGGTGCGCTCGACTGGTGCGTCATCGCGGTGCTGGCGCCCCTGATCCAGGCCGTTGACGTCCTGCCGCGCGCGGCGGACGCGTCGGGAAAGGTCGACGCGGATCCATGGGCGTGGACCGCGGCCGTCGCCTACTCGGCGATCTTCGAACGGATGTGGAACGCCACGCCGGGCAAACGGATCGTCGGCCTGCGCGTCATCTCCTCGGCGGGTCCGTTGTCCTGGCGGCAGGCGATCGGGCGCGCCGTGATCTTCAACGGGCCGGCGCTGCCGATGCTGCTCGTCGCGATGTGGTTCGGCGGCCGGGCGGTCGCTGCGTATCTGACGGCCAATCCTGCCGCGGCGTCTGTCGTCGCGCTCGTGCCGATGCTCCTGAGCGTCTCGTTGTTCCTGACGATGACGCGACGGAACGGCATGGCGGCGGTGCACGATCTGATCACCGGCACGCGCGTGGTGCAGCGCGGCGCGGCACGTCTGCGAAGCGGCGCGGCGGCGGAGGTCTCGAGTTTCGTCGCCGACCCGACCGAAGGGCAGCCGAGATTCGGTGAGTACCGGCCCGGCCCCGATCTCGGCGCCGTCCCTGGCGGCCGGCTGCGCGAGGGCTTCGATCCGATCCTGCACCGCCGCGTGTGGCTGATCGAGCTCGCCGCCGGCGCGGCGGACGTCGGCCGCGCACGCCGCGACGTCGCCCGCCCCGGGCGCCTGCACTGGCTCGCCGCGAGACGATCGCCGGAACAGAACTGGGACGCGTTCGAAGCGCCGAGCGGCGGCCCCGTCGATCTCTCGCCTGCCAGTGCGCCGTGGACGAGCGTGCGCGGCTGGCTGAACGACCTTGCCGCGGAGATCGCCGCCGGCGAACGCGACGGCACGTTGCCGCCGCTCTCGCTCGACCGCGTCTGGATCCGGCACGATGGCCGCGCGCTGCTGCTGGACTTCCCTGCGCCCGGTGCGAGCCCGACGCCGGAGCGTTCCGAGGCGCGGTCGCCGGCGCAGCTGCTCGCGGCGGTGGGCGGTCTGGCGATCGGCCGCGACGCCTCGTCGCCGATGCCCGTCACCGCGGTCGCGATGCTCGATCGCTGGCGAAAGAAGCCGGCGCTGACGATCGCGGCGCTGCAGGCGGATCTCGCCGGCGCCTCGCTCTCGGCCGACACGGTCTCGCGCGGGCGGCGACTGATTCCGGTACTCGCCACGGCCGCGCCCGTCGTGCTCATGTGCTCGGTGACGCTCATCGCCATTCGCCAGGTGGATCGACTGTCGCCGCAGGACGCGCGACTGCTCGAGCTGCTGGAGGCCGTGAGCGAAGAGAAGGACGCGACGAAGCGGCAGGCGCTCGAGACGTATCTGGCCGGCACGAGGCGGGCCGCGCTCGTCGATCGCGCGGCGTGGGAGAGGCTGAGGGAATTCAACGACACCGACATCGCCGAACTGAAGCAGGTGGCCGATCGCATCGTCGCGCTGGAGCCGGCGCCCGAAGACGTCACGGCGGCCACGGCCGTGGTCCTGCCCCGGGTCCAGAAGATCGAAGAACGGTTCCCGGAAGCGACGCCCGAGAGCCGCGCGGATCGCAACCGCGAGATCGTCCTGGCGCTGCTGCTCGTCGGCTGCGGGATGTCGTTCTTCGGCGGCCTGACGTCGGTGCTCGCGCGGCCGAGCGGCCTTGTGCTCTCGGCGCTGGGCCTGGCGGTGCTGACGCGATCCGGCCGCGAGATCGGACGCCTTCGCGCGCTGTGGCGGCTGCTGATCGCGTGGCTGCCGATGGCGATCTTCTCAGCGCTTCTGGCGTGGCCGTCGAGCCGCGCGCTGATGGAGACGACCGGAACCACGCTGCCGCTGGCGGCGCTCGCGACGCTGCTGCTCTTCGCCGGGGTCGTCTGGACGATCGTCCGTCCCCTGCGAGGGCCTCACGACATCGTGGCGGGGACCAGCATCGGGGTCAGGTAGCAGCTGGAGTTCCTTGCACAGTCCGCACCGGTCGCACCTGTCGCACCCGTCGGCGCCCGGCCGCACCTGTAGTACCTTCACCAGATGACGCGTCTCGCCTCGATTGCCGCCATCGTCCCAATCCTGATCTGCGGCGTGTCCGTGCTCGCGCAGACGCCGCAGCCGTCCGACGAAACGGCGCGCCTCAACGCCTGGTTCGAGAAGAAGTTCGAAGAGCAGCTCGCCTTCAGCCCGATCCGGCAGACGTTCCTCGGCCGGAGGTCGAACGCCATCGACGAGATGTCGCTGGCGGCGCAGGACAAGCAGCTGGCGTGGTTGCGCGACTCGGTGGCGGAGCTGAAGAAGTCGTTCGACTTCGCCAAGTTGTCGCCCGAAGCGCAGACCTCCTATGACCTGTGGATCTACCAGCTCACGCAGGCGGAGGCGGCGGTGCCGTTCCGCGGCAACGCCTACGTCTTCAACCAGATGTCGGGCATCCACACGTTCCTCCCGCAACTGCTGATCGCGTTCCACCAGGCCGAGAACGCCGCCGATCTCGAAGGCTACGTCAATCGCATCCGCGAATCGGGACGCGCGATCGGACAACTGATCGAGATCTCCAAGCAGAATTCGGTCGAAGGCGTGCGGCCGCCGCGGTTCGCCTTCGACGTCGTCATCGACGAGTCCACCAAGATCATCACCGGCGCGCCGTTCGACGACAGCAGCACCGACAGCGCGCTGTGGGCGGACTTCAAGGCCAAGGTCGCCGGTCTCGAGAAGAAAGGCAGCATCGACGCCGCGAAGGCCAAGGCGCTGCTCGACGACGCCCGGGCCGCGCTGACCGGGCCGTTCCGCACCGCCTACCAGAACCTGATCGCATGGGAGAAAGAGGACCGCGCCAGGACGTCGGAGAAGACGTCTGGCGTCGGCTCGCTGCCCAACGGCACAGCCTACTATCGCGAGCGTCTCGCCAACCAGACCACGACGACGCTCACGGCCGATCAGATTCACCAGATCGGGCTCGACGAAGTGGCGCGGCTGCGCGGCGAGATGGAAGCGATTCGCAAAGAGGTCGGATTCCAGGGCGACCTGCAGGCGTTCTTCGCCGAGCTGCGCGACAAGAAGGACGACCCGCGCTACTACTACCCCGACACCGACGCCGGCCGCGAGGCTTATATAAAGGACGCGACCGCGGCGATCGACAAGATCAAGGCGGTGCTGCCGAAGTACTTCGGCCTGCTGCCGAAAGCCGACCTCGTCGTCAAGCGCGTCGAGCCCTTCCGCGAGCAGCCCGGCGCGGCCCAGCACTACTTCCCGAGCACGCCCGATGGATCGCGGCCGGGCGTCTACTACGCACACCTCTCGGACATGAAGGCGATGCCGAAGTCCGAGCTCGAAGTGATCGCCTATCACGAGGGTTTGCCCGGACATCACATGCAGATCGCGATCGCGCAGGAGCTGCAGGGCATCCCGACGTTCCGGCGCCAGGGCGGCGTCACCGCCTACTCCGAAGGCTGGGGCCTCTACGCGGAGTGGCTGGCGCGCGAGATGCCGGGCACGTACGAGGATCCGTACTCGCGCTTCGGCCGCCTCGGCTCGGAGATCTGGCGCGCGATTCGTCTCGTCGTCGACACCGGGCTGCACGCGAAAGGCTGGTCGGAGGAGCAGGCGGTGCAGTACTTCCTCGCCAACTCGGCGACGACCGAGCCGCAGGCACGCTCGGAGATCCGACGTTACATGGTGCTGCCCGGCCAGGCGACCAGCTACAAGATCGGCATGCTGAAGATCCAGGAGCTGCGGCGCAAGGCCGAAGCCGCGCTCGGCCCGCGCTTCGACATCCGCGCGTTCCACGACACGATCCTCGGCGGCGGCGCGATGCCGCTCACGGTGCTCGAGGCGCGGGTCGATCGCTGGATCAAGTCAACGGCGCGGTGACTGGAGACGACTGTGCTCCAGGCACGACCGCGGGGTTCCGCGGTTCACGGGGTTCCGGGGTTCCGCGGGTCGGGTTCCCGGTTCTCGCGGTTCGTGGTTCTTGGGTTCTGGGGTTCCGAGGTTCATGAATCGGCCGCGTCGTGCGCCAAAGCGAGACGCCGATAGCACCCAACAGGACGGATCCCATGGCGATCGGCATCGACGCGATGCGGGAAGGCTGGCGGAGTCTCGTCCGCCACCGCGCGTTCAGCGCGGCCGTGATCGCGATCCTCGCGCTCGGCGTCGGCTCGACAACGGCGCTTGCGCGACTGGCGGACGTACTGCTCTTCCGGCCGCCCGCGCACGTCGTCGATCCGGACCGGCTGGTCGAAGTCAATGGCGCGCCGAACTACGCGCTCTACCGGGAGGTCGCGCGCCGCAGCGTGACAGTTGACGTCGCCGCGGTGTCGAGCCGGACGTTGACTTTCGGCCGCAACCAGGGCGCGCATGCGATCGCGGCGCAGTGCGTGACCGCCAGCTACTTTCCGCTGCTCGGCGTCAGGCCGGTTGCCGGCCGCGCCTTCCTCCCGGAGGAGGACGTCCGCGGCGGCGAGCCGGTGACGGTGCTCGCCTGGAGTCTCTGGCAGCAGGACTTCGGCGGCCGCCCCGACGCCATCGGCGCGACTGCCACGATCGCCGGCCGATCGCATCGGATCGTCGGCGTCGCGCCGCCCGACTTCCGCGGCCTCGAGCTGACGCGCGTCGACGCGTGGATGCTGATGACGGCGACGCCGGATCTCTGCTCGTTCATCGGCCGCGATCTGCTCGACGCGACGAGCAGCGCCTGGCTGCGGACGTTCGGCCGCCTGCGTCCCGGCGTGTCGCTGGCGGATGCCGAACGCGACCTCCGCGCCTTGTCGCTCCACCAGATTCGCAACCCGGGCAGCCAGCCGCTGACGCGGGAGCTCGAGAACGCGATCGGCGACCGCGCCGGCGCTCGCGACGAGCTCCTCGCCCTCAGTCTCGCGGCGGCGGCCGGCCTGATGCTCGTGATCGCGTGCGCGAACGTCGCTGGCCTGCTGTCGGTCCGCGCCCTGGAGCGTCGGCGTGAGATCGCGGTGCGGGTTCAGCTCGGCGCGAGCCGCGCCCGTGTATTCACGCAGTTCTTCGTCGAGAACCTGATGCTCGCCGCCCTCTGCGGACTTGCCGCCTGGGGAATCGCGAGCCTGCTCACGTCGGCGCTTGCCGCATTCTTTCCGTTGCTCACCCGCGACGCGTGGCTCGACGTCCGCGCCTTCACCGCGTTGGCGACGTTCACACTCGGCGCCGGGATCGTCGCCGGCCTGGTGCCCGCGATCCAGGCGGCCCGCGCGCACACGGTCATGCTGTGGCGAGTTGGCCAGGACATCGGTCACCGCCAGGCGCGCTGGCGCGCGGCGTTGATCGTCAGCCAGGTGGCGCTCGCGCTGGTGCTCGTCGCGATCGCGGGCCTGTTCACGCGCAGCCTGATCCTCGTCACGAGCAACCTCGGCTACGACCTCGACCGCGTCGTCGTCGCGCCGCTCGAGCTCGAACAGGCCGGCATTCGCCAGCCCGCCGAGGCCCGCCGGATCGCCGAGCAAATCATCTCGCGCGTCAGCGCTTTGCCACAGGTCGAGGCCGCGAGCCTGACGACGTCTTCGCCGCTCGGATCGGGGTTGATGACCTTCATGGCCATGCCGGCAGACACGCCGCCGGACGCGCTGCCCCAGACCGTGCATGCGGTCTCGCTCGATTACTTCAGAACACTGGGGACCAGGATCCTCGAGGGCCGGCCGTTCACCGAGGCGGACCGCCAGGGCGCACCGCCGGTGATGATCGTGGACGCGGACCTCGCGCGCGAGCTGTGGCCGCGCGAGGCCGTCGTCGGCACGTGCAAGAAGATCTCGCCGGCCCGGCCGTGCTCGACCGTCGTCGGCATCAGCGAGCCCCGACGCCTTGGCTCGCTGGTGAAGCGGGATGGCGAGATCTTCTCGCCGATCGCGCAGCGTCCGGATCTGGTGCCGTTCGCGCTGCTCGTCCGCGGCGCCGGCGACGTGCGGGATGTCGTCCCGGCGGTGACGACCGCGATCAGGGACGTCGTCCCGTCGCTCGTCTTCGTCGACGTGCGGCCGCTCGAAGACCTCGCCAACTCGAAGGCGCGCTCGTGGCGTCTGGGCGCGATGCTGCTCGCATTGTTCGGCGCCATCGCCGTCGTCCTCTCCGCCGCGGGGCTGTACGCGTCTCTCGCCTTCCTGGTTCGCCAGAGGACGCCGGAGATCGGCGTGCGGATCGCGCTCGGCGCCGATCCGGCCTCGATCGCGAGACTCGTGCTCGGCCACGGCGGGCGGCTCGTCGCCGTCGGTTATCTGATCGGCGCGGCGGCGGCGCTGGCGATCGCGAGCGCGATTCGCAGCCTGCTCTTCGGCGTGGCGCCTGCCGATCCCATCTCGTTCGCCACCGCGTCGCTCGTCATTGTCGCCGCCGGTCTCGCCGGCTCGGCGCTGCCGGCGCGGCGGGCGGCGCGCGTCGATCCGGTGGTGGCGCTGCGGAGCGAGTGAGAGCACCCGTCGCACCCGCCAGCCCCGACGTCGTCAGTTCTGCCGCCCCACCCCCGCCATCTCCTCCGCCGTCAGCGACGTCGACGGCCCATGGAACATCGCGTTGAAGAGCGGCGTGAACGTCGCGCGCGGCTGCGTGCGGAAGTCCACCTGGCTGCCGAAGGTCGCGACGTAGCCCGATCCGACGCGGAAGGCGATGATGTTCGCCTGGTCGCGCAGGTACTCCTCGCCGAGCAGCCAGCCGCTCTGCAGGATGCCCTCGCGCGGGTAGCGTGAGACGACCTCGGCGCGAATCTCGAACGACGGCCGCAGACGATAGGCCGCGTCCGATTCGAAGAAGATCGGCCACGCCGCCGGCATGCCCCATCCGACTGGATGCGACGTGTCGAACTCGTTCTGCAGCAGCGATCCGGGACAGTAGAACAGGCTGTCGGGATCGGCGATGCGATCGCGCAGCACCTGCATCAACCGGGCCGGGCTGGTGAACGCGTCCTGCAGCGCGCGATCCGCCTGACCACCGCCGGCGCCCGCGCCGCGCCCTGGCCCCGCCGCGCGGCGGGGCAGCACGTTCTCGATCGGCAGCTCGAGCAACTGGCGCGCCGTCTCGACGGCCGATCCGATCGCGAGCAGCGTGCCGCCGCCGCGCACGAATTCCGCGAGCCGCTTCCAGCCCGCGTCGCCGACGCCGGCGGCCCACGCCCACTTCGCCGGATCGTTCCGTTCCATGCTCAGGCCGTCGACGATGGCCGAGCGCGAGATGCCCGACGGCAGCAGGATGACGTCGTACTTGGCGGCGAGATCGGCGGCGAAGTCCGACGCCTGCATCACCTGATGATTGATGCCGTACTGCTCGAGCATCCACATCAGCCAGCCGCTCGGCATGTTGTTGGCGCCTTTGAACAGCCCGACCCGTGTGCCGGCTTTCATGCGGAAGCCGGCGACGGCCGGCGCGCGGGGCACCGCGACCACCGCGACCCCGGTCTCACGCGCCGCCAGGGCCAACGCCGATCTCGACGCGGCCGAAGCGGGAATCACGAACGTGCCCGGCGCAAACGATCGTCCCGCCAACTCGAACGACGCCGCCGCACGCGACACCGGCACGTTCGCCCGCTGCAGCGCCGCGACCATCCTGAAGGCGCCGTACGATCCAGGCGCCACGAGGTAGACGCCGCCGGCCGGCGGCGCCGGCACCGTCGACGCCGCGGGACTGACCGACGCGACCCGCTCGAGCGCGGCCTGGAACGGCTGCGCGATCTCGTCGACGCTGACGCCCATCAGCATCCACAGCGTCTGCGCGGTGACGTCATAAGGTGGCTCCGGCGGTCCACCCGGGAACAGCCTCAGATCCGGATACCTCTGGCGCTCGAGCATCGTCTTCGCGAAGGCGCCGTACGGCTGCGCCGTGCGAATGACGAAGGATCCCGCCGGGTACGATCGCTCGCCGGCGGTGAACGCGGCGGTCGCGCGTTCGATCTCGACGGCGCCGGTCTGCAGGATCTCGAGCATCTCGTAGGTCGCGAAAGGATCGCGCTGCGCGGCGGGGACGACGAACGCATACGGCGCGCCGCGGTAGTGCACCCAGTCGCGATGCACCTGATAGAAGTTGTAGAGCCAGTCGGCGCCGTTGCGCGCGACGTGAAGCATGCCGGCGAGCGCCGCGGTGACGCCGTAGTCGACCTGCTGCTTCAGCGTCCAGGTGGTGCCGCGGTAGGGCGCCGGAAAATTCCAGCGCGGCTCCTGCGGTCCGATCGGCTGCCCGCCGCGGCCCGTCGCCGGCATCGCCAGCGCGCCGCCGGTCGCGATCTCGGTGAGGATGCGCGGCTGGCCGTGGTAGACCATGTACTGCCGCGCCGGTGACCACATGTCGTAGGTCTCGAGCCAGCCGACGCCGGTCTTCCCTTCCGCGAGCAGCGCCGCCGCCATCGCCTGCCCGACCGTCGCCTGCCCGATCTGCAGGATCGGATGGATGTTGGGGTCGAACGGATCGGTGAACGGCGGCACGAAGATCCGCGAGCCGCCGCCGCCCTTCTGGTGCATGTCGTGCGTGATCACCGGCTTGTACTTGTTCTGCAGCGCGATGTTCAGCCGCGTCTCCTTCTGCGTGAACATGAACCAGTCGCGGTTGTCGTCGTGGCCGGTGTAGCGATGGTACAGGTCCGGGAACGTCCGGTTCCGGTTCGTGCCCTGGGTCTCGTAGAAGTGATCGATCACCAGCACCTGGCCGTCGGGATTCTGCGACGGCACCAGCATCACCACCGCGTCATCGAGGATCTGCCGGATCTCGGGGGTGTTCTCCGTCGCCAGGCGATGGACGATGTTGAGGATGGCCTGGCCGTTCGAGACTTCGGTCGAGTGGATCGTCGCGTAGAGGAAGTAGAACGGCTTGCCCTCGCGCGCGAGACCGCGCGCGTCTTCCTCGGAGAGCCCGCGCGGATCCGCGAGCCGGTTGTTGATCTCGATGAGCCGCGCGATCCGCGCGAGATTGGCCGGCGCGCTGATCGTCAGGAGCGCGTAGTCGTTGCCCATCGTCGTCTTGCCGACGACCTCGTAGTCGACGCGGTCGGACGTCTCGGCGACGGCCTGGAAATACTGGAGCACGCGCGGGTAGCGGGCGAGCTCGCCGTCGGCGCCGATGGTGAAGCCGAAGAAGCGATCGGGCGCCGGGACCTGCTGGCGGGCGACGCCGAGGTCCCCCAGGGTCAGGACGGCCAGGATCAGACTGAAGAGCACGCGTCTCGAAGGCATGCGCGGATCCTACCGCGTGATCACCGCCCGCGGCGGGATGACGACCGCGTCGGCCGGCCGTCCGACAGCCCGTACTGCTTCATCTTGCGCCACAGCGTCACGGTGCTGATCTTCAGCGCCTCGGCGGCCTCGCGGCGATTGCCGCCGAACCGCTCCAGCGCGCGTTCGATGGTCGCGCGCTCGAGCTCCTGCAGATCGAGCGTGTCGCCGCCCGGCCGGCTGCTCGCCTTCCCGGTCACCTCCGGCGGCAGATCCCGCACGCGGATGCTGGATCCGGACGCCAGAATCACGGCGCGTTCGACGGCGTGCTCGAGCTCGCGGACGTTGCCCGGCCAGGGGTAGCGCATCAGCGCCGCCATCGCCTCGGGTGACACGCTGGTCACGTCCTTCTTCATGCGCGACGCGGCAGCGACGAGAAATCCGTGCACGAGCGGCGGAATGTCCTCGCGGCGATCGCGCAGCGGCGGCACGGTGATCACGAACGCGCCGAGCCGGAAGTAGAGATCCTCGCGAAACGTCCCGGCCTCGACGGCCACGCGCAGGTCACGGTTGGTCGCGGCGACGACCCGGGCGTTCACCTTGATCGTCCGTTCGGCGCCGACGCGCCGGATCTCGCGCTCCTGAAGCGCCCGCAGCAGCTTGGCCTGGACGGTCGGCGCGACCTCGCCGACCTCGTCGAGGAAGATCGTTCCGTCGCCCGCGACTTCGAACAGGCCCGCTTTGTCGCGCACGGCGCCGGTGAACGCGCCGCGTGCGTGGCCGAACAGCTCCGACTCGAGCAGCGTTTCCGTCAGCGCGGCGCAGTTGATGCTGACGAACGGCGCCGCCGCGCGCGGACTCTGGTCGTGGATCATCCGGACGATGAACTCCTTGCCGGTGCCGCTCTCGCCGTAGACCAGCACCGTGGTGTCGAGCGGCGCGACACGTCCGGCCAGCTCCAGCACCTCCTGCATCGGCGCGCTGCGGGCCACGAACTGCTTCGACGCGGCGTGCCGGCTGACGCGCTCCCGCAGCAGGTTCAGCTCGCGTTCACGGCGCTCGAGCAGCCGCTCGCGCCGCTCGAGCTGTTTCAGCCGCCGGCCCACCGCTTCGCGCAGCCGCTCGACTTCCTGCCCGAGGTTTGTCGCCTGAAAGTCGTCGCGAATGGCGTGGATCTCGTCGCCCCAGCTCGCGGCGTCGCGTCCGATCGCGGCACAGAATCCGCTGCCCTGTCCCAGACAGCTGATCTCGCGGAAATACACTTCCTTTCCCAGGCACGCGCTCACGTAGCCGCTCGAGTAGCCCACCAGCGACCAGCAGACCGGCGACCCGCTCCGGCCGAAATGATGCACGTGCTGCTCGGCCTCGTACGAGTCGTGCCAGTTGACCGTCTCTTCGAATCGGCCGGTCGCCTCGTCGTGTTCGGTGGTGACGATTTCGACTCGCACGATCCCTTCGATCGCGTGCAGCGTCGCGCCGGTGCGCAGCCCGTCCAGCGGCGTTCGCCACTGCGATCGATCGCGCATGCTCACCGCATCGTGATAGCCGTCGGCAAATCCGAACCGCAACAGCACCCGCCGCGCGGTCTCGATGCCGAGCGTGTCGACGAGCTCCTTGCGCAGCAGCCCCATCGCCGCGGCGCTGAGAATGACGACGCGTTGTTCGTGAAGGCGGATGACGCCCTGATCGGGACGAAAGTCCAGCAGCTCCGACGGATGCACCGTTCTGAGCGCGGGTTCGTCGAGCCGGGGGCGGGCCTTCACCGTGTCGATCATTCTACGACTCGACGCGGCGAGCCCCTCGGTGAAGGCCCTATCCGACCATCATCGCCAGAAGCCGGCTCGCCACCTCGACGACGCCGCGGATGACGAGCGCGATCGGCGCGCCGATCACCAGGACGACGACGGGCACGAGCAGCACGACGCCAGCGGCGCCCAGAAGTCCCGCCAGACCGCTCAAGAATGGGTGGCGATCCGGTGCAGTCGCGGGACCGGCCGCATCCGCGGTCGGCGTCTCGGCTCGCCCACCCTCCATCGCCGGGCGGTCGTCCGGCGCGAGCGGGCGCTGCGACTCCGAACGAGTGATGCCGAACGTCCACGAGGGCGGATCGCTCGCCGGGAACGAATCGGCCAGGACGCGGTCGAGCGTGCGCTCCGCGGCGCGGCGATCTGGTGTGGTCGCGTTGGCCATCATTACGCCTCCTCAGTCGCATCCTCTTCACTCGGCGGCTGGTCCCCGATCGTCCGGAGGAACGTCAGCTCGTAGGCGCGTTCCCCGATCACGTCGAGCGCCTCGGCCCACAGCATGCGAGCCTCGGCATGCGGGCATTCCTCGTCGCAGGCCTCGTCGGTTCGTCCGGACCGCAGCTTTCGTTCGTGCGCGACCATCTCGTCATGCCACATCGCAAGACGGGCCCTCAGTTCCGCCGCATCGGGCGTGCCATCCACGGATCCCACGATTGAATACAGATTCATATCCTTTCCGCTCTCTCCTGTCATGACCGGTGCCAGATCAGGCTCCCGCCACTCTCATGTGTGCCCCTTCGGGTGCACTGCCCTCCTGACCGGACGTGCCGGCGCCGGCGGTGTATGTCGGAAACGGCCGCGCTCAGCGCGGAGCTGGCGAGATCCGGCGACGCATGCGTCGGCGAGGCCGCGGACGGCCCGCGGGCGTGGGAGCGTGGTCCGGCGCCGGCCGTACTGGCGCCGGACCGAACAACTCGCACCACAGATAGCAGGGCGACAGGCACGGCGAGGAACAGTGCGGGACGCTGGACCTCATGCGGCGCGGCAGACGCCGGCTCGCCGCAGTCATCGCGCGCCCGCGTACAGCGGCACCGGGTCGCGGCGTCCGCCGCCCTGACTGGATCCCGGCACCGGCTGCAGCCGGGTGGGGTACGGGAACAGCACGTCGAGCGGCGTCCGCACACCCGGCGAGACGTTGATCAGGACATGCCCGCGCCGCAGCTGGCCGGGATGCGTCAATCCGCAGGCGTGCGTGATCATCAGCAGCTCGCGCTCGAGCGCGAGCGCGTAGTTGCGCACGCGCACGCCCTTGTCCGCCGGGTCGAGACCCGATTGCAGCCAGCGATTCTGCGTCGTCACGCCGGTCGGACAGGCGTTGGTGTGGCAGCGCATCGCCTGGATGCAGCCGATTGCGAGGAGAAACCCGCGACCGATGTGCACGAGATCGGCGCCGAGGGCGAGGTGCGTCGCCACCTCGCCGGCCGTCGCGATCCGGCCGGCGGCGATCAGGGCGACGTCCTGGCGCAATCCTTCGCGACGGAGCGCGTTGTCGACGGCGACGATCGCGTCGCGCAGCGGCAAGCCGACGTGATCGGCCAGCGCCAGCGGCGCAGCGCCGGAGCCGCCCTCGCTCCCGTCCACGGCGATGAAGTCCGGCCCGTC
>DASTCC010000465.1:0-2259 GCA_035711465.1 Vicinamibacterales bacterium
GCTCGAACTCGAACCGCCTGCGGGAGATCGCGACCACGCGGGGGATCCCCGGCTATCTCGTGGATGGCGCCGGCGACCTGAAACGTGAGTGGTTCGAGGGCAAGCGCGCGGTCGGCGTCACGGCCGGCGCGTCGGCACCCGAGTCGCTGGTGCAGGAGGTCGTCGAGCGGCTGCGGGACTGGGGCGGGCGCGAGGCGGTCGAGGTCGTCGGGCGGGAAGAGCGCGTGGTGTTCGGGCTGCCGCAGGCGCTGCGCCAGGCTGCGAAGTCGGAGTCCGCGGGGCGCTAGGAACTTTAGCCGGCGTCACCAGCAGCGCCGCGCGCTGTCGGCGCCCTGCGCATCGGTCGCCGCGCGCCGTCCGCTCTCGTCGATGGAAAGCGTCCTGCACGCGGGGTCCGCGCCGTCGTTCGCGGCGGTCGCGACCACGCGAAACTCCGCCGCATTCGCAAGCATCACGGCGAGCGAGTAGTGTCCGCCCGGCGTGCGCGAGGCCACCGGCAGTCCCGGCGGATCGCTGCCCGCGGCGGCGTCGAGCCGGTCGCCGTACTGGCCGTGCGCGAGGTGGAACTTCTCCTGTTCGGCGGCGGCGGCGAGGAGGGCGTGCACTGCCTCGACGCGATAGCTGCGCCGCAGGTGATTGCGATAGGACGACGCGGCGATCATCGTCGTGATGGCGACGATCGCGAGGACGACGACGACCTCGATCAGGGTGAAGCCGGCAGCGGCGCGAGGTTTCGCCATGACGTCCTCACCGGATCGCCGGCGTAGCCGGGATCGAAAGTTTCTCCGCCCAGGATCCCGAACGGCCGCGGCCGGCATCCTTCGCAGGGCTCTTCCCAGCGTCCGGGAAAGCCGAAGCGCAAGCCAGACGGCAATCCTGTCGCCGCGATCTCAGCCGGTTCTTCCTCTTCCGACTCGACCGTGCTCGCGAGCGGCAGCGCCGTCCGCAGGTCGAGCGCGTAGCGCCGCGACACCGAGCGCGGCGGACCGCAGGGCGCATCGGCGTCGGGCGGCAACGGCTGGTAGGTCTGGAAGTGGAGCACGTGGTCGAAGGTGACGACCGGACCGGCGACCTTCTCGCCGGCTCCATGCGCGGCCAGCCGCCGGAACCATCCCGGCGCATCCGGCGGAAATGCGTCTTCGGCGTCCGTCGCGTCGAAGAAATCGGCTTCTGTGATCTCGCCGGCAGCGTTAGCCGCCGTATCGTCGAAGATCACGTACACGCGGTCCTCGATCGTGGCGTCGCGCGGGCGCCGGGTCCAGCCGGAGCCGACGGCAATCGAAATGCGGGTCGCCCCTGCGATGCGCGTGATCGAGACGTCCGGCGTCGTCAGGAAGCGGCGAGCGCCGTCGCCGAGACGCGCGAGGCGCCGCGCGGTCGCCAGCTCATCGGCTGCGCTGCCGGTCCGGAAATCCACGTGCCAGAGATCGCCGGTCACGTCGATGATATAGGCGCGATCAAGATGTCCGTCGCCGTCGAGATCGAGGGCGCGCGCCGCGGAGGGGAGGCTCGCGATGCCCGGCAGCTCGTGATCGCCGTCGCTTCCGGCCGACCACAGGAGCCGGCCGGTCGCGGCGTCCACGACGTGCAATGCGCTGCCCGCGCCGGCGCCCGTAGCGACGGCCGCGTCGAAGCGCCGATCATAGCCGCCGGAGAGCAGGACGATCCAATCGCCCGCGCTCTGCCCCGAGCTTTCGATCGCGAGCCGTGTGATGACGGATTCCGCCAGGCTTTCGACACCCGGGTGCGGAAGCTCGAACGACCAGAGCAGCCGCGGATCGTCGTGGTCCGCCACGTCGAGCGCGTAGTAGCGCCCGCCGCCACGGCCAAGCCCGAACAGCAGCCACAGGTGCTCGCCGGCGTCGCGATCGATCCGGCCGTCGCGGTCAGGATCGTGCCGGTGCACCACCAGCGGGCCGTCGATGCCGTGGCTGCGCGCCGTCGTCTCGGCATTGCGCATGAGCGCGGGCACGCGCGGCAGAAGCTCTCTCGGCATCCAGGCCCACAGCTCGACGCCACTGTCGGCATCGAAGGCATGCAGCAGGCCGTCCTGTGTCGCGGCGAAAGCGACGCGGATGCCTGCCTCCGGATATTCGACGACCGCGGGCACATCAAGACCAGGATCTCCGAGCGTGCGCTCGGCCGCCGCCCAGGCGAGGGCGTCGTCGAGCGACTCGGGATCCGTGGCGCCGAGCCCGATCATCGCGCGATCAATGCGAGCGTTGCCAGGTGCGAGGCGATTGTCCGGATCGCAAAGCC
>DASTCC010000466.1:0-37186 GCA_035711465.1 Vicinamibacterales bacterium
TTCGAGAAGGAGCGCGAACGGTTTTTCAGACGCATGTGGGTGGGTGTCGGCAGGCTCGAGGTTCTGCCGCAGCGCGGCTCGTACCTGACGATCGACGTCGCCGGCGACAGCTTGATCGTCGTCCGCGCCGACGACGCCGGCCGCGTGCGCGCGTATTACAACCTCTGCCGCCATCGCGGCACGCGGCTGTGCACCGAGCCGCTCGGCCGGTTCGGCGGCGCGATCAAGTGTCCGTATCACGCGTGGACCTACGACTACGAGGGCAGGCTTCTGGGCGCGCCGCACATGGATGGCTCGCCCGGCTTCGAGAAGAGCGAGTTTCCGCTGAACGGCGTCCACGCCGGCGTCTGGGACGGACACATCTTCGTCCGGTTGTCGGCGACGGGATCGTCGCTCGCCGAGCACCTCGGCGGCCTGCAGTCGAAGTTCCGGCCGTGGCAGATGGACGAGCTCGTCCGCGGCGCGCGAATCACCTACGACGTGCGCGCCAACTGGAAGCTGATCATCCAGAACTACAACGAGTGCCTGCACTGTCCGACGCTGCACCCGGCGCTGAACAAGCTCTCGCACTATCTCTCCGGCGAGAACGAAGCGCTGCAGCCGACCTACATGGGCGGACGGATGGACCTCGCCGACGGCGTGGCGACGATGTCCATGGACGGAACCTGCCTGCGCGATCCGCTGCCGGGCCTGTCACCTCAGGAACGCCGCTGCGTCTACTACTACTCGGTTTTTCCGAATTTCCTGGTCGCGCCTCATCCTGATTACGTGCTGGTGCACACGCTCTGGCCCGAAGCCGTCGATCGCACGCGGATCGTCTGCGACTGGCTCGTGGATCGCGACGAACGGGCCAAGCCGGACTTCGATCTCGCCGACGCGACGATGTTCTGGGACATGACGAATCGCCAGGACTGGCACGTCTGCGAACTGGCACAGGCCGGCATCAGCTCGCGCGGCTACAGGCCGGGACCGTATTCGAATCGCGAGGACCTGCTCTACGCGTTCGATCGATTCGTCGTCCGGACGCTCGCCGACTGAGGGGGGGCGCTGAGGGGGACGGAGCCCTTTTCCACAGATCTCGCGCGAAAAGGGACAGAGGTCGGCGTCGGTGTTCCCGACCTCTGTCCCTTTTCGCGCGAGATCTGTGGAAAAGGGCTCCGTCCCCCTCAGCGCCCCCCCTCAGGGCGGCGTCTGCGTCTTTCGTTTCGGGTTGAAGAACGGCGTCCCCACGACGGTGGCGCTGACCCGGTGGCGCACGGCGTCGACCGTGTGCTCGATTTCGATCCGCGATCCCTGCCCGGCAAACGCCGCGTCGATCGTCGCCAGGCCGATCATGCGCTTCAGCACCGGCGACCAGGTCGACGACGTCATCCGGCCCACCTGACGGGATCCGGCATACACGGGCACGGCGACGCGCGAGGCCGTCGCCTGCGCCAGCGGCGGCAAGCCGACCGCCTCGTACAGCCGCTCGACGTCCGGCCAGTGAACGGCGACGCCGACGATGCGCCGCGCCGGTCCGCGCGCAGCCTCGGCGCGAAGGGCGTCGCGGCCGACGAACGCGGGCTTGTCGAGATCGACCAATCGGTCGAGGCCCATCTGCAGCGGCGAGTAGAGATGCGAGGTGGTCAGCGCCTTGCGGACGCTGAAGAAGTCGACGTCGATGAGCAGCAGCCCGGCCTCGATGCGGGCGACGTCCAGCGCCAGCATCCCCGCCGGTTTGAGTCCGTACGATCGACCCGCCTCGACAATCGCGTCCCACACCGTGTGCGCGTCGTCGCGATGGATCCAGACCTCGTAGCCGAGATCGCCGGTGTACCCGGTCCGCGAGATCTCGACCGCGCATCCGGCGATCTCCGCCCGCGTCACCCGGAAGTACTTCAGCGTCTCGAGATCGGCTTTGGCGATCGATCTGAGCAGCGCGGCCGAGGTCGGGCCCTGAAGCGCCAGCGCCGCCACCTCCTCGGAGATGTCCTCGACGTGCGCGTCGAGGCCGGCGCTCTGCTGCCGGATCCAGCGCAGATTGGGCTCGGCGGCCGTCCAGCGGAAGCGGTTCTCGGCCAGCCGCGTCACCGTGCCGTCGTCGAGCACGAGTCCGAGCTCGTCGCACCACGGCGTGTAGACGACCTGCCCGATCTTGAGTTTGGCGACGTCGCGAGTGATGACGCGGTCGACGAGCCGTGCGGCGTCCGCGCCGGTGATCAGATACTTGAACAGCGGGGAGATGTCGATGAGCGCCGTGCCGTTGCGGATGGCGTTGTATTCGTGCTCGTGGAGCGGCTCGTACGAGCTCGGCGCGAAGTAGCCGGCCCAGTCGCGGTAGTTGAGGCTCTCGCAGAGCGCGAAGGTGCGTTCGTGAAAGGGCGTGCCGACGGGCATCGGGTCCTCAGATCAGACGCTGGCGAATCTCGGGCGGCGGAACCTCGCACGCGTTCGATCGTCCGGCGATGCGATGCCGTATCGCGGCGACGACCTTGTAGGCGGCGTCGCGGATCGGACGCGGCACCAGCAGGAAGCCGCGCGCCATCGACCAGGGCCACGACAAGCGCGCGGCGATGCGCAGCGACGCTGTCGATCGAAGATAGACCTTGCCGTCCTCGATCAGCACGATGCTGCGCGCCGACTCGCGATCGACGCCGTGCGCGGCGAGAATCTCCACCGCCTGCGGCGTCTGCGAGGCGCCGAACCGGAAATAGCCGGCGGGATCCCGCCGGGCGATGAACTTGACGCTGCCCTCGCAGAACGCGCAAGTGCCGTCGAACAGCACGATCCCTCCCGGGGGCGGCATGCGCTGATTGTACAATCCCCGGGTTTCGATGCCTGCCCGCTACGACGCGATCGTGATTGGCGCCGGCCACAACGGCCTCACGGCGGCCGCCTATCTGGCGCGCGCCGGACGCAAGGTCCTCGTCCTCGAGCGCCGGCACGTCGTCGGCGGCGCGGCGGTCACCGAAGAGATCTACCCCGGCTTCAAGTACTCGGTCTGCTCGTACGTGGTCTCGCTGCTGCGGCCCGAGATCATCCGCGAGCTCGACTTGCCGGCGCACGGCCTCGAGATCCTGCCGCTCGACGGCACGTTCACGCCGATGCCGAACGGCGATTACCTCTGGCGCGTCAACGATCACGCGCGCACCTTCCGCGAGGTCGCACGCCACTCACGCGTCGACGCCGAGGTCTACGACGAGTACGGCCGCGCGATGGTGGAGATGGGCCGGTTCGCCAAGCACATCCTGGCGATGACGCCTCCCGATCCGTTCTCGATGCGCCTCCGCGATCTTGGCGTGCTGGCCGATCTCGCGAAGCGCTTCCGCGCCCTGCCCGATCGCGATCGCCACAACCAGCTCCAGCTGCTGACGATGAGCGCGGTCGATTTCCTCGATCAGTGGTTCGAGACCGACGTCCTGAAAGCGACGATGTCGGCGTCGGGAATCATCGGCACGTTCCTCGGCGTGCGATCGCCAGGCACCGCGTACGTGCTCCTCCACCACTACATGGGCGAGATCGACGGCGCGTTTCGATCGTGGGGCCTGTCGCGCGGCGGCACCGGCCAGGTCTCGCTGTCGATCGCCTCGGCCGCGGCCGCCGCCGGCGCGGAGATCCGCCTGAGCGCGCCAGTGGCGCGGATCGTCGTCGCCAACGGCGCGGCGACGGGCGTCGTGCTCGAGAACGGCGACGAGTGCCACGCGCCGGTCGTCGTCTCCAGCGTCGACCCGCATCTGACGTTCCTGAAGATGGTCGGCGCGAAGCACCTGCCCGACGACTTCGTCGAGGACATCCGCCACTACAAGTTCCGCGGCTCGTCCGGCAAGGTGAACATGGCGCTCGACGGCCTGCCCGACTTCACGGCGCGGCCTGGCGTCGGCGCGCACCTGCGCGGCGCGATCTCGATCTCGCCGTCGATCGACTATATGGAACGCGCCTACGACGACGCGAAGTACGGGCGTTTCTCGCGGCGGCCGTACATCGACATCGTCATCCCGAGCCTCACCGATCCGAGCGTCGCGCCGCCGGGCAAGCACGTCATGTCCTGCTTCGTGCAGTACGCGCCGTACGAGCTGGCCGACGGGACATGGGACGACCAGCGCGAGGCGTTCGGCGACGCGGTGATCGACGCGATCTCCGAGTACGCGCCCAACATTCGCAACCTCATCCTCCATCGTCAGGTGCTGACGCCGCTCGACATCGAACGGGAGTTCGGTCTGACCGAAGGGAACATCTTTCAAGGCGAGCTCACGCTCGAGCAGCTGTTCTTCCTGCGGCCGGCGCCGGGATGGGCGCGCTATCGCACGCCGGTGCGCGGCCTCTATCTGGGCGGATCGGCGACCCACCCGGGCGGCGGCATCATGGCCGCCCCGGGACGCAACGCCGCCGTCGAAGTGCTGCGCGACAAGAGGCGCTGAGGTACCGCGTGGCCGACGTCGTCATCATCGGAGGCGGACTGAACGGGCTCGTCGCCGGCGCGCTGCTGGCGAAACGGCACAAGTCCGTGCTCATCCTCGAGCGCCGCCCGATCGCCGGCGGTGCCGCGGTGACCGCCGAGATCGCGCCAGGCTTTCGCGCGCCGATCCTGAGCCACGCGCTCGGCCCCCTCGATCCTGACGTCACGCGCGCGCTCGGGCTCGACTCGGCCGGTCTGCAGATCGTTCATTCGGACCCGGCACTCGTCTCGATCGCGCCCGGCGGGCGGACGGTCGCGTTCTCGCGGGACGCCGCCGCCACGGCGTCGGGCCTCGCCGCGGTGTCGGCGAGCGACGCGCAGCGATGGCCGGCCTTCGTGCAGACGATGGATCGCCTTGGCGGCGTGCTCGACGCGATCAACCATCGCCCGGCGCCGGATCTCGATCGCATCGCGCCCCGCGACTGGATCGATCTGCTGGCGATTGGCCGGACGGCGCGCCGACTGGATAAGCGAACGCTCGCGAAGCTGACCCGGTACGTGCCGATGGCCGTCGCCGATCTGGCCGGCGAGTGGTTCGAGACCGATCAGATTCGCGCCGCGATCTCGGCGCACGCCGTCTTCGGCAATCTCGCCGGGCCATGGTCTGCCGGCACCGGCGGCATGCTGTTGCAGCGCATCGCATCGGATCGGCTTCCCGTCGGGAGCGGCGCGACCACGAAAGGCGGTCCGGGCGCGGTCGCTGATGCGATCCGTCAGATCGCCGAGCGTGCGGGCGCGCAGATCCGTACGGGCGCCGAAGTGACGCGCATTCAGGTTCGCGACGGCCGGGTGACCGGGCTGGTGCTGGGGGACGGCATCGAAGTGGCGGCGACGACGGTGATCGCCGCGGTCGATCCGCGCCAGACGTTCCTGAAGCTGGTCGATCCGGCGCACGTCCCGCCGACGTTTCTCGATCGCATGCGCCACTATCGCGCCCGCGGCGTCACCGCCAAGATCAACCTCGCGCTCGACACGACGCCGGCGATGGCGACGAGCGCCGGCACGCGCGCGCCGGCGCGCTGGCTGATCGCGCCGGCCGTTGACGACATCGAGCGCGCCTTCGACGCCGCCAAGTACGGCGACCTCTCGCCGCGGCCCTGGCTCGACATCGCGATTCCGACGCTGCACGATCCGTCGCTGGCGCCGGCCGGCAAGCACGTGATGTCGATCGTCGCGCACTTCGCGCCGCGCGCGCTGCGCCAGGGCACGTGGGCGGAACGCCGCGACGAGATCGCGCGGAACGCCATCGCCGTGCTGACCGAATGCAGTTCCGGGATCGATCGCCAGATCGCGGCGCTGCAGATCGTCACCCCGGAAGATCTCGAGCAGCAGTGGGGCCTCTCGGGCGGCCACATCTTCCAGGGCGAGCCGACGATCGACCAGCTGTGGGCGGCGCGACCGCTGCTCGGCTGGGCGCGACACCGGTCGCCCGTCGCCGGCCTGTTCATGGCGAGTGCCGGGACGCATCCCGGCGGCGGACTCACCGGGCTTCCCGCGCTTCTCGCCGCGGCGCGCGTCGGCGACGCTACCTCTTGATCGGCACTTTGACGTCGACGGCCTTGGTGGTCGTGACGTGGATCGACGTCCCGCGCGGCAGCCTGACTTCCTCGCCCGGCGTCATCAGCACGGCCGTCGTTCCAGCGCCGCCGCCAATCGCCGCGCCGATCGCCGCGCCCTTCCCGCCGCCGAGGATGCCGCCGACGATGGCGCCGCCGGCAGCAGGGATGCCGATCTTCTGCGCATCCTTCTTCTTCGTCGCCGGAGCGACGATCTCGAAGCGTGCGTCGATCGGATAGACCTCGTCGTGCGCAACGACGTTGGTGAACGCGAGCGCCAGGCTGGCACGCCCCTTGACCTTGCCGGCGGCCTTGACCTCGGCGACCGAACCCTTGATTGTGCTGCCGGCAGGCAGCGTCTCCACGCCGTCGACGGTGATCGGCCGGCTGAGGCTGGCCGCGACGGTGTCGCCGACGCTTGCCGATTCCGAGCTCACCGCAGAGGTCAGTTCGATGTCGAGCTTCGTCCCGGCCGGGATGGTCATCTCGCGGAACTTCGCCATCGGCGGCGGCTCGGGCGGCGTCGACTCGTCGACGACGCGCACGCTCGCGATCCGTTCGCGCGGCACCGTCTTCGTCGTCGGGCCGACATCGACCTTCACGGCCTCATCACTTTTCGCGGACAGCGTCCCTTCCACGAACGCGCCGTCGTCGCGCGTGAGCTGGACGTCGGTGCCGATCGGCACCTTGTCGACATTCGGTTCTCTGGCGCAGCCCGCGGCGACGAGCGCCAACGCGACCATGCCTGCCGCCATTCTGGTCATCGGTGCCTCCATGATCTACGACTCGCCGGTACCGAACGTGGCCGTAATCCCGCATCGAAGAAGAGGCGAAAGATCATCGCCAAGTGCCGGATTCGCCGACAGATAACTCGTCCAGGGAGGCTTGCGACAGGACTCCGTGTCTTTTGACGGCGGTACCTGTCTAATTCAGTGTATGACGCCGCACCTCACGACCCGACTCCGCAGGGCCACGACCGTCGCCGTCGTCGTCAGTCTGTGCACGCTCTATCCCGGCGCCACCATAGCGCAGCGCAAGAGCGCGGTGCCGGCGAAGGCCGACGCGCGCAGCGTGCTGCACGTGTTGAATCGCCTTGGCTTCGGCGCCCGCCCGGGCGACGTCGAGCGCGTGCAGAAGATGGGCCTTGCTGCCTACATCGATCAGCAGCTCCATCCCGATCGCATCGACGACAGCGCGCTCGACGCGCGCCTCGCGGAGTTCACGACGCTCGAGCTCAGCGCGCGCGAGATCGCGCAGGACTTCATCGCCCCGGCAGTCGCTCTGCAGCGCGAGCGTCAGCAGCAGCAGGCGCGCAACGCGCCGCCGCCCGGGGGCGATCCGACGATGACCCGGCCGCCGGCGCAGCAGCCGCCGCCACCGGCCGTGCGACAGCTCACGGCCGAGCAACGGATGCTTCAGCAACAGCGACAGGCGGTCGGTCAGGAGTTGATGCAGGCGAAGATGCTGCGCGCGACCATGTCAGAGCGTCAGCTCGAAGAGGTGCTCGTCGATTTCTGGTTCAACCATTTCAACGTCTTCATCGGCAAGGGCCAGGTGCGGCAGTACATCACCGAGTACGAGCGCGACGCGATCCGGCCGCACGTGCTCGGCAGGTTCCGCGACATGCTCGGCGCGACCGCGCACAGCCCGGCAATGCTTTTCTATCTCGACAACTTCCAGAGCCAGGCCCCCGCGGGCGCGGAAACGCTCGCGAACAACCGCGGCCAGGTTCGCAACGGCCGCTTCGTGGGCGGCGATGTGACCCGTCCAAGCCAGGGCGGGCAGAATCAGGCGCGACCGGGCAGGACCGATCCGCCGCAGAACCGGCCCAACCCCAACAACCCGAGAAACCCCGGCGTCACGACGACGCCGGCGAATCCGAATCAACCGCGCTCCGCGCAGGTTGGACAGACTCAACCGCAGACGTCGCAGCCGCCGCGGCCGCAGCCGCAGCGTCCGCAGCGCGGCCTCAACGAAAACTATGCGCGCGAGCTGATGGAACTGCACACGCTCGGCGTGGACGGCGGCTACACGCAGCAGGACGTCATCGACGTCGCGCGGATTCTGACCGGCTGGACGATCGATCGCCCCGGTCAGGGCGGCGGATTCATCTTCCGTCCGCAGGTGCACGACGCCGGCGAGAAGAAGGTGCTCGGCACGAAGTTTCCGGCAGGACACGGCGAGGACGAGGGCGAGAAGCTGCTCGACCTGCTCGCGTCGCATCCGTCGACCGCGAAGCACATCGCGTTCAAGCTGGCCCAGCGTTTCGTCGGCGACGAGCCGCCGGCGGCGCTGGTGGACCGCGCGGCGAAGACGTTCCTCGACACCAAGGGCGATCTGCGCGAAGTGACCCGCCTGATCGTCACGTCGGCGGAGTTCTTCTCGGCCGATTACTACGGCGCAAAGGTGAAGACGCCGCTCGAGTTCGTCGTTTCCGCGGCGCGCGCCGCCAACGCCAGCGTCGTCAACGCGCAACCGATGATCGCGGCGATGCGGGATCTCGGCATGCCGCTCTACGGCTGCCAGCCGCCGACCGGCTACAGCATGACGTCGGACGCCTGGGTGAACACCGGCTCGCTCCTGAACCGTCTCAACTTCGCGATGCAGCTGGTGAGCGGCGGCGCGATCCGGCCGGCAGGCAACGCGCTGCGGCCGAACCAGCCGGCGCGGCCCAACCAGCCGCGACCGAATCAGGGCGTCGGCCTCCAGGGGCGGCAGGGACAGATGGCGCGCGCGCAGATCCAGGTGGACGTCGCCGCGCTCGCGCCGGACACGTCCGAAGCCTCACGCGACCGGCTGATCGATCAGCTCCTCGCCGGCGAGGCGTCGGCGGCGACGCGCAGCACGATCGCGCGCGCCGAATCGGCGCAGCAGCTGATCGCGCTGACGCTCGGCTCACCCGAGTTCCAGAAGAGGTAACGGCCATGATGACGCGACGCGTGTTCCTGAAGAACGGCAGTCTGGCGCTCGTCAGCCTGGGCTTCACGCCGGCGTTCATCGCGCGCAGCGCCGAAGCGGCGCGGGCGAAGCAGAAGATTTTGATCGCGATCTTCCAGCGCGGCGCCGTCGATGGCCTGAACATGGTCGTGCCCTTCGGCGAGCGCGCCTACTATCAGGCGCGGCCGTCGATCGCGATTCCGGCGCCGGGGCAGGAAGGCGGCGCGATCGATCTCGACGGCTTCTTCGGTCTCCACCCGCGGATGGCGCCGCTCGAGCCGGCGTTCAAGTCGGGCCAGCTCGCCATCGTCCACGCCTCGGGATCGCATGACGAGACGCGATCGCACTTCGACGCGCAGGACTACATGGAGAGCGGCACGCCGGGCCGCAAGAGCACGCGCGACGGCTGGCTCAATCGCTACCTGCACGCGAAGGAGCACGAGGAGAAGTCGACGCCCTTCCGCGCCGTGGCGCTGACGCAGGCGCTGCCGCGCTCGCTGCAGGGCGCCGCGCCGGCGCTGGCGATCGGTCAAATCGGATCGTTCGGCATCCGCGCCGGACGCGACTCCGAGATGATGGCGTCCGGCTTCGAGGCGCAGTACACGCAGGCCGCCGACGCGTTGCTCGGATCGACGGGCCGCGAGGCGTTCGACGCGGTGCGCATGCTCAGGGATCACAACCCGGGCAACTACACCCCGGGCAATGGCGCCGAGTACCCGCGCTCGGGGTTCGGCGAGGCGATGAAGCAGATCGCGCAGCTCGTCCGCGCTGATCTCGGGCTCGAGGTCGCGTTCGCCGAGCTCGGCCAGTGGGATCATCACGCGAACGAAGGCGCGTCGACAGGCCAGATCGCGAATCGCCTCGACGACTTCGCGCGAGGCATCGCCGCCTTCGCCCAGGATCTCGGCGACCGCATGGCCGACGTCGTGGTGGTGACGATGTCGGAGTTCGGCCGGACGGTGCGCGAGAACGGGAACCGCGGCACCGATCACGGCCACGGCAACGCGATGCTGATCCTCGGCGGACCGGTGAAGGGCGGCAAGGTCTACGGCAAATGGCCGGGACTCGAACGCGAGCAGCTCTGGCAGGGCCGCGACCTCGCGATCACGACGGACTTCCGCGACGTCTTCGCCGAATGCGTCACGTCGCACCTGGGCGCGCGCGATATCTCGAAGGTGTTTCCGGGCTACCTCTATAAGGACAAGATCGGGTTGCTGTGACTCGGGCGTGGGGCTTGGGCTTGAGGCTTGAAGTGGTGTTCGTCGCCTCATTTAATAGAGGCGCATGTCCTCTCTCCTCGACGTCACCACGCCGCGCGTCCTGATCGACCGTCGTCGTCTTCGCTCGAATATCGTCGCCATGCAGGCGCTCGCCAAGGACGCGGGCGTGCGGCTGCGGCCCCACAGCAAGACACACAAGAGCCCGGTCATCGCGCGCTGGCAGATCGAGGCCGGCGCCGTCGGCGTCTGCTGCGCGAAGCTCGGCGAGGCCGAGGTGATGGCCGACGCGGGCATTCAGGACATCAGACTGCCCTATCCGGTGCATCCGACGAACGCGCCGCGCGTTCTGGCGCTCCTGCAGAAGACGCGGCTCTCGATCATTGTCGACAACCTGGAGGTCGCGAACGGATGGTCCGCGGCGATGGCCGCGGCGGGCGCGACGCTCGACATCCTCGTCAAAGTCGACGTCGGATTCCACCGCTGCGGGATCGATCCTGATGCGGCATCCGCGCTCGAGACGCTGAAGCAGATCTCGGCGCTGCCCGGCCTGCGCTTCCGCGGTCTGCTCAGTCACGCCGGACAGGCGTATCTGGCGCAGTCGGCGCAGGAGATTCGCGACATCGCGCAGACGGAGCAGTCGATTCTGATCACACTGGCCGGCGGCCTGAGAGACGCCGGCGTCGACGTGCCCGAGATCAGCGTCGGATCGACGCCGACGGCGCGCCAGATCCGATCGCAGCGCGGCATCACCGAGATGCGGCCGGGCAACTACGTGTTCTTCGACCGCACCCAGGTCGGCCTCGGCGCCGCGTCGCTCGACGACTGCGCGATGTCGGTGCTCGCGATGGTCGTCAGCCGTCCCTCGCCCACACGCGTCGTGTTCGACGCTGGCAGCAAGATGCTGTCGACCGACGGCGTGCGCGGCTTCGGCGCCTCGACCGGCCACGGCATCGTGTTCTCCGACCTGATCGCGCCGGTCGAGGACGCGGCAATCGCCATCGAACGTCTCTCGGAAGAGCACGCCGTCGCCCGCGTACCGGCGGATCACGCTCTCCGTGTCGGCGACCGCGTCCGCATCGTGCCCAATCACGCCTGCGTGGTGATGAACCTCGCGAATACGGTGCTCTTGACGGACGGCCCCGACGTTGTCGAAGAGCTGGCGGTAGCCGCGCGCGGCAGATGCCAGTGACGCGCGCGCTCTGCGCGCGCCAGGCTCGGGGCTCGGGGCTCGGGGCGGTGTCTTCTCTCACGCGGAACCGCGGCGGACGCCATTCGCATCTGAGCCTGCTGGCGCTCGCGCCCTTGACCGCGCCAGCCAGGAGCCCGCAGCCTGCCGCCCGCCGCCTGCCGGCACCAGGCGCCCTTGACAGCGCCGGCCCACAACCCATAATTTTCTATGCATATGTCCCGAGGCACCCCAACCGACCGCTTGATGCGCGGCACCGTGGAGATGCTGCTGTTGAAGTCGCTCAGTCGCGGACCTTTGCATGGCTACGCGATCGCGCGCCGGATCGAGGCCGACACCGCTGACGCGCTGTCGGTGGAAGAGGGATCGCTCTATCCGGCGCTTCATCGGCTCGAGGATCGTGGCGACGTCAGCGCGAAATGGAGCGCTACTTCCGGGGGCCGAAGGGTCCGCGTCTACGCCCTCACGCCAGCCGGACGCGTCCGCCTCGCCAGCGAGAAGCAGGGTTGGCAGTCGTTCGCGCGTGCGGTGAGCCGCATGCTCGAAACGAAGTGACGTCATGAGCTGGCGCATCTTCCGGAGTCGTCGACCGGCGGACGACATGGCCGCCGAGGTGAAAGCGGAGATCGAAGCCCACCTCGCGCTGCGCCGCGACGACAACATCGCCGCCGGCATGGACGCTGACGACGCCGCCCGCGAGGCGGAGCGGCGGTTCGGAAGGGTGAACGCCGTAGCCGAGGAATCGACTCGCGTCCGCAGACGCGCGCTGTCGTGGCGGCGTGCCCTCGCCAGCGACCTGCGCTACGCCTGGATCGGACTCGCGCGCACGCCGCGCGTGTTCTGGTCGGCGTTGCTCGTCGCACTCATCGGCTTCGCGACCGCGGGTGCGGCGGTACGGTTGATCGACGCGCTGCTGGTTCGAGCGCCGGCCGGCATCCGGCAGCCGCACGAGCTCTGGTCGATCCTCGATTCGTTCAACGGGAAAGTGCCGGTGATGATGCAGTGGCGCGTCGCGCAGGCGATCGAAGCCGCGGCGCCGGACCTGTCGCCCTTTGCCTGGGGCCAACGCGAGGTTCAGGTCATTCACGACGACCATCGCCGCGTCTGGCCGGCCACGTTCGTCTCCGGCAGCTACTTCAGGTCGCTCGGCACGCGTCCCTCGGCCGGTCGCCTGCTCGTCGCCGAAGACGTCGCACAGGGCCGCCCGGTCGTGGTGATCGACGAGACGCTTGCGGCGACGCTCGCGGCAAATCCTTCTTCGCTCGTTGGCCAGGCGCTTCGACTCAACGGTCAGACCTTCGAGATCGCCGGCATCACCCAGGCCGGCTTTCGCGGGCTCGAGACCGGGAGGCCGACGCGGCTCTGGCTGCCGATCACGACGGAGCCTCTGATCTCCACTCCGCGGGTCCTCCCCAACGGCGAGGTGCGGCGCGGCTTGCTCTCGGATCCGGGCACCGGCTGGCTTCGCGGCGGCATTCGCGTGCCGGCGTCGCAATCGATTGACGATGTCGGCGCCCGATTGACCGCGATCGCCCGATCGATGCCAGCCATCTCGGGAACGACCGATGCCGATCGGCGAATCCTGCTCGCCGACTCGGTGTGGCTGTCGCCGTGGCCTTCGGCGCGCGAAGATCTCCGGACGCTACTGCGGCCGATCGCCTGGTCCGTCGGATTCGCGCTGCTGCTCACCGCGACATGTCTCGGCTCGCTCTTCGTCGGCCGGTTCTCGGATCGGGGCAACGAGTTTGCGCTGCGCGCTGCTCTCGGCGCGCCGCGCCGGCGGCTGCTGCGACTGGTCGCCCTCGAGATCGGACTTGTCGCGATCGTCGCCACGGTGGTGAGCACGCCGATCACGGCGGTTCTGCTCCAGGCCGCCGGCCGGCTCCGGGTGACGACCGGGGTAGTCGAAACCGCGGTCCCGGACTTCGATGTCCGCGCGGCGCTGCAGCTCGCCACGCTCGCCGCGATCACCGCCCTCGCCGCCATGATCGCTCCGGCGATGACGATGGCGCATGCCACGCGATCCGCGTCGATGACGACGACGCGCGCGACGCCTCGCGCCGGGTGGTTCCGGCGCATCCTGATGACGGCGCAGGTGGCCGCCGGCTGCGGTCTGCTCGCCGCGGCGCTGCTGCTCACGCGAACGATCGACGGTCTCAAGAGTCAGCCGCTCGGCTACGACGGCGCGGCGGTCTCGTTCGTGACGCTCGATCCCGCCGGCGCAGGCCTGACCGACGACGAGCGGCGCGCGGTGACGAGCCGCGCGCTCGAGCTCGACGGCGCGATCGGCGCGCCGGTCGCTATCGCGGACTGGGTGCCGTTCGCGCTCTACAACTCGCTCTTCGTCGTCGCCGAAAGCTCCAATGAGAAGCGGCAGTACCCGCTTCCGACGACGCGCATCAGCGGACCGTACTTCGAAACGGCGGGCATCAGGGTCGTCGCCGGCCGAACGTTCTCGCCAACCGACGCCGGCCGGCCGGTCGTCATCCTCAGCGAAAGTCTGGCCAGGCAGTACTGGCCAGACGAGAACGCGGTCGGACACGCTGTTCGCGTGGGCGGGCCGAACGGCACGCGTTACGAAGTCATTGGCGTGGTCGCGAGCGTCCGCGACATGAGCCTGCGATCCGCGGACTACGGCCGCATCTACCTGCCGTACGACGACAGGGCCGAGAGTCTGGTCATCGTCGCGCGCTCGCCGACCGGCCGCGCCGCCGATGTCCAGCCGGCGCTGCTTGCTGCCGCCGCGAAGCTGGATTCGCGCCTCGTCACGATCGAAACCGGATCGTTCAGCGATCGTGCGATGAGCACGCTGGAGCAGCGCACGCTGTTCAGAAGATTGACGACGATCCTCGGCGGCGGATCGCTGGTGATGATCGCCGTCGGCGTGTGGGGACTCGCGAACGGCAGCCTGCGCCGCCGCTGGCGCGAGTTCGGCATCCGTCACGCGCTCGGCGCCAGCCGGATCGCCATCGGCCGGCTGGCCATGGCCGACGCCGTCTTCGTCGCCGTCGCCGGCGGCGTGCTCGGGCTGGTCGCCGCCTGGCAGTTTGGCCGCATCCTCAGCAGCATGCTGTTCGAGATCACCGCGACCGATCCGGTGTCATTCGCGATCGCGGTGCTCGCGGTCGCGGGCGCGGCGTTCGCCGGCGCCGTCGCGCCGGCGCGCAAGGCGGCGCGGCTCGATCCGGCGAAGCTCCTGCGCGAGGACTGATCGCGTCGGACGGGCATCTGCTAAAGTGGCAGGTCCATGGCTACGCAGAAGCCCTCGACGCCGCTGCCCGGTGAAGCGCTGGGAATGGTCGAAACCCGCGGGTTCGTCGGCATGATCGAAGCGACCGACGCGATGGTGAAGACCGCCAACGTCGTCTTCGTCGGCTGGCAGAAAGTCGATGCGGGCCTGGTCACCGCCATCGTCCGCGGCGACGTCGCGTCCGTCAAGGCCGCGACCGACGCCGGCGCCGCCGCGGCTCGCAAGGTGGGCGAGCTGGTCGGCGTGCACGTCATTCCGCGCCCGGTCGACGGGCTCGGGAATGTCTTTCCTATCGAGTGAAGACGGTGCTGGGAACTCGGCACCGAGTCCCCTCCTCACTTCAGCAACGAGTTGAAGATCAGCCTGAACGTCCCGAAGGGCTGGCCGCGCCACTGCGGCCGGAAGCCGAACAGGATGACGTGGCCGTTGCCGTGCTGGACGTCGAGCGCGGCCTTGCGGCCGTGCAGGTGCTTTTCGCCGAGCAGGTAGCCGGACAAGAGCGGCGATCCATCGGCGCCGTACTGCGCGAGTGTTGTGCCCTGGAAGCCGTCGAGCGTCTCGAACACCGGACCGCCGTCGAAGTAGACGGCGGCTTCGGCCGGCATGCCCGCGGTGACGCGATGCGCGGGATCGGTGGCGACTTTCAGCAGCGATCCGTTCGCAAAGAACTCCGTTCGCGAGACGCCGCTGGTCGCGTTTCTCACCGGCAGCTTGAACGAGTCGATGGCGAAGTTGCTGCAGCGGTTGAAGCAGACGAGCGTGCCGCCGCCGCGGATGAACGCGTCGAGCGCTTTCACGCGCGCGTCGTTGTCAGCGGCCGTGTTTGCAGGCGCACCGGCCGCGCCGCCACCGCCGCCGGCCGCGCCCGCGCCCCCTGGCCGCCCGCCGCGGCCGCCGCCCTCGAGCACGCCGCGCGCCTCGTCGCTGATGAGCAGCACGTCGATGCGGCTCGCAAGATTTCCTGCCTGCACCTCCGCGCCGCTGATGCGCGTGTACTCGAAGCCGTACTGCTCGAGCACCCATCGCGTCCAGCCGTGATCCATGCTCGTCGGCACGTCGTAGAAGCCGATGCGCGGCTTCGGCACAACCGTGCCCGACGAGGCCGTGCGCTCGGCGCGAAGCGCCAGATCGCGTACGAGCGCGTCCTGATCGCCGTTCGACATGCCGACGATGAGATAGCGCGCGCCTGAGGATCCGGTGGCCGGCACGAAGCGCACTTCGCGTCCGGCTTTCCAGGCGCGGTTGAGCGCGCGGAAGGTGTTGTTCTGCGCCGGATCGAGCGCGAGCGCCGCGCCGTTGCCGGTGATGCGTCCCACCGGCGGCACGATTGCCTTCGCTTCGGGCACGGCGTCGAAGCCGAGGCCCGGCACGCTGTCGAAGGGTGCCGCGTCGGCGACCGACTGGCTCTCGTACGGCTGCGGCGTGATGGCCGGCGCCGGCGACGGCGCCAGCGGATCGAGCGCGAGCTGGTTGATCGGATACTGCGCGGCGATCACGTTGACGCCCATCGCCAGCGGCAGCGTCCAACCCGCGGCGTCGTACGGCTGTTCGGGCGGACCGCCCGGGAACTCGCGCAGGTCCGGATACCTCTGCACTTCGAGCACTTCGCGTGCGAGCGCCGCGAATTCCTGATCGGCCGGGATCACCCACGTGCCCGGCGGGTAGCGAACGCCGTCGGCCGTGCTCTCCTCGCGGTAGCGATAGACGCGAACGCCGGCGAACGCGAGCCGGCGCAGCAGCTCGACGGCGGCAACCGGATCGCGCTGCTCGACAGGAATGACCCAGCCGTACGGACCGCCCTCCTTCCCGCGCGCGATCTGGTCGCGTCCGGCACGGTAGCGGTTGAGCAGCACCGACTCGCGATACTTCGACGCGAACTCGAGGACCGACCACGACGCCGTGTGCATGTAGTCGACCGCATCGCGAAGCCTCCACGGCCCCGGCTGCCACGGGCTCGAGTAAAGGCTGGTCGGCCGCAGATCGCGATAGGCCTGAGGGAAGCGGTCGATGGTCGATTCGGTGGGCGCCGCGCCGTTCCCCTGCGTCTCCGTCCAGAACGCGGCGATGTTCTTGAACATCGGCAGGTAGTCGATGTAGCCGGGGTACCAGGCGTCGTAGCCGGTCCCCATGTGCGTCGCGCCGACCTGGCCGCGCTCTTCGAGGCCCATCGCGATCGCCATGCCGATCATGTTCACCTGCCGCGACATCAGGAACGGCGCGTGCGTCGCGATCGGCTCGGCGAAGGGCGGCAGCCAGATGCGCGTCGGGAACGGCGCCGACTGGTGATGCACGTAGATGATCTGCGGCTCCCACTGCCGCCACGCGTACTCCATCGCCCGCGACTCGATCATGTTGAGCATGTAGGCGTCGCGGTTGTTGTCGTGGCCGACGTACTCCTGATACAGCCGGGTCAGCCCGCCGCCGCGGCCGCCGCTGGCGGTGCGCTGCTCCAGGTTCTCCGCGACCATCTGATGGCCGTCCGGGTTGATCGTCGGCCACAGCATCAGCACGACGTCGTCGAGCACTTTCGCGACCTTCGGATCGGACGAATTCCTGAGGATGGTGTCGAGCAACAGCGGCACGTGCTGCGCGCCGGCGACTTCGGTGGAGTGCAGGCCGCCGTCGACGTGCACGAACGGCTTGCCTTCGCGGGCGAGCGCCGCGGCCTGCTCGTCGGTGAGGCCGGACGGATGCGCGAGCCGCCGCGCGATCTCCCGCAGCCGGTCGATGTTCTTGAGATTGGCCGCCGACGACACCAGCGCGAACGTGAAGCGGCGGCCGAGCGTCGTGCTGCCCGCGTCGACGACCTGCACCATGTCGCTGACGGCGTCGACGCGCCGCAGATAGTCGTTGACCTGATCGGCGTTCGCGAGCCGGTTGTCGGTGCCGGGCTCGAAGCCGAACACCGAGGCCGGCGTCGGCAGCGCCTGCTGCGACGACAGCGTCGCGGTGGCGGTGAGCACGAGGACGAGCAGGAGTCGGAAGGGCGTTCGCATGGTGGTCCTCAGGAGCGAGCTTTCACGGGAACAGGCTTCGCGCGGCGCTTCCGCCGCGACTTGGCGCGGCCGTTGACGGTCCGCAGCGGCAGCCCGTCGCCGGTGACGAGCGGCTGCATCGGATCGACGAGCAGATCGAAGATGTGTCCCTGGCGCGTGCGCAGAAACAGGCCGCGGCCGTCGGTGAGCAGCCGCATCTCGCCGTTGTCGTCGAGCGTCTCGGACAGCCGGCGACGGAAGTAGTCGCGCAACGTCTCCATCAGCTGACGGAGCACCGCCGGCGGGAATCCCATTCGTCGCAGCTCCGCCAGCGCCAGGAGCTCGAGCAGATCGACCGGCGTATACCGCCGCTCCGTGAACCCTCCAGACGTCGTCCGCCGCGGCGCGATCGAGGGCAGGAAGGTCTGCGACGCGTCCCACCCCTGGAGCTGACGCGCCGTGAGGCCGGTGAGGGCCGCCACTTCCCGGGCCGAGTAGGACGTCTTCAGCCGCACGCGCGCCTAGTGTTCCACACTCCGATATGAGCCGTCACCGACTTGGGATGCGCCGCATGCGCCGGCTATGCGACCCCGAAATGCGATGCGACCGCGTTCGCCTGCTTGACGCCGGCGATGTCCTTCTCCGTGACGCCGCCCTCGCTGTGCGTCGACCATGTCACGGTCACGCGCTTGTAGCTCACGAGCAGGTCCGGATGATGATCGGCCGCTTCCGCATCGAAGGCGAGGCGAGTGACGAACGCGACCGCATCGGGGAATCCCGCGAACGTGAACTTGCGCACCAGCGCGTTCTTCTCGTACGACCAGCCGGGGAGTTCAGACAGCCGCGCGTTGATCTCGTTGTCGTTGAGCTTCATGGGGGAATTATGAAGGCTTGGAGGCTTTGCGGCTTGGAGGCTTGGGGTTCTCCACTGATCCGACACCTTCAAGCCTCTAACAAGCCTTCAAGCCCCAAGCCTCAACAAGTACGCGCTGACGATCTGCGCCGTAAGCGGCGCGAGCAGGATGCCATTGCGGTAGTGGCCGGTGGCGAGGACGACATTCGGCATCGACGGCATGGGACCGATGATCGGCAGACCATCCGGCGACGCCGGCCGAAGGCCGACCCGTACCGCTTCGATCGAGGCGCGGGCCGAGGACGGCAGCAGCGCGCTCGCCGCGTCGAGCAGCTGGCGCATGCCGTCCACGGTCGATCGCTCGTCGAAGCCGACGTCCTCGACGGTTGCGCCGACCAGCAGCGATCCATCGCTCCACGGCACGATGTAGCAGTCCGGCCCCCAGATCACGCGGCGCGGAAGGTCGGCGCCGTTCCACCGCAGGTGCAGAAGCTGTCCGCGAATCGGACGCACGGCGGGAAGACTGGCACCACGAATCTTCAGCCGGTTCGACCAGCTCCCAGCGGCGATCACCATCGCATCCGCGGTCCACGATCGCTCGCCGGCGCTGATGCGGACGCGATCGGACTCGACGATGACGTCGGCCGCTTCGACCGGCGACTCGAACGTCGCGCCGCCGAAGCGTGCGCTGTGCATCAGGGCGTGGACGAGCGAGCGCACGCCGACGAAGCCGTGCGATCGGATGATCAGGCCGCCTCGAGACGACGCCGAGACAGCGGGCTCGAGTGCGCCGATCTCGCGCGAATCGAGCCACGTGGCGTCGACGCCGGCCTCACGCAGCCACGCTGACTCGGCCTGCAGCGTCGCCGCGTGCGCCTCGTCGAGCGCCACCTGCAGCGTCCCCGTGCGCGCGTACTCGATCGCACGGCCGCTCCGCTCGGCGGCGCCGGCGACGAACGCGTCGTAGAGCGAGAGGCTTCTCACGCCCAGGTCGAGGAGCGGCGAGTGCGGTTCGGCTTCGGCATACGGCGCGAGGATGCCGGCCGAGGCTTGCGACGCGCCCAGCCCCGGCGATCGCATGTCGAGCACCGTCACGTCCGCGCCGCCGAGCGTCAGCGCGTCGGCGACGGCGGTGCCGATGATGCCGGCGCCGACTATGACGATGGTCACGACGGGTCACGCCAGGTCACGGCAGGTGACGGCAGGTCACGACGGGTGGCAGCGGGTCACGGCGGTGACGACGGGTGACGGCGGTGACGACGGGCGACGAGACCGCAGTGACCGTCACCCGTCGTCACCGACCAGACTATCTTCCCGCTCCGAGGTCATTCCAGTTGAGCATCGCATTGAACCAGAGGAAGTAGTTGCCGTGTGGTTCGTTCCGCCAGAACGGGCGATGCGCGAACAGGACGACGTGGCCCTTGCCGATCGGCGCGTCGACGAGCGCGACGTTGCCGGTCAGGTTCTCGCCGCCGACGAGCAGACCCGACAGCAGCAGGTCGTTGGGGTCCGTCGGATACGAGAGCAGCACTCGAGGCACCATGGGATCCGACGACGTGATTGGGGCGCCACCGCGTCCGCGTCCGCCGCCAGGGGCGCCGCCGCGTCCGCCGGCGCCGAAGGGTGCGCCGCCGCGACCGCCGCGGCCCGTGGCGCTGACCGTGCCCGGAGGCGCGGGCGCGGCGCCGCCTTCGAGGGTCGCGAGCTGCGCCGGCGCCGCCATCGGCTGCAGGTTGCCGCCGCCGACGCCGGGCGGAAGCGCACCGCGTCCACCGCCGCCGCCGCGTCCGCCGCCGCCGACGGCGAAGATCGGACCGTTCTTGAGCAGCACGGCGAGCGCGTTCTGGTCGTAGCCGTACAGGATCGGACTCGTCTTGTCGCCGAGGATCGTCTTGATGACCGAGCCGGGCACGTAGAGCCCTTCGGTCTGGGCGATGCGCACCCCGGGCGCGAGGCTGTTCTCGACGAAGGTCTGGCCGATCGGTCCTTCCGTGATCAGCACGCCGCCCTCTTCGACGAAGCGCTGCAGCTCACGCAGGCCGTCGCGGCCGAGGCTGCCGCGGCGATCGTCGGTCTGATCGGGCGCGGTCGCGATCGTCGGCGTCGCCGCGGTCGGACGATACGGAAGCGGCGTGCCGCCAGTCGGCATTCCGCCGCCGTCGATCTGCACCGGGCCGTTCGGGTACAGGATCACGTCGTACTGCGCGCGCAGGTTGCCCTTCCGGACTTCGTTGTCGCCGAAGTACTTGTAGGGAATCTTGTACATGTCCAGGCCCATGCGGACCCAGCCTTCGTCCTGCGTGTTCTGCCACGAGTGGATGTAGCCGATGCGCGGGATGTCGAGCTCGTGCATCGCCACCTGCGGCAGCGCATCGGTGGCGACCGCCTGCAGGCCGAGCGAACGAATCTGCGGCTCGAGCGCGGCGCGATTCGCGTTCGGGATGACGAACGCCCCGGCCGTGAACTTGCGGCCGCCGACCTCGAAGGGCGCCTCGGCCGCGGACATCTTCACCGTCGGGTTGGTCCATCGGAACGTCGCCAGCGCGTTGTCGGTGGTGTGGTCGATGACAATCGTGCTGCCGGTGCCGGCGATCGCGCCTTCGTACTTCGCGGCCGAAGTCATCACCGCCATCGGCTGATCCAGGATCGTCTTGTCGTCGATGCGGTGCACCTTGATGTTGTGGAGCAGCGGGATCGACCAGCCGGTGTCGTCGTAGGGCCGCGGGTTCTCCGCCGGATACCACTGCAGCCCCATGTACATCTCGATGATGCTGCGGTACGGCTGATCCATCCGCGCCACGTAGTCGCCGGCGTTCACCTGCACGTCGCCGACCTTGAACGATGACGACGCGACGCTGATCTCGGCACCTTCGCGGCGGATGATGTTGACGAGGTCGGCGATGTCGGCGCGTTTGCGCTGGTTCGCCGGAATCACGTAGGCATGCGGCGCCTGCGTCTTCCCGAGCTGCACCTGGTTCTTCATTTTCAGGTAGTAGTTCTCGAGGAACGCTTCGCGATTGCGCGCCATGTAGTTGAGCGAGATCATCACGCCCGACTGCTGCATGTTGATGTTCGAACGCAGGTTCCACTGCACGTCGCCGAGGTTCGGATTCGGCCGGTACCACTCGCGGCTCTGCGCCGGCGGCGTCGAGACGTTGCCGCCGCCGCTCTGCGTCTCGTAGAAGCGGCCGATGGCGTTGTGCGACACGCCGATCCAGAACATGTAGTTCGGCACCCAGCCGTCGTAGTAGTTGTAGGTCCACACGCCGGGCACGCCGCGCTTGGTCAGCTCCATGATCTCGTTCTGCGCGAGCTGCCACCACTCGCCCACCTGGATCGGATCGACGATCGGGTTGTACGGCCCGGTGCCGGTCGAGGCGTAGAGCAGGTTCACCGACTCGTGCAGGTCGTGGAGCACCTGCGGGTGCAAATCGAGGAACGCGGCGAGCACGTTCTGCGAGAGCTTCAGCCCTTTGCCGATGCCGTCGCGGTTGTTGTCGTGGGCGACGTACTTGCCCCAGTAGACCATCGACGGCGGGGTCTGGTTGGCGCGCTGCGCGCGCTGCTGATCGACCTGGCGATCGCGGCCGTCGACCTCGGTCGTCGGCGTGAACACGAAGATGACGTTGTTGCGGATCTGCTGCACGAACGGCGACTCGGAGATCGCCAGGCGGTAGCCGAGCTCCATCAGCATCTCGGGGCTGCCCACTTCGGTGGAGTGGATGGCGCCGGTCGCCCAGTAGATTGGCTTCGCGGTCTGGATCAGCTGCCGCGCCTGCGTTTCGGTCAGCGACCGTGGATCGGTCAGTTGCGCGGTCATCTGCTTGAACTTGGCCAGGTTCTGGATCGTCGCCTCGTCGGATACCGCGCACGCCCGCGTGTCGCGACCCTCTTCGGTCTGGCCGATCGACCAGCAGCTCACGCGCGGCGAGGCCTTGTCGAGGGCGTCGAGATACGCGTAGATGTCCTTGCTGTAAGTGATGTTGCCGTTCTCGCCCGGGATGTAGCCGAGGAACTTCAGCGGCGACGGCACGTTCGGATCCGCCGGCAGCGGCATGTGGTTGACGAGGTCGATCTCGATGCGGTTGTCGGGCGTGAGCTCGAGGATCTTCTTCGTGTACTCCTCGTCCATCCGCTGCGCGGGGCGCGCCGCCTGGCGTGCCGACACACTCGTCGCGCCGAACGCGACCGCCGCGAGGCCGCCGACGATCAGCGCTCGCCGCAGGAACCTGCTGGCCATGATTGCCTCCACCTCAAACGCCTGGATTCATGAACTCGAGCGCGCGCGTCCGGGCGACGCGCGACACGGTAGGACCGCCGTTATAGCACACTCCCCCGGCCGGCCAGGACCCCGATCGGTCGGCGCGGGTGCGAGGGACGGGTATAACATCGCTCTCCGCGCCTATGTGGCTGGGCCAGCTCTTCTACCCGTGGGGTTTCATCCTGCAGGCATTGGCGCTGATTCACTTCTTCCGCCGGCGCCCGGACGGCTACTGGTTCTTCATCATCTTCTTCTTCGGCGCGCTCGGCGCCATCATCTACTTCTTCGCAGAAGTCCTGCCCGATGCCGGCCTGCTCCGCGACTCGTTCCATCGCGCCGGCCGCAAGCGCCGGCTCGCGCAGCTCGATGCCATCGTCAAGGAGAACGCGGCCATCGGCAACGTCGAGGAGCTCGCCGACCTCTGTCTCGAACAGGGCGAGTACGCGCGCGCGCGTGAGCTCTACGATCGCGTGCTGGCCTCGCCGCACGTCAGCTCACTCGATCCGTACTACCGGCGCGGCGTCGCCGCGCTCGAGCTTGGCGACGCCGCGGCCGCCGCCGACGACATCGCCCACGTCGTCGCCGAGGAACCGAAGTACGACTTCGGTCGCGCCATTGGCCTGCTCGCACACGCCTACGCGCAGTCGGGCCAGGTGGAGAAAGCCGACGCGAGCTTCAAGCGCGCGACCGATGTGTCGACGCTGTCGGAGACCTACTACAACTACGCCCAGTTCCTCGCCAGCCAGAATCGAAACGACGAAGCGCAGCAGTGGCTCCAGCGCATCCTCGACAACAAAGCGACGATGCCGCGCTTCGCGCGTCGGCGGGACCGCCCGTGGTTCAGGAGAGCCGCTGCGCTGAAAAAGAGGATCGGGGGCTGACAGGCACGGACCGGTGCCGTCGGGTGCGACGGGTGCGGGCGGATGCTCGGTTCCCGGTTCGCTACTGCTTGCCTTTGATCCTGGGCGGCGTTGCGCCGGGAGACGGTTTGGCCGGAGTGCTCGGTTGGGAGGCGCGCGGATCGGATCGCAGGCCGCCGATCGGCTGCCACGCGTCCGGACGCCGTTCGCCGCCGAAGCCCCAATACAGCGGCTTCGCTGGCTTGCGGTCGTAGATCGGCGCCACGGGATACACGGGATACGCGACCGGGTACGGCACGTACTGCACCTGCGGCTCCGGTGCCTCTACCGTCTGCGTCTGCGTCACGTGCTGCTCGACCTTCACGGTGACCGGCGGCGCCTCCACCGTTTCGTACTGCGACGACTGCGCCGTCGCCTCGTTCTCCGCCGGCGTCATCGTCGGCTCGTCCGACCCGGCAGCGGCAAGCGCCGACGGATTGGCTTCGCGCGTGCCGATCGACGAGGGCTGCGGCCGCTTGCGGGTCGCGAGCATCGCGAGAATCACCGGTTCGCTCAACCCCTGGCGGCGCACCTCGATGATGTCGTCGGCCGTGAGGTTGAAGACGGAGCCGTCGGACTGGATGAGCGCGATCAGAATGTCGTCGCTCAGGCCCGCGGCCTTGAGCTGCACGAGATCGCGAATCGACGTCGCCGATTCGGCCGTGGCCGGAACCGCGAGCATCAGGACGAACAGGACGGAGGCGATTCTGGACATGGCCGATCGCTCCTGCACAAGCCGCGCCGGCCGCTCGACGCGGCGGCCCCGCGGGGCCTGGCCGATTGCCCGGGAGTCTCTGTATCTTAGAGTGGTCACGGGACGTCCTCAAGGGTGACACCGGCCAGGGGGGCCGACCGCCCGTGCGCCGGACCGTACGGTACGCGCCTTGCTGTATTGGGAGGCGTCATGTCTGCCAGAGCCCTCGTCATCGCGCTCGTCGGCGCCGGCTGTATCACCGCCGCCGGTGTTGGCGGTTTTTACGCCACCCGTCTCAACCAGACGACGTCCGCGCAGTCGCCGTTCGATACGACGACGGCGGTCGAGGTTCCGCCGCCTGTCCCGGCTCCAGTCCAAGCGACGAAGCCGGTGGAGAGTCCCGCGACCGTTTCCGCACCGCCGCCCGCGCCGGCGCGGGTCGAGCGCCGTTCGCCGGCGCCCGCGCAGCCGAATCCGAAGCCGGTCCGACCGGAACCCTCGACGCCGCCCGCGGCCGCGCCGGCGAGCGCGTCCGACTCCGGGCGCGTCGAGGCGCCTCCGGTGATCACCCCGGCGCCGCCAGCGTCGGTGCCCGTGCTGCCGGCGACGACAGTGCCGGTGAGCGAACTGCCACCGCCTCCGCCGCCGGAGCCGCCGCGGCCGCAGTACATCGACCTGCGAATCGATGAGGACTCGGTGATTGGCGTGCGGCTCGACACCGCGCTCTCGAGCGAGAGCGCGCAGGTCGAGGATCGCGTCGTCGCCATCGTCAGCCGCGACGTCGTCGTCGACGGCCGCACGGCGATTCCGGCGCAGTCGCGTCTCGAAGGCAACGTCTCGATGGTCGAGCGCGGCGGCAAGTTCAAGGAGCGCTCGCGTCTGGAGATCCGCTTCACCTCGCTCGTGCTCGCGGACAACACTCGCATCCCGATTTCCACCGAGCCGATTTTCCGCGAAGGCGACTCGCCGAAGGGCGAGGCGGCGTCGAAGATCGGCGCCAGCGCGGTGATCGGCGCGATCCTCGGCGCGGCGATTGGCGGCAAGAAGGGCGCGGCGATCGGCGGCACGGCGGGCGCGGCGGGCGGCACGGCCGCGGTTGCAGCGGGCGGCACCAATCCGGCGACGCTCACTGCCGGCACCGCGATGACCGTGAAGGTGACGAAGCCCTTCTCGGTCAGAGTCGAGCGCTATCAGGACGAGCGCTGACATCGGCGCGGGGTTTCATTCCCCGCGCCACGCTTCCTTCCATTCGGCATCCGCACCGCGCACGAGCGCGACGGCGCCGTGCGCCGGAAACGACGCGGCATCTGGCGCCAGCACGGACAGCAATCGCGAGATGTGCGGCATGTGGCCGGCGAGCAGCACCGCACGGGTCTCGTGCGCGAGCTCGTCGCGCATCCACTCTGGCGGATCGTCCGGCAAGAGTCCGCGCACCATTCTGAACTCCGCCATCGGATTGCAGGCACGCAGAAAGAACTCGGCCGTCTGACGCGCCCGCAGCTTGCCGCTGTGCCAGATGGCGTCCGGTCTGACACCGACGGCACGCGCCGCGTCGGCCAGCGCGCCGGCTTGCGCCAGTCCACGCGGGGAGAGCGGCCGCTGCGGATCGACGTCGGGGCCGACGGCGTCGGCGTGATGAACCAGGACGACTTGCACATCTGCTAGTGTAGTGCCGCCTCATGACCGCCACGTCCGCCGCCACCCGCGCGATTCCCCGTCGCGCCGTGGCGTCGTGGGTCCTCTACGACCTCGCCAACACGATCTTCTCGATGGGCGTGGTCTCGATGTTCTTCTCCGAGTACGTGCGCGATAGCGTCGGCGAGCGCGACGCCGACTGGGTCTACGGGCTGATCACGGCGCTCTCGATGGGCATCATCTTCGTGATCTCGCCGCTGCTCGGCTCGATGACCGACCGGGCGCGACGGCGGATGCCGTTCCTGGTGTGGAGCACGATCATCTGCTGCGCGTGCACGGCGCTGCTGGCGCGCGGCCCGTTCGCGATCTCGGCGATCCTGTTCGTCGTCGCCAACGCCGCCTATCAGGCCGGCCTGCAGTTCTACGATGCGCTGCTGCCCGAGGTCACGACCGAAGAGAATCGCGGCCGGATCAGCGGGATCGGCGTCGGCGTCGGCTATCTCGGGTCGTACCTCGCGCTCGCCGCGGGCTTCGTGGTGCCGCCCGAGAACAAGGCGCTGCTGTTTCTGCTGATCGCGCTGCTGTTCCTGACGTTCGCGATCCCCTGTTTCCTGTTCGTCCGCGATCGCATCAACCCGCGCCCCCGCAAGCTCCTCGGCTGGGACGCCGTCACCGAATCGACGCGGCAAACGGCCGAGGCGCTCCGGAACGGCCAGCGCTACCCGGGCCTGCTCAGGTTCCTCATCGGCCGCGTGTTCTACACCGACGCGATCAACACGGTGATCTCGTACATGTTCCTCTACACGATCAACGTGTCGCTCTCGAACGGCCTGACGGAGGCGCAAGGCGCCACGCAGGCGCGGCTGGTGATGCTGATTGCGATCACGTTCGCGGTCGTCGGCGGGCTCGTGTGGGGACGTCTCGTCGATCGCTACGGCCCGAAGCGCACGCTGACGCTCGTGCTCTATCTGTGGATGGCGACGTTCACGCTCGCGGTGGCGATCGGCTTGTTCACGCTGCCCGTGGTGCTCTTGTTCGTCGTCGCCTCGGCCGCGGGCGTCGCCATGGGCGGCACCTGGGCCGCCGACCGCCCGTACATGCTGCGGCTGACCCCGCCTGATCGTGTCGGCGAGTTCTACGGCCTCTACGGCATGGTCGGCCGCTTCTCGGCGATCAGCGGTCCGATTCTCTGGGCCGCCACGTACTACGTGCTGGTGACGCGCGGCGGCATGGCGCCGGTGCGCGGGCAGGCCGTGGCCGTGTCGACCCTGCTTGCCATGGTCATCATCAGCTACGCGATCCTGCGGCCGGTCACGGACGAGCGCCGCGACTGGCGCGCGCTCGGCGCGTTACCGACGAACTGACGCCAGCAGACCGCGATCGACGAGCGCGCGCTCGATCTTGTCGGGCGTGTCGGCCGGCCCGAACCGGTCGAGCACCTCGCCATCCAGCCCGACCAGGAACTTCGTGAAGTTCCACTTGATCGACGCCGAGCCGAGCAGCCCTTTCTTCTGCGCCTTCAAGTACTGGAACAGCGGATGTGCGCCGTCGCCGTTGACGAGCACCTTCGCGAACATCGGGAAGGTGACGTCGTAGCGCTCGGCGCAGAAGACGCGAATCTCGTCTTCGCCGCCCGGTTCCTGCGCACCGAACTGATTGCACGGGAAGCCGAGCACCACCAGGCCCTCGTCGCGGTGGGCGCGATACAGCCGCTCGAGGCCGGCGTACTGCGGCGTGTACCCGCACCGGCTGGCGACGTTGACGATGAGGAGCGTGCGGCCGCGGTAGCGACCGAGCGACTCGACGCGTCCGTCGATGGTGGTGACGTCGAAGCCGTAGATCGCGGCCACTGCCGCGATGCTAGCACGCGCTATGCTACCGGCAGCGCCCGTCGATGAGCACCGCTGCACCGCCCGTCCGCCGGGCCGCCACGATCTTCATCTTCATCACCGTCCTGCTCGATGTGCTCGCGCTTGGCGTCGTCATTCCGGTGCTGCCGCACCTCATCGAGCAGCTCGAGGGCGGCGACACCGCGCGAGCGGCGCAGATCGTCGGCCTCTTCGGCACGATGTGGGCGGCGATGCAGTTCGTCTGCTCGCCGGCGCTTGGCGCGCTGTCCGATCGCTTCGGCCGCCGGCCGATCGTCCTGCTGTCGAATCTCGGACTTGGCCTCGACTACGTCGTCATGGCGCTGGCGCCGACGATTGGCTGGCTCTTCGTCGGCCGCGTCATCAACGGCATCACCGCGTCGAGCATCGTCACCGCCTTCGCGTATCTCGCCGACGTCACGCCCGGCGAGAACCGCGCCCGCGCGTTCGGCAAGCTGGGCGCCGCCTTCGGGCTGGGCTTCATCATCGGTCCGGCGCTGGGCGGGGCGCTCTCGGCGATCAGCCCGCGGCTGCCCTTCTGGGTCGCCGCGGCGCTCAGCCTGCTCAACTTCGCCTACGGGCTGTTCGTGCTGCCCGAGTCGCTGCCGCTCGAGCGACGGACCGCGTTCTCGTGGCGTCGCGCCAATCCGATGGGCTCGCTGCGCCTGCTGCGATCTCAACCGCAGCTGTTCGGCTTCGCGGCGGTTCACTTTCTCTATTACCTCGCGCACCAGTCTTTGCAGACGGTGTTCGTGCTCTACACCGCGTATCGCTACGGCTGGGGCGTCGCCGACGTCGGCTGGGCGCTCGCCGCGGTCGGCATCGTCATCGCGGCCGTGCAGGGCGCGCTGGTCGGACCGGTGGTGTCGAAGATTGGCGAGCGCGCCACGTTGATCAGCGGCTTGTCGCTCGGCGCGGTGGGGTTTGCCATCTACGGCGTCGCGCCGACCGGTTGGTGGTTCGGCGTCGGGATTCCGGTGATGTCGATGTTCGGCCTCTACGGCCCGGCGGCGCAGGGCATGATGACGCGCCGCGTCGGCTTCGGCCAGCAGGGCCAGCTTCAGGGCGCGCTCAACAGCGTCGTCGGCGTCGCCGGCATCGTCGGACCGACGATCTTCTCAGGCGTGTTCTCGCACTTCATCGATCCGCGCGGCGTGCAGATGGCGGGGGCGCCATATCTCGTCGCGTCGGCGCTGCTCGCCGCGGGCGCGCTGCTCGCGGTTCGGGTCACGGCTGCGCCGGCGTGACACGTCCGACGCGCATGTCGATGGGCAGCGTGACCCGGCGCGTCGTCCCCGCCGGTCCCCACCGCTGAATCAGCTCGCGGCTCGCCGATTCGAAGAACGCCGATCCGATCGCGCGGATGCACTGCCGCGTCGCCGACCACGTCGTCAGGAAACCGAGCATCTCCTCCGCAGTCCAGTCACATTCGATCGCGAATGCCGGATGCGCGATCTCGTCGAACGGAAACACGACGTCCCGATAGCCGCTCCAGCTCAGCCGGTTCGCCTGGGCCCAGTACGGGAACACGACGTCCTGGATCGAGGATCGGATGAACGCGTCGATCGCGGGATCGATCGTGAAGCGCGAGTAGGTCCATGCGGCGAACACGCCGCGAGGCCGGAGCAGCCGTTTCACCTCGGGGTAATAGCGATCGCGATCGAACCAGTGCAGACCGCAGGCGGCGCTGATCGCGTCGAACGACGCGTCCGGCAGACCCGTGGCTTCAGCCGACGCGACGCGATAGCTGACGTTCGGCCTGGGCATGGCCTGCCGGATCTGCTCGGCGCTGGCGTCGACGGCCACGACCTCGCGGAAGTGGCCGGCCAGGCCGATCGCGGCCTGGCCGTTGCCGGTGGCGCAATCGAGCGCGCGGTCGCGCGCCGGTGCGATCGAGGCGACGAACGAGAAGAGCTCAGCGGGATAGGTCGGCCGCGACGCGGCGTAGATCGCCGCGGCATCCGAAAACAGATCGAGAAAGCTCACCGACCTCCGTCCTGAGCCAACCGGGCGAGCAGCACGGCCATCCGCTTGGCTTGAACGGCGAGCACGGGCAGATCGGCGGTCTCGTTGACGGTGTGGCCGTCCCTGCCCTTCATGCCGGCCGCGTCCATGCACATCGCGGGAATCCCGGCGATGAACGAGATGTCGGCCGCTCCGGCTTTGTCCGGGCTGACCGCAGTCACGCCGCCGAGTCCCAGATCCCGGCTGGCGCGATCGAACATCGTCAGGAGACGCTCGTTGCCGTCGGTGGGCGCGAGCGGCGGATAGCCCTCGTCGAAGACGATCTCGGCTTTGGTCTTCGGCAGCGACGCGGAGACGATCTGCTGCATCTTCGCCTTGGCACGCTCGAACTGCTCGGGCGAGAGCGCGCGCAGATCGCCGGTGACGCGCGCGTGCTCGGCGATCACGTTCGACTTGCCGAAGCCCGTCCCGCGCGACAGAGCCGCGTCGTACTCGGTCGTGGTGCCGCCGACAATGACGCCGGGGTTGTAGGTGAGGTAGGGCTCGCGCAGCTGGGTGCGGAAGGCGTCGAGAATGCGCGCGGCTTCGTAGATGGCCCCGGCGCCGAGCGCCTCCGTGAAGATCTGCGACGAATGACCTGGCGTCCCGGTGACCGTGAGATCCCAGCCGGTGGTGCCACGCCGCGCGATGACCGCGTGCGTGGGATCGCCATCGCCGTCCTCGAAGCCGATCGCCACGCGCGCGCCCTGCGCCGCTTCGACCAGCGCCGCCCGCGCCATCTTCAGCGGCCGGCCCGCGGCCTCCTCGTCGCCGGTCATCACCACGGTGATGTTCATCGCATCGAGCAGGCCCGCGGCCTTCAGCGCCTTGAGCGTCTGAACGATGATGACGTCGCCGCCCTTCATGTCCATGATGCCGGGGCCCTTCGCCGTGCTGGCGTCGAGCCGCTCGAACGCCTGGAACGGGCTGTCGGCTTCGAAGACGGTGTCGAGGTGGCCGATCAGCAGGACCTTCGCCGACTTGCCCGGATGGCGCGCGATCAAATGACCGGCGCGCTGCCACTTGCTGCCGTCGACCCACTCGGTTTCGAAGGCGAGGGACTTGAACTCCGCCTCGAACACGCGGCCGACCCGGCGTACGCCCTCGAGATTCATCGTGCCGCTGTTGATGTTGACGACGCGCTCGAGCAGCGCAATCGCTTCGTCCGCATGCGCATCGACGTAGGCGACCGCGGCGCGTTCGCCGCCGGAGAGGGCCTGCGGCGCGGCGTCGATCGGCATCCAGGACAGCCACACGGCGGCGGCGCAGGCCGCGCTGAAACAACGACTGTTCATCGTCACACCGACCTCGGCTTCATATAGGCGTTCGAATCCTTGATCAGCGACGCCAGCACCTTCTCGTCGACGTCGCTCAACGTCTTGACGTAGAGGCAGGATCCGCCGGTCTTGTACTTGCCCAGCTGCTTCATCAGATCCGGCCGCCGGCGGAACCCGCCCATGATGTAGAGCGTGAGATTCGCCTTGCGCGGCGAGAACCCGGCGAGAAACCACTCCTGCACCCGCTTGCCGCCGCCCATGTAACGGTAGTCGCCAAACCCGACGATCGAGGAGCCCCACATCTTCGGCTTCGCCCCGGTGACCTTCTGCATCAGCGTCGCCAGCGCCTTACAGTCACGGCGTCGATCCGGATCCTCGATGGCGTTCAGAAATGCGGCAACGCTGGCGCCGGTGCGCCTGGTCTTGAGCTCGGCCACAACAACCTCCCGTCGCGCATTGTAGTGCGCGCCGCGGCGGCTCAGGCGCCGACCATGTTGGGGTTGGCCGTGTTGACGTTGCGCTTGAGCAGCACCCGGTTGTCGCGCTTCCAGAAGAAGCTGACGGTGCCATCCTGCGAGACCACGAACGCCGCGGTGTCATCGGCGCGGGCGACGCAACGCAGCGCCGATCGATGCCGCATGCCGAAGCTCTCGCTGTTGACCTCCGGCCATTGATCGATCTGGCGCGGCGTGCCGACGACTTCGTGCGCGGTCACCGCCTGCGCCGCGTCGAGCACGATCTCGGTGCCGAAACCGATGACCCGCAGATCCGACTGCAGCACGACCGCGCCGTCGACACTGCCGAGGCGCGCGACCAGATCGCAGGCGTCGGCAAGATCCTCCTCGGCGACGAACGTCGCGTTCTGCAGATGCGACAGCTCCGATCGTTCGCGTCCGAGCCCCTTGCGCAGCTCCCAGCGCGCACTCGCGAGACGATGCCGGGCGTTGAGGAAGTCGAGAAAGCGCTCGGCGAGCACGTGGCCGGTGTCCTCGACCGCGAACTTCACGCGCACCGGCAGCGACGGCAACGATTCGGGCGCCGTCAGCAGCACCGTGCCGCCATGCCCGGCCTCCCGAATGCCGTTGACGATGCAGAGGACGGTGTTGAGGAGCGCCATCCATTGGAAGTCCGACGTTTCGCGCGCCGGCTCGTGCTCGGGCACGTCGATCCGCGGCCGAAGCGCGGCTTCCCCGCGCGCGAGGATGTCGCTGACCGGCAGGAACTCCAGCCCCGAGAATGCCAGCTGGTCGTGCAACAGCCCGGCGCGCAGCGCGGCCAGCTTGATGCCGCCGCGATAGATGTGCAGCTCGCCGGCGTCGCGGACGTCGATGACGAGCGCGTACGGCGCCGGCCGGTGGTAGAACGAGCGGCCGCTCCTCGCCCGTGCGAGATTGCTGCCGACGTTGAGGACGCCGACGATCTCGCACGGCCGCGCCGGTGCGCCCTGCTCGGGAAAGCGGATCATGATCGCCGCGTTGTTCGGGCTCACCGCCGGCGCGAGCGCGCGGATCTCGTCCACGGTCATCAGCCGCGGCTGCCCCAGCGCCGCCACCGCCATCGGATCGTCGACGCCGTCGCGGCGGACGTCGAGCGACGGCGCGCAGCACAGCACGAAGCGCAGATCGCGTCCTTCTTCGCGCTCGAGGCTCGCGAAGAATGCCGTCTCGAGAATGTGCTTCAGATCCTGCGGCGACGGCAGCGGCGGCGCCGGGCGATCGTGCCGGGACACGAACGTGTTCCAGCGGTCGGTGACCCGGCCAGCCAGATCGGTCGGAAACGAATATGTCATCGAAGAAGCGGCGCCCGTCGGCGCTGACGAAAAACGTCCCTACGATAGCACCCCGCCTTCGAGGACCTCGGCCTCATGAATTTCCACGCCAACCACAGAGATGGCATTCAGTTCTGTTCGGCCCCATAAACATTGGACGGATCCGCGATCGGCTTCCGGGCACACGCTTTGCTCATTCAAGGGGCGGAGGAGAACGCATGAAGAAGGCACTAACGGGGACCGCGTGTGTCGCCGTGCTGCTGACAATCGTGTATGTGTACTTCCCCCAGCCTGCGGGGGCGGAGCGGGCATCGCTGCAAGTCAGGGATCAAGCGTGTGGCGTACTCGATGGCGACGGCCATGTCGCCCTTGGAGCCGATTCGATGACCGTGGTCAGTGGCGGAGGCGTGACCACGTTCAGGTGCTCCGTGAAGGGCGTGCCGAACTCGGAGGGGAAGACGGTGCACTGGGATCATGCGAACACCGGCATGATGTGTGGCACCCTCGGCGGCCCCACCGACGACTGGCACGAGACCGTGAGCGCTTCGGGCAACGCGACGTTGACCTGCCGAACCAAGAACACCCAGAACTGAAGAGAGGAAGAGAAGCGGGGCGAGGTCCAGGTTGCGCTGGGCCTCGTCCTTTTATCCGTACGACGGCGCTGAGCGCGCTAGCGGCGCGATCGCAGCCACGCGCGCGTCTCGTCGAGCGCACGCGCCACGGCGGCCGGGTTGGTGGACTGCGGCGTCCGACGCGCCGCGACTGCGGCTTCCGGCGTCACCGCATGGAAGATGCCCTCGTCGAACCGGGCGTCGTAGCGCTGCCAGTCGGCCAGCGTCAGCGCCGGATAATCGCGGCCGGCGTCGTAGAGATCGCGGGCGATGCGGCCGGAGATCTCGTGTGCCGTCCGGAACGGCAGCCCGCGGCCGACGAGATAGTCGGCGACCTCCGTCGCGAGCAGCAATCCCGACGCCGCCGCACGCAGCCGATCGACGCGCGGCGTGAGCGTCCGCACCACCGCCGCCGACGTCATCGCGCAGCCGAGCAGCGTGTCTTCGGCGTCGAACACCGCGCCCTTGTCTTCCTGAAAATCCTTGTTGTAGCCCGCCGGCGTGCCCTTCATCGCGGTGATCCAGCCGGTGAGCAGCCCAATCGCCCGGCCCGACTTGCCGCGCACGAGCTCCATCGGATCCGGATTCTTCTTCTGCGGCATCAGGCTCGACCCGGTCGCCACCGCGTCGGCGAGCTCGAAGAAGCTGAACTCCTCGGCGGTGAACAGGATGACGTCCTCGGCGAGACGCGACAGGTGCACCATCGCGAGCGCGCACGAGTAGAGAAAGGTCGCGGCGAAGTCACGATCGCCGGAGGTGTCGAGGCTGTTGGGCACGACGCGGCTGAAGCCGAGCCGCCCGGCGAGCCAGGCCGTGTCGACGTCGTAACTCGTGCCGGCGATCGCCCCCGATCCGAGCGGCATCCAGTCCGCTTCGTCGCGCGCGGCGTCGAGTCGCGCGACGTCGCGTCGAATCGCCGCCGCATGCGCGAGCCAGAAGTGCGCGACCAGGATCGGCTGCGCGCGGCGCATGTGCGTGTACGACGGCATCACCGCGGTGCCGGCGCGATCGGCCTGATCGACGAACGCCTCGACCAACGTCGCCAGCGCCCCCTGCAACACCGGAATGCGGCGCCGCAGGTACAGCCGGAAGTCGAGCGAGACCTGCTCGTTCCGCGATCGGCCGGTGTGGAGCCGGCGTCCGGTATCGCCAATCCGGTCGATCAGCTCGCGCTCGACGAACGAATGCACGTCTTCATCGGTCGCCGCGTCGAGGCGCGCCGGATCTGCGCGCACGGCATCGCGCAACTCGCGCAGCCCGCGGCCGATCGCGGCCGCATCGTCGCCGGTCAGCACGCCGGCGCGGCCGAGCGCCTCCGCCCACGCCTCGCTGCCGGCGACGTCGTCTTCGAACAGTCGCTTGTCGACGGCCAACGATCGGCCGAACTCGAAGACGGCGGCATCCGGCGCCCCGGCAAATCGACCCGACCACAGCGTCATTTCGACTGCCGCTCCCTCTCCTTCGCCGCCGCCGACGCTCGCACGGCCTGCTCGAGCGGCCGTGAGATCGCCCGCGCCAGATCCAGACCGCCGTACGGCGGGCGATCGTCGTCGTCGTCGATCGACAGCCCGGCGTGGAGCGCGTGCGGCGAGCGCCGGCCGGTGACCTGAATGTCGCCCTTGTAGAGGCGCAGGCGAACGTCGCCGCTGACGCGCTCCTGCACCCTGCCCACGAAGGCGTCGATCGCGTCACGGGTCGGGGAGAGCCATTCGCCGCGATCGATCAAGCCGGCGTAGTGCGCGGCCAGATCGCCGGTGAGCCGTGACAGATCGGCCGGCACCACGAGCCGCCGCAGCTCGCGATGCGCCAGATGCAACACCGCCGCAGCCGGACATTCGCGAATCACGCGCGCGCTGCCGCCCGTGAGATCGTGCTCGATGACGTCGAGCCGGCCGACGCCATGCTCACCGGCGATGGTCTCGAGACTCTGGATGAGCTCGACCGGCGACATGACGACGCCGTTGATGCTCTGCGGAATGCCGCGGACGAACGCGAGCTCGACTTCCGCCGGCTGATTCGACGTCTCGCGCGACGACCGCGTCAGCGTGAACGCGTCGTCAGTTGGGGGCGCCCACGGATCGTCCAGCAACCCGCCGGACAGGGATCGGCCCCAGAGATTCCGATCCAGCCGCGTCTGACATTCCGCAAACGGCGGCACCGGGATGCCGCGCGCTTTCGCAAACGCGATCACCTCGTCGCGCGACTTCCCCATCATCTGTGCCGGGGAGACGATGCGAGCGTCCGGATCGCAGGCGCGGATGGCGACGTCGAGACGGACGCCGTCAGCGGATCGCGGACTGGCGCCGTGGGCGACCGCGGTCGCCGATTCGATGCGAGCGAGCTCGACGAGATGCCGGGCGATGATCGGACGGCTGATCGCGACGGTCATGGGATCGACGCCGTCACGAAGCGCATCCGCGGCCAGCGCGCGCATCAGGTAGGCCGACGCGAACTCGTCGCGCGCGTCGATGACATGCGCACGAATCGCGCCGGCCGCCAGGGCGCGCTCGCGAATCCCATCGAGCGACGACCCCTGACCGAGATCCAGCGTCACCGCAACGACCTCGGTCCTGAGCTCGTCGGTCAACCAGGTGATGGCGGCCGTACTCTCGAGTCCCCCCGAGTAGGCCAGGACGATCCGTTCCATCTGTCTCAACGCCTCCTACCTCTTCACCATGTCGGTGAACTTGCGTTCGAGCGTCTGCGCGGCCTCGCCGCCGCGGCAGACCAGCAGAATCGTGTCGTCGCCACCCAGGGTGCCGGCGACCTCCGGGAGTTGGGCCCGGTCGATCCACTCCGCCAGTCCCTGGGCCTGGCCGCGGTCCGTTCGGACCACCAGCAGCGTGTCAACCCGCTCGAGCCCCCGGACGAGCGACGTCACCGCCCGCCGCAGTTGCTCGCCGATCGCGGGGCCGCCGCGGTCGTTGCCTGGCCGGACGTAGGCGCCGTCGCCCGCCCGCTTGACCAGCCCTAAATCCTTGAGATCACGGGAGATCGTCGCCTGCGTCGCATCGATGCCCCGCGCTTTGAGCAGCCCCCGCAGGACCTCCTGAGAGGCCACGGCCTGATGGTCGATGACGTCGAGAATCTGTGATTGGCGCCACGCCTTCATGCTGACGAATGATTATACATCTTATGCATACGCGCGCACCCTGTTTTGCACGTAATGTTCGGTACATCTATTGACGCTGGCCGAACGGCCGATGTATATCTATAGCTTCACGTGAATACATATTCGTCAAGCATAAGGGTCGGGGTCGCGGGTGCGACGGGGTACGCGGGACAGGAGCTCATCGGGCTGCTGGCCCGGCACTCAGGGGTTCGCCTCGAGGCCGCGATGTCGTCGAGCGCGGATTCCGCGGCCCGGCCGCTGCCGAGGCTGGCGAGGATTTGGGACGGCCAGGTCGAGCCTCTGAACAAGGCGCGGCTCGCGTCGGACATCGACGTCGCGTTTCTGGCGGTGCCGGAGGCCGCGGCCGCCGAGCTCGCCCCGCCGCTCGTCGACGCCGGCGTCCGCGTAATCGATCTGTCCGGCGCGTTCCGCATTCGCGACGCGGCGGCGCGATCGCGGTGGTACCCGGCGACCAGGGCGCTGCCGTCGCGGGCGGCGTACGGGCTGACCGAGCACTATCGCGACGAAGTTCGCGGCGCGGAGCTCGTCGCCAACCCGGGCTGCTATCCGACCGCCGGCCTGCTCTCGCTGCTGCCGCTTTCGCGCGCGGGGCTGCTCGATACGTCGGCCGGCATCGTCATCGAT